>NZ_CP088247.1:0-308750 GCF_021117295.1 Methylorubrum sp. B1-46 | reverse complement strand
CTCCATCGCCCGCCCAAGCCGAGCGAGGGGCGCATGGTGTCTACGGATGCGGCGGGGTCGCAATTCAGGAGTGATCCGATGGACGGCTTTACACCCCTCAGCGCCACGCTCGGCGGCCTTATGATCGGCGCGTCCGCCGCTCTGCTGCTGCTGCTCAACGGGCGCATCGCCGGGATCAGCGGAATCCTCGATGGGTTGCTTGCCCCTGCCGCGGGCGGGATCGGCTGGCGGATCGCTTTCCTGGCCGGCCTGATCCTGGCTCCGCCGGCCTATGCCGTTCTGGGAGGAAGCCTGCCACCGGTGACCGTCGAAGCCTCGTTCCCACTCCTGGCGGTCGCCGGCCTCCTTGTCGGCTTCGGCGCCCGGCTCGGGGCGGGCTGCACCAGTGGCCACGGGGTTTGCGGCATCGGGCGCGGTTCGCCCCGCTCACTCGTCGCGACCCTCATGTTCATGGTCACCGCGATCTTGACCGTCCTCGTCACACATCGTCTGCTCGGAGCCTGAGCCATGGCCGCGATCGCATCCGCCTTCGCCGTCGGCCTGCTGTTCGGGCTCGGTCTGATCGTCTCGGGCATGGCCAATCCCGCCAAGGTCCTCGCCTTCCTCGACGTGACCGGACGCTGGGATCCGAGCCTCGCCTTCGTCATGGCAGGCGCTGTGGCCGTCTCGGCTGTCGGCTATCGCGTCGCGCAGCGGCGTGGCCGGCCGGGGCTCGCGACTCGGCTCGACCTTCCGACCCGGCGCAACATCGATCCGCGCCTCATCGCCGGCGCCGCGGTCTTCGGCCTCGGCTGGGGGCTGGTCGGGCTGTGCCCCGGCCCGGCGCTGACCCTCCTCACGGTGCTGCCGGCGCAAGCCGCGACCTTCGTGGCCGCCATGATCGTCGGCATGTTGCTGTTTCGCCGCGTACCCGCCGCGGACGCGGCGGCTCAGCGAGCCGATGCTTGATCGCGACTTTTCCGGAGAGTGCGGAGCCCTGGATCGCCACGGCTTCGCCTCGCAATGACGAGAGAACAGACCGCGGTCATCACGCGGATACCGTATGATGCCTACCCGCATCACCGCTCGCTGGATCGTCGGCTCGTCTCGGGCCGGCGGTGCGCTCGATGAGGATGGGGCATCTCGCGTCGCACCCGGCTTCGCGACAACCGGTAGCGCGCCCACCGCCTGACTTGGTCTCATAGTGCCCGACGGGATAACGCGCGCCTCTCAGGCGCCGCCTCGTCCCACTCGCGGTCTCGCTCACGCACGAGTTCGGCCTCTGTCTTCGCAATGTCCATCCCGCACGGCGTGTCGCCCTCGCGCAGCGTCCGGGGCGACGGCATGCTTCGCGGATCTGGCCGAACGGCGCGGACGAGAGCGGAGACGATTCCGTCGACATCCGCGCCCGAGACGCCGAGCGCCCTCGCGACCTCGATGCGCCGCAGCGCCGCGAGATCGGCCCAACCGGGCCCGTTTGAACCGAACCGTTCGATAAGAGCCGGGACGAGACCAAGCGCGCCCACGGGCACGGTGCGCAATCGGTCCAGGCGGCGCCAATCCGTCGTGTCTCGATCGTGCATCGCTCGCGCCTCTGGGAGGAACCGGGCCAATTCATCGAGGATATGGGCTCGGATCGCGCCGACACGGACCGGACCGACCTTGCGCAAAGCCATCAGGCCAGCCGGCGTCGCGAGCGCCAGCGCCCCCATATGCGCGAAGCCGCCTTTGCGGAGGCGGGCCCGCAGCGAGGCCGTGAGCAGCCCGCGCCCGAAGCCGCCGACAGCGAGACGATCGACGGTCGCATCGCTCAGGTCGTCGAAGAGCGGCAGATGCGCCGATGCCTCGTCGAAGAGTGTCGGATGGGGCGCCATGATGGGCGGTTATGGGATGGATTGTCGGGGAGGTCGAGATTGAGAGCGGCGTCTGCGGACCGGGCTCAGCCGAGCCGGAGCAGATGGATCAGCCCGAGGCTCACCAGCAGCAGCAGCGCGAGCGACAACGTCACCGCCGCCGTGACGCGCCCGCCGACACGTCCGATCACCCGCACATCGACGCCGAGTCCGAGGGCGGCCATCGAGATCACGGTGAGGATGCCGGCGGTCCGCGTGACCGGGCCGAGCGCGACATCGGGCACGAGCCCGAGCGAGCGGAACGCGGCCAGCACGAGGAAGCCGACGATGAACCACGGCACCAGCCTGAACGGATCGATCCGGCGCGTTCCGCCGGCTTCCGCGGTCGCGTCGAAGCGCGGAGCCAGGAGCGAGAGGCCGACGACGACGGGGCCGAGCATGAGCACGCGCACGAGCTTGACCAGCGTGCCGATCTGCGTCGCGGCGAGCCCGGCCGGCACGGTGGCGGCGAGAACCTGCGGCACCGCGTAGACCGTGAGGCCGGCCAAGATTCCGTACTGGCCAGCGCCGAGGCCGAGCAGTGGGATCAGCAGCGGCAAGCCGAGCACCATCAGCACGCCGAGGATGGCGGTGAAGGAGATCGAGGAGGCAACGTCGTCGCTGTCGGCGCCGATCACGGGGGCGACCGCCGCGATGGCCGAATTTCCGCAGATCGCGTTGCCGCAGGCGATGAGGATCGAGATCCGCTCGCCCAGTCCGAGCAGACGGCTGATCGCATAGCTGGCGGCGATCGTCATGACCACGGTGGCGACGACTGCCGCGAGCAGGACCGGCCCGGAAGCGACGATCGCCGCGAAGCTGATAGAGGCACCGAGCAGCATCACCGCGACTTCGAGAAGCTGCTTGGCGCTGAAGGCGATGCCGGAGCGCCACAGCGGGCTCGGTGCCCAGAAGGTTCGGATCGCCATGCCGAGCAGGATCGCGATCACCAGTGCCTCGATGTAGGGGTGCTCGAAGGCGCTCTCTTCGAGGTTCTGCAAACCGATCGAGACCAGCGTCACCGCGAGACACAGCGCGATGCCGGGCGCCAGCTCCTTCAGGCGCGACGCGGAAAAGCGGAGCTCCGGCGGCCTCGAGAGGCGGTTCATCTGCAGCATCGTCGTCCCTTGATGCCGAATTTCGGCATCGCTTTCACGCCGGCTTCATAGAAGAATTTCTCTGTCCTGCGCGGGGTGTAAAGAGATACCTCCTACACGCAATCGATGCCGCCGAGCGCTCTTTGAGATGTCCCGATCGAAGGTTCGGGCTTGAGCCTTTTCCGCACCAGCACGCCGGCCGCTCACCGCAGACGGGTGTGCGGGCGGCCTTAAGCCCTGCGCTCGAAATGTCGGGCGTCGGCTTGGCCGGGCGACCGATGCCCCGGATCGGCGGCTCAAGCCCTTCCTGCCCGGACCGCGTTGGACGGTGTTATGCCATGTCTGGTTGATCGCTTCGGTTTTTGCTCGACGCCGTCATCGCGAGGCGAAGCCGAGGCGATCCAAGATGCGACATCTCCGAAGAGTACGGAACCCTGGATTGCCACGGCTTCGCCTCGCAATGACGAAGAGACACCGAAGCGATCGAGCGGAGACCGTATCACCGGCGGGATGCCGCACAGAAAAAGGCGCTGCGGAGAGCCCGCGGCGCCTTCATGTCCGATCAATCAGAGCTGTTTGCGGCAGGCTGGTCAGACCCCGACGACGGTCTTGATAAGCGCGGCCACGCTACCGAACCGCTCCGCCAGCGCCGGATCGAAATAGATCGCACGCGCGGCGACGATGGCTACCACCGCCGCCCAGAACAGGCCGACGCCGGTCCGCAAGGCAATCCGCGACGCCGTGGTGGGCTGTTCGTCGACCGCTTGAGCGACAGGTTCGCCGAAAGAATCGAATTGGACGGGACGCATGGCAACCAATGGATTGGCAGACGGCGGTTTGCGGATAGACCAGGATATGCCTTGAAAGATTGGTCGAGCCTAGCCCGGAAGCAATGGTGAGGTTTTTCGTATTTCCGGCGCCTTCGAGAGACTTCTTCTCTCGCTTGATCGCGAGGCAGAAGTTTTCTCCCAAGTCGATCACGACCCGGCTTCGCGCGGGCAACGACTCGCGGATGCCGACACTACCATCAGGTTCGAGACCCAATCGTCCACCGAGCGTTCCGGGATAGCGGCATACGCTCGCACCGGGACGTGCCCCGAGGCGGTCGCGCCGCCGTTCGAGACCGCGGATGCCGAGCGAGCGCCGCGTCCGCCCGCGCCTCGCCATCATCGCAAGGGGATTGGCTTGGGCACGGGCGTTGGCAGAACCCGCGACTTCCGTCCGGTTGATAGTGATATCCTGCGCCGCCCGCACCGGTCAGGTTGCGGCGAACACGGTTGGAAAGGACGGAGCATGGCGCTCTATCGCCTGGGCGAGCACGCCCCGCACGTCGCGGACGCGACCCGAATCTGGGTCGCGCCCGGCGCCCACGTCATCGGACGGGTACGGATCGGTCTCGACGTCGGCATCTGGTTCGGAGCGGTGATCCGCGGCGACAACGATCCGATCGAGATCGGTGACCGCACCAACATCCAGGACGGAGCGGTGCTGCACGCCGATCCCGGCTTTCCGCTCACGATCGGGGAGGGGGTGACCGTCGGGCACGGCGCCATTGTCCACGGCTGCACCATCGGCGCCGACACCCTGATCGGCATGGGCGCCACGGTGCTCAACGGCGCCCGCATCGGCCGAGGCTGCATCGTCGGCGCGAACGCCCTGGTCCGCGAGGGCGCCGAATTCCCGGACGGCAGCCTCATCGTCGGGGTGCCCGCCAAGGCCGTGCCGACCCGCGATATGGACATCACCGCGATGACGCGCATGGCGGCCGAGCAGTATGTCCGCAACGGCCAGCGCTTCCTGAAGGATTTGGAGCCCGTCGATCCGGGCCGTCTATGAGGCGCCTCATACCGATGTCCCGACCGGTCGAGGTGAACTGCGGCACCGTCTTGTCCCGGCCCCGAACGGATCACGTCGAGGCGAGCGCCTGCTGCGCGAGGCGACAGGCGCTCCGGGGCCGGCGGTGGCGGCCGCTGGCCCGTCAGCTCGCCTGCAGGGCCGCCTTCACCTTGGCCGGCGTGAACGGCACCGAGCGCAGGCGGACGCCCGACGCATCGAAGATCGCGTTCGACACCGCCGACGGAACGATGGCCGCCGAGGGCTCCCCCGCACCCCACGGCTTTTCGGTCGGTCGATCGATCAGGTCGATTACCACGTTGGGCACGTCGGGGAAGGTCAGGATCGGGTAGCTCGCCCAGTCGAGGCTGGTCACCGCGCCGCGGTCGAAGGTGACCTCCTCCAGCAGGACGCGGCTCACCGTCTGGATGACGTTGCCGTCGAGCTGGTTGCGCACGCCGTCCGGGTTGATGATCTGTCCGCAATCCTGAACCACGAAGAAGCGCGGCACGCGTACGCGCCCGGTGCGGCGATCGACTTCAACCTCGGCCACGCCGGCCACGTAGGTCCGGTTCAACTCGTACTTCACGTAGGAGATGCCACGGCCCCGCAGCACGTCGCCGGAGACGTCCCTGACCGGCGAGGGGCGAGCCTCCCATTGCGCGATCTCGGCGGCTCGCTTCAGCACCTCGATGCCGCGCGGATCCTTGAGCGCGCGCAGGCGATAGTCCAGCGGATCGATCCCCGCGGCCGCCGCGCACTCATCGAGGAAGGCCTCGTTGGCATAGGTATTCTGCATCCGCCCCGGCGTCCGGATCCACGATGGCCGGAACGGCGTCGTGGCCAGCCGGTGGCAGACGGTGCGCACATTCGGGAAGGCATAGGGCAGGGCCGAGTTCTGGATGATGTTGCCCGGCGACATCGCGGTCTCGTGCGGCAGGCCGGCGAGGTCGGCCGCCACCAGCGGCACGTTGCCGGCCGCGCCCTCCGGCACATGGAACTGCGAGGACCACGCGGCGACGTTGCCCTCGCCGTCGAGCCCCGCCTTCAGGTCGATCAGCGTCGGCGGTCCCTTCGGGTCCCAGCCGTGCTCGTCGGCGCGCGACCATTGCACCCGCACCGGCCGGCCGACCGCGCGGGCGAGCAGCGCCGCGTCGCCCGCCGCGTCCTCGTGGCCGTTGCGGCCATAGCAGCCCGACCCCTCGATGTAGATGCAGCGCACCGCCTCCGGCGCGAGACCGGTCATCGCCGCAAGCTGCTTGCGCAGCGCGTGCGTCATTTGCGAGGCGGTCCAGCAGGTGAGCAGCCCGTCCTTGAACTCGGCGATGGCGCAGGAGGGCCCGATCGAGCCATGGGTGTGGATGGCGAAGTCGTAGCTCGCTTCCAGAACGCGGGCGGCCCGCCCCAGAGCCGCCTCGGCATCGCCGGTGCTGCTGGTGACGTCGTCCTTCGTCACCTTCGTGGCGCGCACGTGCTGCCAGAGCTTGTCCTGTTCGGGCAGGCCCTCCCATCGCGACCATGTCGCCTTGAGCTGTCCGGCCGCCTTCACCGCCGCCCATTCCCGCTCGGCGACGACCGCGAGGAAGTTGCCCTGCCGGACGACGCGGATCAGGCCGGGAATTCCCGCGACCGAAGCCTCGTCCACGCCCTGCAGTTCCGCGCCGATGGCGGGCGGGCGGACCACGCGGGCATGCACCATGCCGGGCACGCGATAATCCTGCATGTAGGTGAAGCGGCCGGTGATCTTGTCGGGGATGTCGATCCGCGCCACCGAGGTGCCCACGAGGGCGAAGGCCGACGGGTCCTTGGTTTTGATAGCGGGATCGACCTTGAGGTCGAGGCGTCCGTCCTTGACGAGTTCGCCGTAGGTGACGCCCGCTCCGCCCGCCTTCGGCCGCACGGTGCCGTTCTCGCTCACCAGCGCGTCGGCGGATAGGCCGAGCCGTTCGCCGGCAAGCTGAAGGAGCCGGGCGCGGGCGGTCGCGGCCGCTTGTCGGATCTCGACGCCGCCCTTCTGGATCGAGAGGCTGCCGTAGGTCGGGCCCTGGTCGGGGGTGAGCGCGGTGTCGCCCTGCACGACCGTCACGCGGTCGAGGAGCAGGTCGAGCTCCTCCGCGGCGATCTGGGCCATCGCGGTCCTGATGCCGGTGCCGAGATCGACCTTGCCGGAGAAGATCGTGGCGCGGCCGTCGGCGCCGAGCGCCAGGAAGCTGTCGACTTGGTCCGGCGCGACCGGCTTCGAGAAGCCGTTGGTGGTCACCGGCGCGAAGACCGTCTGCGCGACGGCTCTGCCTCCGGAGAGCGAGAAGCCGACGACCAGGGCGCCGCCCTGGAGAAGCAGATTGCGGCGGGAGAGGGTGGGCGCGTTCATGGCGTCAGCCTCCCTCACAGCGTGCCGGCGGCGCGCTGAACAGCGCGCACGATCCGCAGATGAGTGCCGCATCGGCAGAGGTTCTGCGCCAGCGCCTGCCGGATCGCCGCCTCGTCGGGCTTCGGTGTCTTGTTAAGAAGGGCGGCCGACTGCATGATCATGCCGTTGATGCAGTAGCCACACTGCGCCGCCTGCTCCTCAATGAAGGCGGCCTGCACCGGGTGGAGCTTGTCGGGCCCGCCGAGGCCTTCGAGCGTCACGATCTTCGCCCCCGGCTTCAGGCCGGAGACCGGCGTGACGCAGGAGCGCACGGCCTGCCCGTCGATATGCACCGTGCAGGAACCGCACTGGCCCAGCCCGCAGCCGAAGCGCGGGCCGTGCAAGCCGAGATCGTCGCGCAGCACGTAGAGCAGCGGCGTTTCGGGGTCGTCCACGGTCACGGACGTCGCGCGCCCGTTCACGTCCAGCGACATCGGCTGCGCCATGGGGCGTCTCCCTGGAACCATTCTTATAGAGAGGGCCTATACCCAGCGCAGGGCCGGGGCAACGCGACTCCTTTGCGGCAACCCTCTCATCGCCGCGTGCGATCCCGATCCGGCCCGGCGTCATCAGGGAGGTTCCATGTCCCCGTCCGGCTCCTGCCGCTTCGCCCTCGCCGTCGCGCTCGTCCTCACAGCCGGCGGCGCCGGCGCCGCCGAACCGATCGCGGCGGACTGGCCGGAGCCCGCTCGCAAGGCCGCGGCAGCGATTGCGGAGAAGTACGGCCCGCCGCAGGAGCAGACGGCGACCCTGCTGATCTGGCACCGAAACGGGCCGTGGATCCGAACCGTGGTGCACAAGGTCGGGGCCGAGCACGACTTCCCGGCCAAGCACAGCGACGTTGTGGAACAAAGCCTGCCCTACAAGGTGCCGCTCAACCTCTTCAGCGCAGTGGCGACCTTCAACGGCAGCGTGATTCCGGATCGGACGCGGGGCACGCTTACGGCCTACGGCGCGGACGAGGCCGAGAACGTGCTGAGCCTGAATCTCGCCCGTGCTGTGGTGCGCGGCGAGCTGACGCCGGAACAGGCCCGCGAACAGCAGGTTGCGGCGACCCAGGAGCGGGCGGGAGGCAAGACGCCCGAACTCGCTGCGAAGCTGACGGTCGAGCCGCAGCAGCAGGGTGACGTCACGGACCCGGACACGGCGATGATCCTGCCGCCCGGCCGCAGTCGGTGACCGACGTCACCGATCCGCAGCCTCCCGCTGTCGAGGCGTTGCGGGCGAAGCCCGACCCAGCGACGGCTGCACCGTTAGCCACATCGATCGAACACCGAGTTCCATGATCGGAATTGACACTCCCTGCCGGCGCCGAATAGCTAGGCTTCGACGGTTCCCCTCGGGGATCAAAAGGGAACGCGGTGAGGACGTCAGTCCGATGCCGCGGCTGCCCCCGCAACTGTAAGCGGCGAGCCTTCCGCCACCATGTCACTGGGCAGCCTCGCCCGGGAAGACGGTGAGAGGGCAGCGACCCGCGAGCCAGGAGACCTGCCGTCAGTCGTGGTCACACGCGAAACGCGTCGGGCGGGGTGTCCTGACGGGTGTCGAAGGCGCGCCACTCCCGTGGGGAGATGCGGCCCGAGGCCTCGTTCGCGGTGACGTGCCACTGCCGTTGCCCGAGGCCGCTCGTCCCATGTCGTCCGTTGATCGCCCCCACTCGCCTGCCGAGTACCTGCCGGCCGCCCTGCTGCTCTCGGCCGGCGCCCTCATTCTGCATGCGACCTCCCTGGCGGCTCAGGACCGCACGGATGTTGCCAGCGAATCGCACGCCGTCGCTCTGGAGGAGCTTGCCGTGCAGGGAGCCGGATCCGGCACGCGGCTGCTGGCGCGGACGCCCTACACGGCGGCGCCGACCGGGCTCAATCTCACCGCGCCGAACCGCAGCGGCAGCCGTCTCGATCTCTCGCCGCTGCAGACGCCGGCCAGCATCGAGGTGATACCGGGCCAGAAGATCCGCGAGCGCGGTCAGGAAACCGTGCAGGAGGCGATCACCCAGAACGCGGCCGGCATCACGACGATCGGCGCGCCCGGCAACGGTCTGGGCGCCTACACCTCCCGCGGCTTTGCCGGTGTCAACTCGGTGATGCAGCTCTACGACGGCACCCGGCTCTATGTCGGCGCCGGAACGATCACCTATCCCTTCGACACATGGAACGTCGATCGGATCGAGGTGCTGCGCGGACCGGCCTCGGTCTTGTACGGGGACGGTGCCATCGGCGGCGTCATCAACGTCGTGCCCAAGAAGCCGACGGCCGTCCCGATCAACGCGGCTCGCGCCGCTCTCGGATCGGATGGCGTGAAGCGCCTCGCCTTCGACAGCGGCGGTCCAGTCGGCGAGAGCGTATTCTACCGCCTCAACGTCAGCGCCAATCAGGCCGATGGCTGGCTGCGCCAGAACGGCGATTTCGCCAATCTTGCGGTCTCGGGGGCCGTGCTCTTCCAGGCGACGCCCGACCTCGCCTTCACCCTGTCGCACGATTACGGCTACCAGGAGCCCCTGCGCTACTTCGGGACGCCGCTGATCGGTGGCCGGATCGATCCGCGAACTCGATTCAACAACTACAACGTCAACGACAGCCGCATCGTCTTCAAGGACAACTGGACACAGTTCAAGACCGAGTGGACGCCGACTGCCGACATCACGATCCGCAACACGGCCTACCGTCTCGTGTCGGATCGGCACTGGCGCAACGTCGAGACCTATGGCTTCGTGCCGAATACCGGCCTGATCCGCCGAACCAGCCCGATCGAGATCTTCCACGATCAGGAGCAGATCGGCAATCGCTTCGACGCCGCCTTCAAGGGCGAGCTGTTCGGCTTACGCAACGAATTTGTCGCCGGCTTCGACATCAACCACATCCGGTTCAAGCACACCAACAACGCGCCCTACCGCGGCGAGAGCAGCGTCGATCCGTTCGTCTTCAGCCCGGGCGTCTTCACCAGCCTTGATCCGACCACGCTCGGCTATCTCACGAGTTCCAATCAGTACTCGCTGTTTGCTGAGAATCGCCTCGTCCTATCCGATCAGCTCTCGCTGATCGCCGGCGCGCGCTACGATGCGCCCACCGTCCGCCGGGAGGATCCGCGCAATCCTTCGGCCGGCTTCACCAAGGATTTCAGCGCGGTGAGCTATCGCTTCGGTGCGGTCTACAACCCGACGCCCGACAGCGCGCTCTACGCAAGCTACGCCACCGCCGTCGATCCGGTGAACTCTCTCATCACGCTGACGCTGGCGCAGAAGGATTTCCAACTCTCGACCGGCGAGCAGATCGAGATCGGCTACAAGCAGTCGTTCTGGGAAGGCCGCGGCGAGTTCACCTTGGCCGGCTACCGGATCAAGAAGGACAACCTGCTGACGGTGGATCCGCTGCGCCCGTCCGTGTCGGTCCAGGTCGGCAGCCAATCCTCGCACGGCGTCGAGGCGTTCGCCTCGCTCGGCCTATGGGAGAATTGGCGGGTGGAGGGCAACATCGCCCTGCTGCATGCCCAGTACGACGATTTCCAGCAGGCCGTCGCCGGCGTCGCCGTCAACTTCGCCGGCAACCAGCCGGTCAACGTGCCCGAGCGCGTCGCCAATCTCTGGCTGAGCTGGGCGTTCGCGCCGCGATGGGAGGCGCGCGCCGGCGTGCAGTTCGTCGGCGAGACCTTCAGCGACTTCGCCAACACGGCCCGCCGGCCAGCCTATGAGGTCGTCAATGCGAGCGTGGATTACCGTGTGAGCGAGACCTCGCATTTCAGCCTGCGCGCCTACAACCTGCTCGACAAGGTCTACCCCGTGACGGGGAGTTCGGCGGCGTGGCTGCTGGGTCGGCCTCGCTCGGTCGAGGTCGCCTATAACATCGCCTTCTGAGGGCGCGTGTCGATGTGTTTCGCAAAAGGGGAGCGGCCCCGGCTCGGCAGTCGCAACGACCGGCGGCCGGTGGATCGATCATGAGGCGTGCGCTCCTCAAGCGCGGCAAGCGCTGGCTCTATCTCGCCCATCGCTGGCTCGGCATCCTCACCTGCCTCCTGTTCGTGACGTGGTTCGTGTCCGGCCTCGTCATGATGTATGTCGGCTTTCCCAGCTTGACCGAGGCGGAGCGACGTGGCGGCCTGCCGCGCCTCGCCTGGGACCGGGTGGTGGTGACGCCGAGCGAGGCACTCGAAGCCGCCGGCCAGACCCGCTTTCCGCGGGACCTGCGCCTTGCCATGCTCGATGGGGATCCGGTCTACCGCATCGTCGGTTGGGATGGCGGGCATGCGACGGTCTTGGCAAGCGGACGGCGCCTGATCACCGGCATCGATCCTGGGCAGGCGCTCGCCATCGCCCGCCACGACCGGCGCGCGACGCGGCCCCGGCTCCTCGGCGAGATCGACCGCGATCAGTGGTCCGTGACGGCGCGCTACGACCCGTTGCGGCCGTTCCATCTCATCGCCCTCGGCGATCCTGAGGATACCCGCCTCTACGTCTCCGCCCGCACGGGCGAGGTGGCTCTCGACACCACGAGGCGGGAGCGGTTCTGGAACTGGTTCGGCGCCATCCCGCACTGGATCTACCTGACACCCCTGCGGGCGCAGGCCGCTCTGTGGCGGGATGTCGTTCTCTGGGTTTCCGGCGTCGCCGTTGCCGGTGCGGTGACCGGTTTATGGGTCGGGCTGCTGCGTGTCCGGCTGCGGCAGCGCTACGCATCAGGCTCGGTTTCGCCCTATCGCGGCTGGGCGGCGTGGCACCATGTCGGCGGTCTTGTCGGCGGCCTGACCCTACTGACCTTCGTCGCCAGCGGCTGGCTGTCGATGAACCCGAACCGTTGGTTCGGCGCGAGGACGCCGAGCCAAGCCATGATTGAACGCTATGCCGGCGTGACGGAGGCCCGCTGGGGGCAGGATCTCGCCGTCCTCCGCGCCGCAGCCTGCCCCGACGCCGTCGAGGCGCGGTTCGGCTGGCTCGGCGGCGAACCGCGGGCCATCCTGGCCTGCCGGGATGGCTCGACATCGGCAGGGGCGGCCCCGACGATCGCCGGATTGGTGAAGGCGGCCGGCCGGCTCCTGCCCGATGCCACGATCCGCGAAGCGGTGCTCCTGACCGAGGAGGATGCCTATTGGTATTCCCATCACCAACAGCGGCGCCTGCCGGTCCTGCGGGTGAAGTTCAGTGATGCGGACGCGACGTGGTTCCATCTCGACCCGGAGACGGGTGAGGTTCTCAACCGAGCCGACCGTTCCGCGCGGACCTATCGCTGGCTGTTCAACGCTCCGCACAGTCTCGACTTCCGCCTGCTGGTGCAGAACCGCCCGGCCTGGGACGCCGTGCTCTGGCTCCTCTCCGCCGCCGGATTGATCATCTCCGTGTCGGGCGTCGTGATCGGCTGGAAACGTCTCGGATTGCGCCGCATCCGGCGCAGCGGCGCACACTGAAGCCCGCCCAAAGCGAGGGGGGAGGCGCTGTCAGGTGCGCCGTGCCATCACACGTTGCAGGATTCTCGAGAGTTGTTCAGCCGAGTACGGCTTCTGCAGAAGCTCGAAACCGTGACTGCCTTCCTGGGCCAGCACGTGGCTGTAGCCCGAGGTCAACACGACGGGCAGGTCCGGGAAGCGCTTGCTGATCTCGTGGGCCAGCGCGACCCCGTTCATGCCGGGCATCACCACATCCGAGAACACGGCGTCGAACGCAGGCCCCCGCTCGGTCAGACAGGCCAGCGCCGCATCGGCATTCGCCGCCCAGGTCGTGACGTAGCCGAGATCCTCCAGGATCTGCGTGGCGAAGCGTCCGACCTCGATGTTGTCCTCGACGACGAGAACCTGCTGCCCGAAGCCACCGGGCTCGATCGAACCCGGCCTGCCACGCTCCTCGCCGGCCGTCGCCTCGGGCTCGACCTCGGGCAGGTAGAGCGTGAAGGTGGTGCCGCGGCCAGGCGCGCTGTCGACGGCGACGTCACCGCCCGATTGCTTGGCGAAGCCGAAAACCTGGGAGAGGCCGAGGCCGGTTCCCTTGCCGACATCCTTCGTGGTGAAGAACGGCTCGAAGATATGGGCCAGCACCTCCGGCGCGATGCCTGCGCCGGTATCGTGCAGCGAGACCGCCGCGAACGGCCCCGGCGCGCCGGCATGGCCCCGGATGGTGGGCAGCGACTGTCCGCAATCGAGGCGCAGCGTCAGGGTGCCTTCGCCCTCCATCGCGTCGCGGGCGTTGACCGCCATATTGACCAGAGCGGTCTCGAACTGGCTGAGGTCCACCTTGACGAAGCAGGGCCGGTCCGGAAGCGCGGTGACGACCCGAATGCGGGCGCCCGTCACCGTATCGATCAGATCGGCCACGCTGCGCAGGCGGGCGCCGACATCGATCGTCTCGGGCTTCAGGGCCTGCCGCCGCGCGAAAGCAAGGAGCTGACCGGTCAGCTTGGCCGCTCGGTCCACAGTCTCCGAGACCGCGGCGAGGTAGCGGTTCCTGCGCTCCTCGGGCAAATCGGGGCGGCACAGAAAGTCGACCGAGGAGCGGATGATCGTCAGCAGATTGTTGAAGTCGTGGGCCACGCCGCCGGTCAACTGGCCGATGGCCTCCAGCTTCTGCGACTGGCGCAAAGCCTCTTCGGCTTGCCGCAGCGCCTCGCCCTGCGCCTTCTCGGCGGTGACGTCGCGCCCGTAGGCATAGACCAGATCGCCTTCGATCGCGGTGCGCCAGGAGATCCAGCGCGAGGTCCCGTCCTTGTGGCGGTAGCGGTTCTCGAAATCGGTGAGCGGACCGGTGCGTACGGCGCTCTCGAGAGCGGCATGGGTCGCTTCGACGTCGTCAAGCCAGATGAAATCCGCGAAGTGGCGGCCCACGATTTCCGTGGGGCCATAACCGAGGATGGCCTCCCAAGCCGGGTTCGCGGCGCGGAAGATGCCGTCGGCGCCGACCACCACCAACAGATCGCGCGAGTTGCGCCAGACCCGGTCGTGCTCGGCCGTGCGCTCGGCGACGCGCCGCTCCAGGGCCTCGTTGAAGCGCAGGAGGTCGGCCATCACCTGCTTCTGGTCGTCGATATCGGTGCTGGTGCCGACCCAGCGCAGCACCGCACCGTCGGCCGCCACCACGGGCTGTCCCCGGCCCAGGAACCAGCGGTAGACCCCATCCGCCCGCCTCAGTCGGTACTCGCTCTGGTAGCTGACGACGGCGGCCACCGCGGCGAGCCATTCGCGGGCCACACGGTCGCGATCATCGGGATGGACGATGGCCCGCCAGCCTTCGGCATCGAGCGCACCCGGACTGAGCCCGGCATAGGCGTAGACGCGCTCGTTGAACCAAGTGGCCCGCCCGTTCGCGTCGGTGGCCCATACGAAGTTGGGCATCACCTGCGAGAGGACTCGAAACTGCTCCTCGCTCTCCCGCAGAGCCGCTTCGGCGCGGACACGGTCGGTGATGTCCACGCTGACAGCCAGCATGGCGGCGATCGTGCCCTCGCCGAGGCGCACCGCGGAGACGCTGTTGCGCACCCAGACGATCTCGCCGTCGGGACGGATGTACCGCTTCTCGATGTCGAACGCCGTCCCGTCGCGAGCCGCTGCCGCGAAGGCGGACGCATTGCGCCCGCGATCGGCCGGATGCGTGATCTCGATCATGCGAGATCCGAGCACCTGTTCGCGCGAGCGCCCGACGATGCTGCAATAGGTCTCGTTCACGTCCGTGAAGCGGCCCTCCAGATCCGACAGGGCGAGGCCCGCGCCGGCCTGCGCGAAGACGGCCTTGAGGCGTGCCTCGCGATCCAGCAGCGCGGCTTCCGCCTGTTTGCGCGCCGTGATGTCGATGGCCGTGCCGACCATGCGCAAGCAGCGCCCGCCCTCGAAGATGCCCCGGCCTTTGGCGGCGACCCAGCGCACGACGCCGTCTTCCTTGCCGACCGTGCGGTACTCGACGTCGTAGACGGCGCGCCGGTCCGGATCCGCCGCGGCGGCGTAGGCGGCGCTGGTGGACTCGCGGTCTTCCGGGTGCAGGCCGGCATAGTAGTCGGCCATCGTCACAGGCACGTCCGGCGATATCCCGAACATCGCCTTCACCCGCGCCGGCCAGAACAGGGTTCCCTTGACCTCGTCAACGTCCCAGAGCCCGATCTCGGCCGCCTCGGTCGCCAGCCGCAAGCGCCGCTCGCTCTCGCGCAGTTGCTCCTCGATCTGCCGTCTCGCCGTGTCGTCGAGGTGGAGCCCGTCCCAGATCAGATGGTCGCCGACGGGGCGCGGCGCGGAGACGATGCGCGTCCAGCGGATGCCGCCGTCGGGACGGCGCATCGGCACCTCGACATCGAAGGGTGCGACGTCGCGGATCGCCACCGCCTCGGCCTCGGCGAGGCGGTGGCGATGCTCCGGCAGGAAGAGGTCGTAGGCCGCGGCGGGATCGGCGAGCACCGCCTCCGCCGGCAGGCCGGTCATGCGCTCGAAACCCTGCGACACGTAGAGGAACCGGCGCTCCGATCCGTCGCGGGGCGTGGCAATCTGGTAGACGTAGCCGCCCGGCAGATGGTCGGCGAGGGCGCGCTGGCGCGCCTCCGCCTCGCGCAGACCGAGCTCGGCGCGGACGCGCCCGGTCGTCTCGGTGCAAGCGCAGAACATGCCGGCGACCCGGCCCTCCTCGTCGCGTACCGGCGAGTAGGAGAAGGTGAACCACGTCTGCTCGTCGTGGCCACGCCGGTTCATGGTCAGCGGCATGTCCTCGGACCAGGTCGACTCGCCGGACAGCGCCCGCTCGACGAGCGGCACGATATCGGGCCAGATCTCCGGCCAGACCTCGCGGAATCGCCGGCCGAGCGCCTGCGGATGCTTGTCGCCCAGGATCTCGCCGTAGGCATCGTTGTAGAGGAAGCCGAGTTCGGCTCCGAACGCCACGAACATCGGGAAGCGTGAGCCCAGCATCAGGCTGACGGTCGATCGCAGACAGGGAGGCCAGGACTCCGGATGGCCGAGTGGCGAGCGCGACCACGCATTTGAGCGCATCATCGCGCCCAGTTGCCCGCCTCCTGCGAGGAAGGGAAAAGCCGTGGCCGTCGCGCTCTCGAACATCAGACCGGGGTCATCTCGACCATTGCCGGGCGCTCCCCGCCGTTCGATCCGGCTCAGGTTCAGCGCACCGGCGGGACACCTGAAGGCAGAACCGAGAGCTTGGCAAGGCAGAGCCAGCGGTGTTGATCGGCGCCATGCTGCCGTTTTGCGCTGTCGCCCCGCGAGACAACCTGCCGTTACGCTTCGCAGGTCCGGTTCCACTCGGCACGTCGTACCGGCCTGGATTCGTCAAGATTGGCAAGCCCCGTGTGGGTCTCACCGGAAGTGCCGATCTCTCACCTGGACGCAATAAGCCGCGCGGTCTGCCGCTGTCGATCAAGGATTGCGCGGCGGGGGAATGGTTGATGTAGACCGAGCACAGGCCGGAGAGCGTGGGCGTCGGGCTGTTCGCCGGGCCGGATTCCAGCTCCGTCACTTCTGGCGGGGGAACATCGTGTGTGAGACGGGCGAGGACCGGCCCCTGGCACGCGAATTGAGAAAGGCGTCCAGCGGCAGCTGACCGGAATGCATACCGCGGATGCCGCGCCTCTCAATCGGTTGGGAATATCGGCTGATCCGTCGCGCTGGCCCCCTGCGCAATTGCCGGCAGGCGTTGTGGACAAGACAGTCGATCGAAGGCGCCTGATCTGCCGGCCTGGCCTCGGTGGGTCGCATTTTAAGAAACGATGCATTTCGTTCGTTTCTGTTTTCGATCTATCTCCTTTGCCTCATAAGTCTCCCCGGCGACGCGCGGTATGGTGGCGCCGTCCCTCATGGCGGAGGCCTCCGCGCCCCGCCGTTCCGCGAACACGATGGGAGGAGAGCGATGAGCTGGCACAGTGCGGACGATCCGGTTCCCGGCGACCATTTCAGTTGCGATGCGATCCAGACCCTGATCGTGCCGCGATCGCGCGACCTCGGGTCCTTCGCCGTGCGCCGCGCCCTTCCGTCCACCGAGTGCCGGATGGTGGGCCCGTTCATCTTCTTCGATCAGATGGGCCCCTCCGAGTTCCTGCTCGGCCAGGGCATGGACGTGCGCCCCCACCCGCATATCGGCCTCTCGACGGTGACCTACCTGTTCGACGGCGAGATCATGCACCGTGACAGCCTCGGCACGGAGCTGCCGATCCGGCCGGGCGAGTTGAACTGGATGACCGCCGGACGCGGCATCACCCACTCGGAGCGCACCGCCCCGATGCTGCGCCGGACCGGCTCGCGGCTGTTCGGAATCCAGAGCTGGGTCGCCCTGACGGCCCGGGACGAGGAGAACGCCCCGGCCTTCGAGCACTACGAGGCGGAAGCGCTTCCGGTTCTCACCGGCGAGGGCAAGACCGTCCGCCTGATCGCGGGCGAGGCCTTCGGGGCGCGTTCGCCGGTCCGCACGTCGAGCCCGATGGTCTACGCCGACGTGATGCTGGAGGCAGGCGCCGTCCTGCCGCTCGATCCGACCTACGACGAGCGCGCGATCTACACCGTCGCGGGGGCGATCGAGATCGCCGGAGACGGCTTCGGTCCCGGCCAGCTCTTGGTGTTCCGGCCGGGCGACCGCATCAGTATTCGTGCGACGGAAAGCGCCCGATTCATGGTTCTGGGCGGCGAGCCGATGGACGGCCCGCGTCATCTCTGGTGGAACTTCGTATCGTCGCGGCCGGAGCGGATCGCCCAGGCCAAAGAGGATTGGCGCCAGGGCCGCTTCGATACGGTGCCCAACGATGCCGAGTTCATCCCGTTGCCGGAAGAGCCGCAGCCGGTCCGCTATCCTTGAGCAACAGCGCGCGGGTCTGCCATAGACCCGCGCACCCGCTGACGACCAATACGGCGGCCCCCGGTCGGCGGCGCCGTGCCCCACGTCCGAAGTTCGACCAAGAGGCTCGTCCAGATCATGGCTGTTGAAGCAACCGGGGCCGCGAGCGAGCTTGTTCAGGTCGTCGCCCTCCTCGCCGCCGGCGTCGTCGCCGTGCCCCTATTCAAGCGGTTGGGGCTCGGCTCGGTCCTGGGCTACCTCGTGGCGGGGCTTGCCATCGGACCGTTCGGGCTGGGCCTGTTCACCGACGCCCACGCGATCCTCCACGTGGCCGAACTCGGCGTCGTCATGTTCCTGTTCATCATCGGATTGGAGATGGAGCCCTCGCGGCTCTGGGGCATGCGGCGCGAGATCTTCGGGCTCGGCCTCGCGCAGGTCGGCGCCTGCATCGCCGCCCTGACGCTGGTTGGCGTCGCCATGGGATTCTCGCTCGTCGTCGCCTTCGTCGCCGGCACCGGCTTCGTGCTCACTTCGACTGCCATCGTCATGCAATTGCTCGATGAGCGCGGTGCGCTCTCGACCCCGAAGGGCCAGCGGATCGTCGCCATCCTGCTGCTTGAGGATCTGGCCATCGTGCCGCTTCTGGCCGCCGTCGCCCTGTTGGCGCCGGGCGGTGCCGATACGAGCGGGATGGAGCGCGCGACCGCCATCGTGATCGCGCTCGTCTCCGTCGCCGCGCTGGTGGCAGCCGGCCGCTGGTTGCTCAACCCGCTGTTCCGGCTCCTCGCCGCGGCCAAGGCGCGGGAGGTCATGACGGCGGCGGCGCTCCTTGTCGTGCTCGGCTCGGCGCTGGCAATGCAGCTCGGCGGTCTCTCAATGGCGATGGGCGCCTTCTTGGCCGGCGTCCTGCTCTCGGAATCGAGCTTCCGTCACCAGCTCGAGGCCGATATCGAGCCGTTCCGCGGCATCCTGCTCGGCCTGTTCTTCCTCGGCGTCGGCATGTCCCTCGACCTCGCCGTGATCGCCGCGAACTGGGCCCTGATCCTGATGAGCGTCGCCGCCTACATGGCGGTGAAGAGCCTGGTGATCTACGCCATCGCCCGCCTCCTTCGGGCGGGACATGCCGAGGCGCTGGAGCGCACCACCTTGATGGCGCAGGGCGGCGAGTTCGCCTTTGTCCTCTATGCGGCGGCTGCGAGCGCCGGCATCATCGACGGCACGACCAACGCGGTCCTGACTGCCACCGTCATCCTGTCGATGGCGCTGACGCCGCTCACCGTCATCGCGCTTGATCGCTTCGGCCCGAAGGCGTCCGCCTCCACGGACGGCGTCGAGGCGCCGGAAGATCTCGTCGGCAGCGCCCTGATCATCGGCTTCGGCCGCTTCGGGCAGATCGTCAGCCAGCCGCTGATCTCGCGCGGGTGCTCGGTCTCGATCATCGACACGAATGCCGACAACATCCGCCTCGCGGAAGGGTTCGGCTTCAAGGTCTATTACGGCGACGGCGCCCGTCTCGACATTCTCCGCGCGGCCGGTGCGGCGACGGCGCGGGCGATCCTGATCTGCATCGACGACCGCGCGATGGCCAACCGCATCGCCGAACTGGCGAAGGCGGAATTCCCGCTGGTGCCGGTCCTGGCCCGCGCCCGTGACCGCGAGCACGCGGTCGAGCTGATCGAGGCGGGCGTCGCCTACCAGATTCGCGAGACGCTCGAATCAGCCTTCGCCTTCGGCCAGCAGGCTCTCGTGACCATCGGTTCGGAGCCGGAGGCGGCCGGGGAGATCATGGAAGAGGTTCGTCGGCGCGACGCTGAGCGTCTCGACCTTCAGGTCGTCGGCGGCATTTATGCCGGTCGCGAGCTGATCCGCGGCAACGCCGCCCAGCCGGCCCACGGGCACGGCTGAGCCGAATCGGGGGAGGGGGTTCGCGCGCATCATGGCCATGCAGCTCGGCCTCGCCAGCCTCGCCGGCCTGCTCTCGGTACTCTCGCCCTGCGTCCTGCCGCTGCTGCCTCTCGTGCTCGGCGCGGCTGCGACGGAGCATCGCCTCGGGCCGGTAGCGCTCGCCGCCGGCCTCGCGCTCGCCTTCGTCGCGATCGGCCTGTTCGTGGCGACGATCGGCTTCGCCATCGGTCTCGACGGCGAGCTGTTCCGCAAAGCCGCGGCTGCGATGCTCATGGTGCTCGGCCTCGTCCTGCTCGTGCCGGCGGCGCAGACCCGGCTCGCCGCCGCGGGCGGGCCGGTGAGCGATTGGGCGGAGCGGCGGTTCGGCGGCGTCTCCACCGCCGGCCTGCCGGGCCAGTTCGCCGTCGGCCTACTGCTCGGCGCCGTCTGGAGCCCCTGTGTCGGCCCGACCCTTGGGGCTGCCTCGCTCTTAGCCGCTCAGGGACGCGATCTCGGCAGCGTTGCAATGACCATGCTGCTGTTCGGGCTCGGAGCGGCCCTGCCGCTCGTCGCCCTCGGGATGCTGTCGCGTGAGATCCTGATGCGCTGGCGCGAGCGGATGCTCGGCCTCGGCCGCGGGCTGAAGGCGGCTCTCGGTGCCGTCCTCGTCGTCTCGAGCGGATTGATCCTCTCAGGGTATGACCGGGCGCTGGAAACGGCACTGGTGAACGCCTCGCCGGACTGGCTCACGGCCCTCACGACCCGCTTCTGACGGGTCGCCAAGGCTACCTCCGAATCTGTTTCCCGAATCGGCGTCAGTGTGGGGCCCGCTCCGCCCAAGCTCGATCGAGGCGGGCACCGCGATAGGCGTCCGGAATGGACAAAGCCCAAACGAAGAAGCCGCCGGCATGACGCCCGACGAGGCTCGCATCGGGCGCGGCGAAGCGGGCGGTGAGCCAGCCGCCGAGGAGCGCGAACAGGGCGAAGCCGAGCCCGCGCGCGGCGCGCCCCGTCCAGACATGGCCCATGCCTGGCAGGAGGGCCGCGACGAGCAGGACGCGGGTGGGATCAGGCAGCGCGCGCATGCCACGTCTCCGAAGATGGTTCGGACAGGATCCGAGCGAGATCGAGGCCGTCGCGTAGCGTGCCGCCGAGCTGATCCGGGGCGAGGCGCGACAGGGGGAAGCGGCTGCCGCGCAGGAGCAGGTAGGCGCCCCGGGAGCCCTGGCTTGCCTGCACCGTGAGCCGCAGGCCGTCGGGCGTCACCAGAACCTCCTTCACCGTCGGATCGGTGAGAAGGCGGCTCAGCGCGGGGCCAATGCGGGCAAGCAGCGCCTCGGCGCCCGCCGTCCCGCGCACCAGGGTATCGACCGGCCATGCCTCGGGGACGGGAAGGCGCAGCGGAAGCCGATCGGGGGCGTAGAATTCCGCGCCGGCCGGACGGCGCAGCACATCGAGGGTTGCCCCGGTCGGGAGCGGCGTCCGCAGGGTAACGTGGAGCCAGAGCTGCGGCAGCCTCCGATGCACCAGGGTGTCGGGGATGAAGCGAATATCGACCGCGGCCGGCCCGAGGCGGCCGCGCAGCGTCGCGAAGCCGGCCCGGTCGCGCCCGAGGCAAGGCGTTGCGACCTGCCCGACGCAGTCGTCGAGGAGACTGCCCCGCCACGCCGCCTCCCGCCGATGCTGGCGCAGGCAGACCACCGCGCTCGACAGGAGGATCAGAAGGCTCAGGCCGATCAGCATCGCCGCGCCTTCAGTATCCGCGGGGCTTCGGCCAGGGCATCGTGAATTGGTCGCCGCGGCGGACATACTTGTAGCGGTGCAGCACGAACCAAGCCGAGGCGGTGATGTAGAAGGCCATCATCGCCAGAAGCTGCGTGCCGTAGCCGAGGAAGACCGCGAGGTAGGTGACCACGCACAGGACGAGCAGCAGCACGGCCGGCAGCGGATGGAGCGGATGCACGTAGCCGCGCTGGATCGAGCCGAGCGGCCATTTGCGGCGGAATAGCACGATCGACAGCGCCATCAGCGTGTAGCCGAGCAGCCCCGACAGGATCGAGAAGGTGATGGTCTGGTCGAGCGGGGTCGAGACGGCGAACAGGATCGCGATCGGCACGAAGAAGACGATGGCGCGGTAAGGCGTGCGATAGGTCGGATGAACCGCGCCGAACCAGACCGGCATGTAGCGGTCCCGGCCCATGGCGAACCACGCCCGCGAGGCGTCGTTGATGCAGCCGTTGGCTGAGGCGACCGTGGCGAACAGCGTGCCGAGGAACAGGAAGAGCTCCAGCCAACGGCTGCCCGTGAGCCGGGCCGCGTCGTAGAGCGGCGTCACCGCCTGGCCGAGATATTCCCACGGCATCAGGCCGGAGCAGACGTACCACGTCAGCGTCGCGGCGATCAGCAGGGTCATCATGCCGGTCATGGTGCCGAGCGGCAGGGCGCGGGCCGGGGAGCGGACCTCCTCGGCGGCCTGGGTCGTGCCCTCGATGCCGAGATAGAACCACAGCCCGAAATGCATCGCCGCGAGGATGCCGAGAGAGCCGTAGGGCAGGGCGCCCAGCAGCGCCTCGTGTTTCAGCACCGCGCCGGGGGCCCAGGGCTGGGTCGCGACGAACAGCACCACGATCGCGGCGAAGGCGGCGGAGGTGATGACGAGGTTGAGCGTCAGCGTGGCGAGCACGCCGCGATAGTTGAGGAAGGCGAGCGCCACGACGGTGAGCACCATGAAGGCGCGCTTGTCGACCGTCCCCTCAAGCCCAAGGCTCTGGGCGAAGGCCTCGATCAGGTCGCCCGTGACGATGGCGTTCGACACCTCCAGCATGGTGTAGGCCATGACGAGGTAGAGGCCGACATTGAAGGCCGCCAGCGGCCCGATGATGTGCTTGGCCTGGGCATACTGTCCGCCGGCGGCGGCGACCGTCGAGGTGATCTCGGAATCGATCATCGCGACGCAGGTGTAGAGGATGCCGGCGAGCCAGCAGGCGGCCAGCGCCGCGACCGCCCCACCTTTCCCCACCGCGAAGTTCCAGCCCATGAACTCGCCGACGAGGACGATGCCGACGCCGAGCGCCCAGACATGGCCGGGCCCGAGCACGCGCAGCAGCGCGACCTTCCGGGGGGCGGTCGGCGCCGGGGCCGTGCTCGCTTCGGCGGGCGGCTGAGCGGCGACCCGCTCCGCGATCGGTTGACCCGTCGTCATCACGACCTCGCCGCCGTCTCGCCGACCTCGGAATCGACGATCTCACCCTCCTCCGAGGAGAGGAGGAAGCTCTCGTCGTAGGTTCGATTGGTGCGAAGGAGGTCGAACCCCATCCAGAGGGCGAGGGCGGTCGCGGCCGCCCAGGCGCCCCAATTCATCACGGACACCATGACGTGTTTCCCCCGATCTGCAGGACGATGGGGCCGACGACCTCGGCGGCTTAGGAAGGCGGATCGAGCGGCGGACCGTTCGCGTTAGGCCTTCGGCGCGCCGTCGAAACGCTCGGCGATGACTTCGCGGTACTCGCGATCCGAGTACCGGAACATGAAGATGAAGTAGCCGACGATGATCGCGGCGGTGAGCGCCACGAGACCCCAGTTGAAGGCGTAGTCGAAGCGGGTGCCGATGATCCCGGCCGCCTTCTCCGGCGTGAAGCCGAGCTTCTCCCACTGGCCCGCCATGGTCGGGTTCTGGCCGAGCGACTCCCAGGTCGGGTTCGGCGTCGTGGTTGTCGTTGTGCCGCCGCCGGCGAGCTTGAACAGGAGCGGCAGGTAGAGGGTGATGAAGACCAGAACCAGCATCAGGACGGCGTCGACGATCTGGCCGACCACGGACTGGACCGGTGGTTCGTAGGGCGTGCGGCCGGCCATCTCAGGCCTCCCCCGCCCGGCGCATCTCCCGGAGGCGATCGAGGTAGTAGAGGTCCGTGCCGTAGATCGCGTCGCGATCCTCGCGGTAATGCCGGATCATCGCGGCGATCGC
Organism: Methylorubrum sp. B1-46; assembly: GCF_021117295.1. Taxonomy (NCBI): domain Bacteria; kingdom Pseudomonadati; phylum Pseudomonadota; class Alphaproteobacteria; order Hyphomicrobiales; family Methylobacteriaceae; genus Methylorubrum; species Methylorubrum sp. B1-46. The sequence goes on along the minus strand of NZ_CP088247.1, from coordinate 284,959 downwards.
CGCCGTGTTGAGCAGCACGACGCAGGCGCCGACGCCGAGGACGAGAAACGTCACCCCGCAGGCATCGCAGGCCTGCCGCATCGTCCAGAAGGTGAAGGCGTAGACGAGCCAGACCATCCCAACCGCGAAGATGGCCGCCGCTCGATCCCGACCGAACATGGCTGCGACGCGCGCATCCTGCATGGCACATCTCCTCCCGGAGAATCGTTCTTGAAAGGAATTCTGGCTTCCTTTCGAGAAATATCCTGCCGTTTCAAACGTGCGTCAAGCAAAATTCGCCGCCGCATTGCAGCATACTGCCGACGCTTCGCCCAGAATGTCTCATGATCGGGCGGGAGCCGAACCATGAACGGATTTGGCACCGGAAAGCGCGTCCGGGTGTTTCCCACCCTGTCGTCACGACCGGAGGACGGATGCTCGACGCTGCGATCTACGACCGGCTGATCGGCACGGCCGCCACAATCTCGGAGCCGCTGCGGGCCGCGATCGCGGCTGTGGGCCTGATCGAGATCGCGCCGCCATCCCACGCGAGCCTGGCCGAGCGCCTGTTCGTCGAGGTCGTCAACCAGCAGCTCTCGACGAAGGCCGCTCTCTCGATCTGGACGCGCGTCGAGGCGGCAGCCGCCGCGCAGGCCGTCGCGCCGCGCGATCTTTTCGTGACGGGCTACGAGGATCTGCTGCGCGGCTGCGGTGTGTCAGCAAACAAAGTGCGCGCGCTGCAGGCCATCCGCGAAGCGGAGGAGGCCGGACGTCTCGGTGCGGATCTCGCTGCGCTCCAGCATGCCGAGCGCTCGGCCGTCCTGTGCCGCATCCGCGGCGTCGGGCCCTGGACCGCCGACATGGCCGGCATCTTCCATTTTCTCGACCCCGACATCTGGCCCGTCGGCGACGTGGCCGCCGTCGGTGTCCTGCGGCGTCTCACCGGGCGCGACGATACGGTCGAGACGGCCACCCGTTTCGCGCCCTACCGCTCGATCCTGGCCCGCTACATGTGGCGCAGCCGAGATGCCGCCTCCGCCGCCACGTGATTGCGTCAGCGGCTGGCTTCGAAGAAGGTCCGGAAGTTTTCCAGCCATTCGCGAAGCCACAGGCCGGCGGCCTGCTTGGCCCCGTCAGCATCCTGGGCATGGCCCCAGATGTCCTCGGAGAGTGGGCTCCACCATGTCCAGAGGCGGTTCGATCCGTCGAACTCGACGGTGGCCACCTCGATCGCGCCGACCTGGCCGGTGAAGCGCTGCAGGGGCACCTCGGAGATCCCGTCCTGGGTCCAGGCGATCCTGCCGTTCGGTGTAACGTCTGACATGGATTCCGACATGGTTTCTTAACGGTCAACGAGCCGCCCGATCGGTAGCGGGCTCGAGGGTGAGATCGCGATGCGACGCCTGCGTCCATTCACAGCGCGCATCCCGGTTCGGGCTTGACCGAATCGAACTCTTCCGGCAAGCGCGCGTTGTCTGCCCATCGCCGCCGCGCGCGTGATGTGCGGCTCCACAGGAACTTCCGACCCCCATGCCCGACGACAGTAGTCGATCGACCACGCCGCCTTCGGCCAACCGCGTGATCTGCGCCTGATCGTCTGATCCGGCTCACCCGCGACCGGCCTTTGGCGGCTGGTCCGACAAGAGGTGAGCCATGACTGACTCCACCACCATTTCCCGGCGTGCTCGCTCTCGCGCGGCGAAGTCTGGCCGCAACAGCAGCGTCGTGCTCGTCGTCGCGCTGATGATGGCCCTCGTCTTCGTACCCGTCCTGGCCCTTCACGCGGCCGCGCTCTCCGGTGCCGTCGCCGGGGACGAGGTGCGGCCGGACGAGGTCGCGACCGCCGTGACCCATAAGAAGGTGCCGGGTTAGAACCTCGTCCCGAAAGACGGTTTCCGGCTTTCGAAACAGGGCGAAATCCTGAACCTGGAGCATCACCGCGCATGCTCGGTGACTAAAAAAGGGGGCGCTCGCGGCGCCCCCTTTTTTCTTGCCGGGTGATGAATGGCTCAGGCGGCGCGCACCGTCGAGAGGAAGCGGGCGACCTCCGCGCGCAGATGCTCGGATTGCCGCGACAGCTCGGAGGCGGATGCCAGCACCTGGGTGGCGGCCGCGCCAGTCTCCTCCGAAGCCTGGGCCACGCCCGCGATGTTGCTCGTCACCTCGCCCGCGCCGACCGCCGCCTGGGAGACGTTCCGGACGATCTCCTGGGTCGCCGCGCCCTGCTCCTCCACCGCCGCCGCGATCGTCGCGGTGACGGCGTTGATCTCGCGGATGCGTCCGGTGATGCCGCCGATCGCCGTCACCGCCTGCCCGGTGGCACCCTGGATCTGCGCGATCTGGCCGGAGATCTCCTCCGTGGCCCGCGAGGTTTGCGCGGCCAGTTCCTTCACCTCGTTTGCCACCACGGCGAAGCCGCGGCCGGCGTCTCCGGCGCGGGCCGCCTCGATCGTCGCGTTGAGCGCCAGCAGGTTGGTCTGGCTCGCAATGTTGGCGATGAGGTTGACCACATCGCCGATCCGGGACGCAGCCTGGCTCAGTTCGTGGACGAGGCTGGCGCTCTGATCCGCCTCGCCGACCGCGAGTTGCGCCATGTCGGCCGAGCTGCCGACCTGTCGTCCGATCTCGTGCACGGAGGCACCCAGTTCCTCGGCCGCAGCGGCGACGGTGCTGACGTTGGAGGCAGCCTCTTCGGCCGCCGCCGCGACGGTGGTCGATTGGCTCGCCGTTTCCGTGGCCGTGGCGGTCATTTGCTGCGCGGTGGCCTGCAATTCGGTGGCCGAAGAGGACACCATCCCGACGACGCCGCCCACGGCGCGCTCGAAGCCGTCGGCCAGCTCGATCATGGTGCGGCGGCGCTCGATCGCAGCCGCCTCGTCCGCCACGCGCTTGAGTTCGGCCTGCTCGGCGGCCTTGCGCGCGACCAGGGCCTTGATCCCCTCGACCGCACGGGCGACGGCACCGATCTCGTCGCCGCGGCGCGCCTCGGTGATCTCGGCCTCGATCTCGCCGTCGGCCATCCGCTGAAGCACGCGGACCAAGCGGTTGATCGGCCGGGCGACGCCGACGATGGCGATCAGACCGAGCAGGGCGAAGGCGAGGAGCAGGCCGACCGCCGCGATCACGGTCAGGGCGAGCGTCGCGGACCGACCGACCTCGCTGGCCTGGCGCTTTGCCGCTTCGAGGTCGCTGATATTGGCGGTGACGCGCTTCTCGATCGCTTCGATCGCCTTCGTGCGAACCGGGCGGACCACCTCGAAAGAGAGCTTCGCCGCCTCCGCGTTCTGGTTCTTCATGCCCAACTCAATCGAGTGCTCCACCGTCGTGAAGAAGACGGAGACCGTGGCCTTAACCTCGCCGAGCATCGTACGGCGCGCATCGGATTCCGCCATGGCGATCAGGCGATCCATGCCGCCGACGGCCCGGTCGCGCGCCTCCTCGAAGCGCTTGCGATGCGCGGCCAGGGCCGGTCCATCGGTCTCGATGATGATGTTCTTCTCGCTGATGACCGCCTCGTCGATAGCGAGTGCGGTTTGCAGCGCGGTGATGACCCGCGCCGCGCGGACATCCACGACCTCCTGAGTCGTGTGCTCCAGGCGCTCGAGCGTATCACGCGCGAGAACGACGATTCCGGTAGCGACGAGCGCGACCAGGGCGGCGGGAATGGCAAGCTTTCCGAGGAGCTTGAGATTGGTAAACCAGCGCATCTGTCTGCGTCGCGGGACTTTGAGAGAAGCATCCGCCGGCCGCCCCGGCCGCTTCGGATCACGATTATGTGAGCCAGGGACGGTTAACAAGAAGCAACTGTTAGCATGTGAATGAACTATATTAGTTCATAACTTATGTTGTCGGTGAAACACCGTCATCTAGACATGTTTCGAGGTGTTAGAATTTTTGGAAAAGATATTTTTACAATCGCTGACGACAAGCGCCATCGCGGACTGTGAGCGGACTGGAGCGATCACCGACCGCGCCGCTCTTCTGCCCTGCGGCCGCGTCGCCTTCCGATCGGGTCGAGCATGGCGTAAGGCCCGTCGCAACCTCCTCGGCAGCCCGCCACCCCATTCTCATCAGGCCTCGCGGACGCATGATTCGCCTCGACAAGATCGGCAAGCAGAACGGTCGGCAGATCGTCTTCATCGAAGCGTCGGCTGCCCTGCAGAAGGGTGAGAAAGCCGGTCTCGTCGGTCCGAACGGCGCCGGCAAGACCACGCTCTTCCGCCTGTTGACCGGCCAGGAGCAGCCCGACGAGGGCCAAGTCTCGTCGGAGCGCGGCATCACCATCGGCTATTTCAGCCAGGATGTCGGGGAGATGGCCGGACGCACGGTCGTCGCCGAGGTGATGGACGGGGCCGGCCCCGTCAGCGTCGTCGCGGCCGAGCTGAAGGAGTTGGAGGCGGGGCTCGCCGACCCTGACCGGGCCGACGAGATGGACGCCCTGGTCGAGCGCTACGGCGAGGTGCAGGCCCGCTTCGAGGAACTCGACGGCTACGCTCTGGAGGGGCGCGCCTACGAGGTGCTGGCCGGTCTCGGCTTCTCGCAGGAGATGATGGACGGCGATGTCGGCCGGCTCTCGGGCGGCTGGAAGATGCGCGTGGCTCTGGCCCGCATCCTCCTGATGCGGCCCGACGTGATGCTTCTCGACGAGCCGAGCAACCACCTCGACCTGGAGAGCCTGATCTGGCTCGAATCCTTCCTCAAGGGCTATGACGGCGCGCTGATGATGACCTCGCACGACCGCGAGTTCATGAACCGCATCGTCTCCAAGGTGATCGAGATCGACGGGGGTACGCTCACCACCTATTCCGGCGATTACGCCTTCTACGAGCAGCAGCGGGCCTTGAACGAGCAGCATCAACAGGCGCAGTTCGAGCGCCAGCAGGCGATGCTCGCCAAGGAGATCAAATTCATCGAGCGCTTCAAGGCCCGTGCCAGCCACGCGGCGCAGGTCCAGAGCCGAGTGAAGAAGCTCGACAAGATCGAGCGGGTGGAGCCGCCGCGCCGCCGCCAGACCGTCGCCTTCGAGTTCCAGCCGGCGCCGCGCTCGGGCGACGACGTCGCGATGCTCAAGGGCGTGCACAAGCGCTACGGCAGCCGCATCATCTACGAGGGGCTCGACTTCTCGATCCGGCGCAAGGAGCGCTGGTGCGTGATGGGCATCAACGGCGCCGGCAAATCGACGCTGCTGAAGCTCGTCACCGGTACGGCCCAGCCCGATGCCGGCACGATCGCCGTCGGCGGCAGCGTCAAGCTCGGCTACTTCGCCCAGCACGCTATGGATCTCCTCGATGGCGACCTCACCGTGTTCGAGGATCTGGAGAGCAGCTTTCCGCAGGCGGGTCAGGGCTCGTTGCGGGCGCTGGCCGGCTGCTTCGGCTTCTCCGGCGACGACGTGGAGAAGCCCTGCCGGGTGCTCTCAGGCGGCGAGAAGGCGCGGCTGGTCATGGCCAAGATGCTCTACGACCCGCCGAACTTCCTCGTCCTCGACGAGCCGACCAACCACCTCGACATCGCCACCAAGGCGATGCTGATCGAGGCCCTCTCCGGTTTCGAGGGAACGATGCTGTTCGTCAGCCACGACCGGCACTTCCTCGCCGCCCTGTCGAACCGAGTGCTCGAAGTGACGGGCGAGGGCATCCGCCAGTACGGCGGCGGCTACTCGGAATACGTGGCGAGCACCGGCCAGGAAGCGCCGGGCCTGAGAAGTTGAGCCTCGGTCAGGGATCGAGCGCGAGACCTTCGTAACGTGCGACGAGACCGGGCGGCGCGACGATCCGCCAAGCGGTCAGCAGCGCCTCGCGGAGGATTTCCTCCTCGGCGCTGTCGAGGTCGAGGCTGGTCCAGCCGCGGGCGCCCCAGCCACCCGGCACGGGCTCGAACACGTCCGGCTCGGCCTCCACCCGCTGCGCCTGCGCCTCGGGCGTCAGTTTGACAACCACCCGCGCCTCGTCGGTCCAGAGCGTTGCGAAGATGCGCCCACCGACCCGGAAATCGGGATGGCCCTGATGCGCGCCCTCGACCGCCTCTGGCAGCAGGAGCGCGAGGGCCCGCACATCCTCGGGCAGGCAGGCCATGGCGGCGCACTATGCCCGGCTCGACGGCGCCTGCCACGCGGTGCCGGGATGCTCGCGCACGTCGCCGTTGCGGGTTCCGGTGTCGCTGTCGCTCACCCACTCGCCGGGCTCGGCGATCTCGACGACCTCGTCCTCCGGATAGGCCGCCTCCACAAACAGGCGGGCCTCCCCCTCGGCGGCAGCCCGCACGGTCACAAGCGGGCGCTCCCCGCTCGCGCCGCGCACCCGCGCGATGAAAAGCTTCGTCATGGGCGAGATCCTCCAGCCGCTGTCCCAGGACCGGGTCAACGCCCGCGCGGCGGAAGGGATCACCGCGTTTTCGGCCGATCGCGTCGGCCTACACGACAGAAGCCGTGGACCGATAAGCCGGCACTTAAAAAGCGTTCGGACCGCGCGAGCCGCGCGGTCCGATCCAATCAGCCGAAACAGGTTGGCAGAGACGAGGTCGTCTAGACGAGGGTGCCGAACCGGAAGCCGCCGTCGGCGAAGTCGGACCGCCCCTCGTAGAGACCGTATTGCAGGAAGTGCTGCATCGGATCGAGCTGGGCGGCGGCTACGTCCTTGTAGGTCGAGAGGTAGGTCGACGTGTCGAACGAGGCGGACGGGTCGCGGCCCTCCTTCCAGCCGTACTGGTCGTAATGGGTGAGCGGGTTGATGCCCGCCGCCTTCACGTCGCCATAGGCGGCGAGGTAGCCCTTGGTGTCGAACACCGCGTTCGGGTTGCGGCCTTCCTTCCAACCGTACTGCTCGAAATGCTGGACGGCGAAGGCGAAGGTGTTGCCGGTGCCTGCCGCCTGGGCCACGTCGGCATTGGCCAGCAGGTAGAACTCGGCGTCGAAGCCGCCGCGGATGTCGCTTGCTCGGCCGACCGCCTCGTGGATCGCCCGGCCCTCGCTTTGACCGTACTGGAGGTAGTGCGCGAGCGGGTTCAGTCCGGCGGCCTTCACGTCCGGGTTGGCCGCCAGGTAGAACTCGTTGTCGAAGCGGGCACCCGGATCGCGGCCTTCCTTCCAGCCGGCCTGCTCGTACTGTTCGAGCGGGTTGACCCCGGAGGCCCGCACGTCGGGATTGGCCGCGAGATAGCCCTTCGTCGAGAAGAAGGCGTTCGGGTCGCGGCCTTCGCGGGCACCATACTGAGCGAAGTGCGTGTCGGCGTCCTGGCCCGCCTGGAACACGTCCTTGTTCCCGGCGAGATAGTAGAGGTCATCAACGAGCGGCTTGCCGTCGTTCACCACGATGGTGGCGTCCGAGAACAAGAAGCGCTCGAAGCCCTCCACGAGGTCGAGGCCTTCCGGGCCAGTGATGGCGGTGAAGCGCCCGGCCTCCGTGACGGTGACGTTGGCAAACGACGCGTTGAACACGAGCGTGTCCGTGCCGCTCCCTCCCGAGAGGATGTCGTTGCCCGCGCTATTGGTGATGATGTCGTCGCCCAGGCCGCCGGAGAGGCGATCGGCGAAGGCTGTTCCCTGCAGCACGTCGTTGCCGCTGGTTCCGGGCTGGCTCACGCCACGGGCCAGGACGCTGTCGCCGCGCACGGCCAGGTTCTGGATCCGCGTGTCGGCAGCGGGGCCGGTATCGGCTTGGCCGAAGGGCGTCACGCTGTAGAACGCTTTGAGATACTCGGCGATGGCGTCCTGCTCGGTGCCCTGCGCCGCGAAGGTTTCGGTGTTGGGCAGGGACGTCGGCGTGGCACTGCTCAACGCCACGCGGCTCTCGCCGTAGGCCGGGAAGGGATAGTTGTCGCCGCCCAGGCCCGGCGCCGCGCTTGATCCCGTCGTGAGGAAGTCGAGGGTAACGGCGCGGATGCCCCGGCTCGCATCGCCGACGAGCTGGCCGTTCTGCACCAGGGTGTCCACGAGGAAGCCATCGGCATCGACGATCGCCGCCGAGGTGATCCGCTGCCCCTCGCGGGTGACGTTGCCGTTGGCGTCGAGCGTCTGCGCCTGCTTCGTCGCGTCGAACGAGAAGCTGATTCCGCCGATCTGCGGGAAGGCGCCGGGCGTCGCGCCCGGAGCGACCGAGGAGACGGCGTGTTCGAGCACCCGCTCCAGTTCGGCCGCCGTGACGGTGACCATGGCGAGCGCGTTGTTGAAGCGCAGCGAGTTGGTGACGTCGAGCTGGGAGATGTCTCCCGCCGCCTTGCCCGCCGACGGGTTGGCAGCCGGGGGTAGCTCCGCGGTGCCGCCGCCAGCCGTCGAGAACGAGCCGATCGAGTCGCGGATGCCGCCGCCGTTCTTGATCGAGACCGTGACCGTGCCGTCGTACTGCTTGGCGTACCAGAGGTTTGCGTCGGCAGTGAGATTGCCGAGGTTGGTCTCCTCGGTGCGGACCTCGCCGCGGCGGCCTTCGAGGTACACGCTGGTGCGGCCGAGGATGTTGCCGTCTTGCTGGCGGATGATGTCGGCGACGCCCGCGGTCTCCTGGATGCCATCGTTGTTGGCGTCCAGGCCCTCCATCACCTCGCGCACGAGGTAGCCCTTCGAGCCGGGGGTGAAGGCTGCTGCCTTCGAGCCCCACAATTGAGCGACCGAGGCGTCATCGACCGCCACCGCGCCGGAATTTTCCGGCGTGATCGAGTTGCGGATCACGTTGCCCTGATCGTCGAAAGTAACGTTGAGCCGGCCGACATAGGAGTATTCGGAGGCGGTGTTCACCAGGGCCAGGGTCTGGCCCGAGGCATTGGTGAAGAATTGCGGGTAGGCGCCGGCCGCCTTGTCGCCGGGCAGGGGGCGATCGTTGCCGTCGGCCAGCAGGGTGTGCGAGCCGCCGCCGATCAGCACGTCAACGTTGCGCAGGAGCGGGGCGAGCGCCTGCTCGTTGGCGAGCTGCTGCAGGTGCGTGCCGACGATCACCTTGTTGAGGCCCGGATTGGCCGCGAGCACGCGATCGACTTCGGCGTTGATCTGGCTGGCCAGGAGCGCGATCTCGTCGCGGCCGGTGAAACCGTCCACCGTGACGTTGCCGAGCGTCGTCAGCAGCGGCTCGAGCTGCGTGGTCGCGCCGATGAAGGCGATCCGCTCGCCGTTCTCGACGAGGATGGTCGACTTGGCGATCTTGTCCGCGCCAGTGCCGGTCTGGGTCGAGGCCGGGCCGGTCTGCGCGAAGGTGGCAAGGTCGCCGTCGCGATGGACGAGGCCCGACAAAGCGGCCTCGCGGGAGAAGTTCAGGTTCGTCGAGAGGTAGGGGAATTGCGCGCCAACCCAGGTGTCGTCGGCGGCCCCTGCCGCGCTGCCGAGATTGGCGCCGATGATGTTGGCGACCTCGTTGGGGCCCGCATCGAATTCGTGGTTGCCGAACACCGCCGCCTGGACGCCGATGATGTTCTGGATGGTGATGTCGGCCCGGCCGGGCGAGGCGGCGAGACGGCCGTAGGCGGCTGCGCCCGAGAGCCCGTAGAGCTGGTTGTAGACCCCGTTATAGGTCGCAGCCATCTGCGGGTCGGCGCCCGCGATGTAGAACGGGCTCGGGATCCAGCCGTCGCCGGTCGAGAGCGTGATCGAGTTCGGCGTTGCGTCCTCGAGCCGATCGACGATGGCGGCGAAGTTGGCGGCCCGCTCGGTTGCGAGCAATCCGCCCTCCCAGTCCGAGGCGTGCAGGATCTGAAGCGTGTAGGTCATGGGGGTGGCCTGCTCCGTGGTGAAATCGAGGCTGTCTCGGGCGATGCCGGCGAAGGCGTTGCCTGCGGTGTCAGTGAAGGCGCCCGCCGGCACGATCAGGTCGTAGGCGGTGCCGGGCCGCAGGTCGGCGCTCGGGTTGATCGTCACCGTGTCGCCGCTGACACGGACCTGGGCGGTGTCGGAGACCAAGAGGGTACGGGTGTCGCCCGCGCCGTCGGTGAGGGTGATGCTGCCGGCGCCGGCCCGCACCGCCTCGCTGAAGCGCAGGACGATGTCGGCGCCGGGCGCCACTTTGGCGGCATTGTCGGCGGGCGTCGCGGCGAGGAGCGTCGGCGCGGTCTGGTCGAGGCGCAGGCCGACGAGGACCGGATCGTGGTCGGATTCGCGCGCGGGCGAGCGGCCGTCGAAGTAGCTGGCCGGGCGGCCGAAATCGAGATTGTAGTCGATCGCGTCCGCCTCGTCGGCGTTGACGTGCCACTCGGTGACGCCGGTCAACTGCCGGTTCAGGCTCGCGCTGGCCAGCGCGTGGTCGAGGGCGCCGTAGGCCCCGTCGAACACGTAGGAATAGGGATTGGCGAGCCGATCCTCGGCGAGGTTGGTGAAGCCTGCCGCCTTGAGGATGTCGAGCGCATCCTCCTTGATGTAGGCGTTGAAGTCGCCGAGCAGGATCGTGTCGCTGTCCCCGGTCCCCGTCGGGTGCAGGGCGAGCCACTGGGCCAGCGCCGTCGCCGCCAGTTCGCGCTGCTGCTGCCACGCGCCCTGGCCGTCGCCCTGGTCGGCATCCGCGCCGGTGCCGGTGCCGCCCTTCGACTTGAAGTGGTTGATGACCGCGGTGAAGGTCTCGTTCGTAGCGATCTCGTTGAAGGTCACCGCGAGCGAGGCGCGGCTGGTATTGGCGCCGTTGAAGATGTGGCCGATCGTGCTCTGCTGCAGCAGGGCGGCGTTGAAGGCCGCTACGTCGGTGTCGTCGAGCCGCTCGATCGTGGTGTTCATCGCCACGCTGACCTTGCTCGGCTTGTAGATGAAGCCGACCGCGATCGCGTCGCCGCCGAGGAACTGGCCCTGGTCGAGTTGCGCGCCCGGATTGACGTAAGCGTAGGTGCCGGCGCCCGCGCGCAGGTTGAGCTGCCCGACCAGGAATTCGAGCGCGTTTCCGGGGTCGCCTGGACGGAACTGGTTCTCCAGTTCGGTGAGGCCGAGCACGTCGGCGCCGGTGCCGATCAGGGTCGTGACGAGCTTCTCGGTCTGGCGCGCGAGTTCGCCGGCGCTGTTGGCGCCCCGCGGCTGCTGGCCGATCGCTGTGCGCGCGGAGGAGCCGGGGTCCAGGGTGGTGAAGTAGTTGAGGACGTTGAGGCTGCCGACCTTGAGCGTACCGCCGACCGGATCGGGCTCGGCATGCCGCGGGTTGGCGACCGCGAAGCGATTGTCGCCGTCGTCGATCGCGCGCACCCGGTAGGCGCCGGTGGGGCCGAAGCCGAGCGTGCCGGTCAGCCCCGTGAGGGTGTCACCCATGCGCGGCGCGCTCGCGGTGCCGTAGGCCGGACCGAAGCCGTCGAGGTTCTCCACCGGGAGGTTCTGGGCATTCTGCCCGTCGTCGTAGGTGATCGTGCGCGCCGCCGTCTGGGCGAGGTAGGCGGCGTAGGCCGCCGTGTTCGGCTCGAACGCGTTGGTGAAAGTCTCGGTCCGTCCGCCGGCGGCGAGGCGGATCTCGTTGAAGCGGTCGAGGTTGAACTGCTCTGTGATCGACAGCGTCTGGGGGAAGCGGACCAGCATGCCCTCGTAGCGTTCGAGGTCGGGCTGCGCCGTCGTGCCGGTGCCGATCGTCCCGGCCGCCGGCAGTTCGACGGCAACCGCCGAGGCCTTGACCTGCTCGGGCGTCAGTGCGCCGGTCGTCACGACCTGGATCGCCGCGGCGTTCCGGACGGTGATCTGCGTCTCGCCGTTGAATTCGGCGACGGTGCCGGTGACGCGAACGCGGTCACCCTCGGCGACATCGACGAGGCGGTTGCCGGTACCCTCGAAGACGAAGACGCCTTCCGAGGTCAGCGGGTTGCCGTCCTGATCGGTCGCCTCTTCCTGCAGGTAGAAGCCGCCGAGATTGCGCTTGGCGTCGGCGTCGGCGTTCTGGAAGTCGCCGACGACGATGGCCTCGATCGTGACGGTGCGTCCGACAAGCGGGCTCGCCGTCCCCGCACCCTGCACCGCCGAGATCAGGCTGGCGTCGTCGTTGACGATCGTGCCGGTCGCGGTGGCGGCGCTGCCGCGCACGGCGGCCGTGATGCCGGCCTGGTCCGAGGCGGCCGAGCGCAGGGTGAGGGCGAAGGTCTCGTCGGCCTCGGGCAGGACGTCGGCCCGGACCGTCACACTGACCTGCGCCGTGGCGGCGCCGGCGGGGATCGTGCCCACGACCGTCAGGGGCAGGCCCGGCGCGCCGGCGAAATCGGCGCTGTCGGCCGCGCTGGCGCCGCTGCCCGTCAGCTCGGCGGTGAAGGAGACAGCACCCAGCGTGCCGTTGCTGCGCTCCACCGTGAAGGTGAACACGCTCTCGCCCGCATTGCCCTCCGCCTTGCTGACGGTGAGGGCGTTCGCGGCGAAGCCGACTTCCTGCGTGAAGCCCTGGGGCAGGGCGGCGTAGAGCACGGCGCCGCCGTTGGCGACCTCGTTGGCGCTGACCAGCAGGGGGGTGCCGGTCGGGTTGCGGTCGGCGGCGATGAAGGTCAGCACCTCCGGGCCGAGATCGGTCGTGGCACCGGGAAGCGGCGGGACGTAGGAGACGTAGGCGGCATTGGCCGGATCGGTCACGTCGTAGACGATGACGCCGCTCTGCCGCTCCAGGCCGACGAAGGCGTAGATCCGGCCGTTGACGGTGCCGATGGTGATGCCCTCGGGCTCGGGCCCCTTGTTGTCCGAGCGATCGTCCGGCGTGTTGGCGAGCCCCTGATCGTTGTTGAAGCGCTCCGGCGCGCTCTGGGCGAAGATCTTCTCGAACTCGCCGCCGGTCTCGCGCACCTTGGTGAGCGTGCCGTCGGCATTCTGGCGGAAGATCGAGATCCCGCGCCCGCCGAGCGTATGGAGCTGGTCGATCACGCCGTCGCCGTCGGTATCGCCCGTGCGCTGCAGAACGTTGAGGCGGGCATAGGCCGGATCGGCCTTCAGGAGCTGGAGTTCAGGCGTCAGCCGGCTGTTGGGGATGTTGCTCAGGCGGGCGACGTCGCCGGTATCGTCGGCGCCGCCGATCACCCGCTGGTCGCCCTCGTTGGCGGTGACGAAGTAGGTCGCACCGCCGGTGGCGAACGAGGCCACGGCATCAGGCTGGAGCAGGCCGTAGATCGGTGTGTTGGCCGGGGTTGCCGCAATGCGGATCGAGGCGGTGCCGACGCCCTGCGCGTTGGCGGGCCCGTCTCGGTCGGAGGCGTCGAACTCGTTGCCGGCGAGCGAATGGTTGACCGCGCCGAGCGGCTGGATCGCGATCGGCGCCGTACCGGGATTGGCGAGATCGATGATGGCGACGCCGTTCACCTCCTGCAGGGTGACGTAGGCGAAGCGGTTGTCGGGCGAGATCGCGATGTATTCCGGCTCGATATCGGCCGCCGCGCTCTTGCCCGGCGTGATGGCAAGACCGCGGGCGCGCAGGGCCGCCTCGCTGCCGTCGAGCCCTTCGAAGCCGACGGTGGCCGTGACGGCCGCGTTGGCCGCACCGCCCGAGACGTCGATGATCGAGATTCCGCCGATCGGGTTGCTGCCGGCGCTCGCCTGCTCGCCCTCGTTGGCCACGAGAAGGCGGCTGCCGTCACGGGTGAAGACGATCTGATCCGGCCCGACGCCGACCGTGAGCGAGCGCAGCAGGGTTCCGTCGGCGTTGAACAAGGCGACCCGCCCCGGCGCATCGCCGGTCGCGTTGGCATAGGCGACGGCCACGAGGCCGTTGAAGACCGCCACCGAGTTGACCGCGCCGTACTGCTCCAGCCCGGCGAGCCCGATCGCGCCGGACTTGTTCAGCGCGCCGGTGGCGTCGAGCGTGACGATCTCGATGCGGTTCTCGTTGGTGTTCTGGATGTAGAGGCGGCTCGTGGTCGAATCGTAGGCCACCACCTCGGCGTTGGGAGCCGCCTGGGTCGCCGGATCGTTGGTAGTGGCGTAAGCGCCAAGTCGTACGAGCTGGAGTGCATTCGTCGCGACTGGCGCCGCCGTCGCCGTGGCGCCGGAAAGCCCCTGAAGCGAGGGCGCCGCGTCGAAGACCGTGATGCCGTTGATGCGGATGCCGATGTCGTCGGTGAGGATCGTGCCGGTGCCCTGGCCGTCCGCCACCGTCGCCCCGCGGACGTTCGTGACCGCGACCGTGAAGGTCTCGGTCGGCTCGATTATAGTGTCGCCGAGGATGTCCAGGGCGAAGGTCGTGCTGGTCTGGCCCGCCGCGATGGTCTGGCCGGTGAGCGCCCGAGCGAGGTAGTCGCTGCCGGCCGAAGCGCTGCCGTCGGCCGTTGCGATATCGAAGCTCACGCCGCCCGCGGGCGCGGGCGCATTCAGCGAGACGGTTAAGACGAGCTGCTTCCCCCCCGAATCGCCCTCGCTGACCTGCACGTCGTCGATCGACAGGGCGGGAGCGACTGCATTGGCGGTCACCGTGAAGGCGCCGTAGCTGCCGGCTCCGATGCGGGCAGCATTGTCCTGGCTCCAGGATCCGGCCGTGCCGATCGCCGCCAGGAGCTGATCGCGAGTGCCCGAGACGGTGCCGGTGTAGCGGCCGTTATCGGCGCCGAGCGCCAAGGCGGTCTGCCCGAGGATCAGTCCAGGCGGAAGCGCCGAGGTGTTGGCATTGCTGCCGTTGGCCGCGAAGGTTCCGCTGCCGTCGGCGAAATTGATCGCGTACAGGAAGGTCGGGTTCGCCGCAGGGCCCTGATAGGCGAGGATCTGATCGCCACTCGTGCTGAATGAGAATCGTGGGGCGTCAGCGTCCGTAAAGACGGGCGTGTTCGCTCCCCCGGCTGTGGCGTCTTTGGTGAGGTGGATCACCGTTCCGGCCGTGAGCGCCGTCGGCGCCGTGTAGGTGTAGCTGCCCTCGGCGGTCCGAAGGGCGCTGTCGGTGCTGTTCCAGCCGTTATCGGTGAAGGTGATGCTGGTGCCGGCCTCGATGTCGCGCAGGAGAACAAAGGCGAAGTCGTCCGGATCGTCGGCATCGAATCCGACAAGAGCGATGTCGCCGACGGCGAGGCTCGTGGCCATGTCACTCTCCAGGCAGCCGAGCAGGCCGGGTGTCTTGTTCGCCCGGTGCAAAGCCAAGGGTTGATCCTCGGCCGGATGCGAGAAGCCGCAGCGGTCATGGACGCCCCACCACAGCGGGACGTTCACGGCACGCAGACCGCGTTTCGATCAAAGCCAGCCGCAATCTCCGCTAGCGGCGTTCCGCAACAGTACTGTGAAGCCTGGATGTCCCGGCACGGGTTGGCATCGGCCGGCCGATCATCGTGCTGGATATCCGATCCGGCACGATGCTCCGTGACGTTGTTTCCGCATCGTCATCATCCAAAACCCGTGCACAGGCGTTCGAGATGATGCTCTCGCGGTCGAAGACCGATTCGTGCCTCGCCGAGAGACGGCCGGTCCCGACGGCTGTCCTGCGCCGCGACGGGTGAATCAGGACGTGAACCGAACTCGCACACGGGGTTGCATCAGGCTTACACGCGACTGCGCATCGATCCTCGAACCGGAATGCAAGGGGAGGGACGGACGCGCGAGCAAGACTGGGGCTGCACGTGGCTCGTCGTCGATGCGGTCCCTCGCCCAAGTGGAAGGACGGGTGCGTCAAGGTAGGCCGGGCCGTTTTCATGATTACGCACGGCATCGATGCGGTGATCGATCTCGGTCACCGTCGCGGACGAGTCACCGGCTTGGTGAGGCTGATTCTCTCAGTACCTGAAGTCGGATTGGAACTGAGGGCCGGCCCGTGACGCTCGCCTTCGCTGCGGCAAAATCCGGCAGGTGGGTCGCGCTTGCAAGCCTGTCGCTGTAAGATCCCGCTCCACTCCGACGAGATGGGAGACCCTATGATCCGTTCCGGCGCTCCGTCGCCTGGAGCAGCAGATCTGACTGCGTGCGACAGAGAACCCATTCATCTTCTCGGAACGCTTCAGCCGCATGGCTTCCTTCTCGTGCTGGAAGGGCCGGATCTTCGGATCGTTCAAGCAAGCGCGAACCTCCCCGATCGTCCCGGCCGCCCGGCGGCAGAGAGACTGGAGGAGGTCCTCGGACAGTCGATCCGCACGGCCTTCCCAGAGGCTGTTCCGGCGCTGGAGTCCTACGTTGCGCAAGCCCAGCCGTCCGAGGGGGCGGCCTACCTGACCACCCTGGTCCTGGAATGCGGGGAGGGGCCCGGCTCCTACGATCTGGCGGCCCACCGGGTCGGTGATCTCGTCGTTCTGGAGTTCGAGGCGGTGGCGAGCGAAGCCGCCTCCATCCAGAGCCTCGATGCGCTCTATCCGCGCCTGAACGCGTTCGTGGAAGGCCTTCACGCAGCCGGCTCCGTGGCCGACCTCTGCGCCCTGCTCGCCTCGGATGTCCGCCACATTACCGGCTTCGACCGCGCTCTGGTCTACCGGTTCGACCGTGACTGGCACGGAACCGTCGTGGCCGAGGCCGGCAACGGACGGCTGCCCTCCTATCTCGACCTGCGCTTTCCCGCCTCCGACATCCCGGCTCAGGCGCGCGAACTCTACCGGCGAAACCGCCTGCGCATCATTCCCGATGCGGGCTACGAGCCGGTTCCGATCCTCCCGTCGCACACGCCCTCGACCGGCACGCCGCTCGATCTCAGTCAATCGGTCCTGCGCTCGGTCTCCCCCGTCCATGTCGAGTACATGCGCAACATGGGCACGATGGCCTCGATGTCCGTGTCGATCCTTGTCGATGGCGCGCTCTGGGGCCTGATCTCCTGCCACAACAAGGCACCGCACCGCGTGCCGCTTCAAGCCCGCAACGCCTGCGACTTCCTCACCCGCATCTTCGCCCTGCAGCTAGCCGCCAGGGAACGGGGGGCGCTGGCCGAGCAGCGCATCCGGCTCGGCATGATCCAGGCGCGCCTCCTCGGCTACATGGCCGAAGAAGAGCAGTTCATCGACGGCCTGCTGAACCATCCCGACGACGTGCTGGCGCTCGTCGATGCGGCGGGCGCCGCCGTCGTCACCGCCGACAGCTGCCGGCTGCTCGGTGCGACACCGGCTGCCGACGAAATTCGGGCCCTCCACGCATGGGTGTCGAGTCGGCCGATCCGAGACGGCGTCTTCGTCACCGACAGTCTCGGGGAAGACTACCCGCCGGCACGCGCCTTCGCCAAGCGTGCCAGCGGCCTTCTCGCCATCTCGATTTCGCAGCGATACGCGAGCTACGTTCTCTGGTTCCGACCGGAAGTCGTGCAGACCGTGCGCTGGGGCGGCAATCCGAGCAAGCCGGCGACTCCCGATCCGGCGGGCGGACCGGACCGGCTGCATCCGCGCAAGTCGTTCGAGACGTGGAAGGAGACCGTGCAGGGCCGGTCGCTGCCCTGGTCCGGCCCCGAGATCGACGCCGCCAAGGACCTGCGCGCGGCCGTGCTCGGCATCGTGCTGCGCCGGGCCGAGGAGCTCGCGGCCCTGAGCGAGGAGCTGCAACGCTCGAACAAGGAGCTGGAGGCCTTCTCCTACTCCGTCAGTCACGACCTCCGAGCTCCGTTCCGCCACATCGTGGGCTACTCCGAACTCCTGCGCTCGCGCGAGGGCGCAAACTTGAGCGAGACGGGACGGCGCTACGTCGACACCATCGCCGAGGCGGCCCTGTCGGCAGGCAAGCTCGTCGACAACCTCCTCAACTTCTCGCAGATGGGGCGGAACGCGCTCAACCGCGTCTCCGGCGACATGAACCAGCTCGTCGAGGAGGTTCGCCGCAAGACCCTGCGAGACGTTCCGTCGGGCCGGGCCATCCGCTGGCAGGTCGGCGCGCTCGGACGCGTCCATGCCGACCCGGTCATGCTGCGCCTCGTCATCGAGAATTTGCTCTCGAACGCGGTGAAATACACCCGCGACAGGCCCGAGGCCTTGATCGAGATCGGGCGCGAGCCCGATCAGGATGGAGAGGCGGTGTTCTACGTGCGCGACAACGGCGTCGGCTTCGACATGGCCTATGTCGGCAAGCTGTTCGGTGTCTTTCAGCGCCTGCACCGGGTCGAGGAATTCGAGGGCACCGGCATCGGCCTCGCCAATGTCCGCCGCATCGTCGAGCGGCATGGCGGCCGGACCTGGGCCGAGGGCGCTCTCGGCCGGGGCGCAACCTTCCACTTCACGCTACCGTTGCGCGAGGGGGCGCGCTGACATGGCCGATCTGAAGCCGATCCTTCTCGTCGAGGACAATCCGAACGACATCGAGCTGACGCTCGCGGCCTTGGAGCAGAGCCAGCTCGCCAACGAGATCGTGATCTGCCGCGACGGAGCCGAGGCTCTGGACTACCTCCAGCAGCGCGGCATCTACGATCGTCCCGACGTGTCGGATCCGGCCGTGGTGTTGCTCGATCTCAAGCTGCCGAAAGTCGATGGGCTGGAGGTGCTTGCGACGGTGAAGGGTGACCCGCGGACCCGCGCGATTCCGGTCGTGATGCTGACCTCGTCGAGGGAAGAGAGCGACCTCGTCCGCTCCTACGAACTCGGCGTGAACGCTTTTGTCGTCAAGCCCGTTGGGTTCAAGGAATTCTTCGATGCGATCCAGGACCTCGGTGTGTTCTGGGCCGTGCTGAACGAACCGCCACCGCATCGGGGAGGCTGGCCATCGAATACCTAACGGATGGCGCGTCGCGCGGCGCCGAGACACCGCTGGACATCCTACTGCTCGAAGACAGCGATCTGGACTCGGAGCTTCTCACCGTCGTCCTCGACGGCACGGGCCTCGCCTATCGGCTCGATCGCACCATGACGCGCGAGGCCTTCACGGCCGCCGCCGTCGAGTGCCGTCACGACCTGATTTTGGCCGACTACGTCCTTCCGACCTTCGACGGCCTCAGCGCGCTGGCCATCGCCCGCGAACACTGCCCCGAAACCCCATTCGTGTTCGTCTCGGGGACGCTCGGTGAGGACATCGCCGTCGAAGCGCTCAAGAACGGCGCGACGGACTACGTCACCAAGCAGCGTCTCGACCGCTTGCCGAGGGTAATCGTCCGCGCCCTTGCGGAGGCGCGGGCTCACTCCAAGCGCCGCGCCGCCGAGCAGGCTCTCCGCGCGCTCAACGAGACGCTGGAGACGCGCGTCTCCGAGCGCACACGGGAACTTGCCGACGCGAATGACGCACTGCGGCGGCAGATCGTCGAGCGCGAGCGCGTCGAGGAAGCCCTGCGGCAGGCCCAACGCCTGGAGGCGGTCGGGCAGCTCACGAGCGGCGTCGCCCACGATTTCAACAATCTTCTCACCGTCATCGCCGGCAACATCGAGTTTTTGGCACGCGCGGTCAGCGACGAGCGTTCGCAGCGGCGCCTGGAGATGATGCGCGGCGCGGCCGAGCGGGGCGCCCGTCTGACCGCCCAGTTGCTGGCCTTCTCGCGGCGCCAGCGCCTCGATCCGGTCCCCGTGCGGCTTAACGAGACGGCCGCCTCCATGCGCGACCTGCTTCAAAGCTCCATCGGCGGTGCCGTGCGCATCGAGATGACGTTGCAGCCAGACCTGTGGCCGGCCCTCGTCGACGCGACGCAGATCGAGCTGATCATCCTCAACCTGGCCATCAATGCCCGCGATGCGATGGCCGTCGGCGGCTGCCTGACGATCGAGACCGCCAACGTCCGTCTGAGTGGGGCACCGTCGCGCCCGGAGGAGCCGCCTCCGGGCGAATATGCCATGATCGCCGTCAGCGATACGGGGTCCGGTATTCCGCCGGATGTGCTTCAGCGGGTGTTCGAACCATTCTTCACGACCAAGGAAGTCGGGAAGGGCTCGGGCCTCGGTCTGGCCCAGGTCTACGGCTTCGCCAAGCAATCGGGCGGCGGGGTACGGATCGAGACGAAGCTCGGCGAGGGCACCACGGTCCGGGTCTACCTTCCGCGGGTCGCGGCGGAGGCCTGCTCCGAGCCGACCGCCCCGAGCGAGCTCGATTGCGCAGCTTTGCGCAAGCCCGGCGACAAGCCGGTCCTCCTCGTCGTGGACGACGACAGCGCCGTCCGGGAGATCACCGCGACCAAGCTCTCCGAGGCCGGCTACGTGACAAGGGAGGCGGGTTCGGGGCTAGCAGCCATCCATATCCTCGAGCACGATCCCTGCTTCGACCTCGTCGTGGTGGATTTCGCCATGCCCGGCATGAATGGCGTCGAGGTCGCCGCCGAGATCCGTCGAAGCTGGCCGACGATCCCCGTGATCTTCGTGACCGGTTACGCCGATCAGACCGCGCTGACCCGCGGCGGCATCGGCGAGGACCGAATCGTCCAGAAGCCGTTCCTCGACGGGGAGCTCGAGCGCAAGGTCGCAGCGGCGCTCCATGCGCAGCACGCGCCGGGCCTGAAGCTCGTGTCGAGCCGCTGAACCGTCTCGTAACGCGGTCGCTCGGCTGAGACGGGTCAGGCGCTGATGCGGCCGCGCGGCCGCCTCAGAGCCTCCCTCTCATTCCATCTCGCCTCGCGATAACCGACGACTGGACGGTGGCCTGCGAGCCTCGCTGGCGGCGATGATGGGGAAGCCGCGCGCCCCGGCGGCAGTCAATGCGCGTGGCGCGCCAGCTCGAATAAAAATGCGAACACGTATGTACTTGAAATAATGCGATAAATTTGAGCCTGCACCGTGTCTGTGGTTCGCAGTCGCCAAGGCTCGTCCGCTCGCTTGCTTCGCTGGCATCAAAACGGAAGGCTGGACGTCGGTCTTCCAGCGGTAGAACGTCGGCTCGGACACGCCCATCTTCCGGCAGACCTCGTCCACCGTTGCACCGTTCTCCGCCTGCCGCAGGGCAAAGGCGATCTGCTCGTTCGTGAAGCGTTTGCGAGGCATGGCATCCACCCTCCTTCAGGGTTCAGGATGCCCGAAAAAACTTGCGCTCGGCGCGGACCAGTTTGCTGGGTCAGGGTCAGGTCGCAGCACCTCATCGCCTGCTCGGCGCAAGACGACGGCCCGCTCTGGACGGCGTTGGTCGGGCACGGCGGATCGGCTGGTGGGCGGATCTGGCCTGCTGCCGGTTTCACGGACACCCTGTTTAGAACCTATCTCGCTAGGCGCTGAGGCTCGGCGCCCTAGTTTGTCGGGATGACCGAGCCTCGCAAGCGCCGCCCGAGCAAGCCGTCAGTTCTGGACGACGGCTATCGCCTGCCCGACGATCTGTGGGCGCGGATGGAGCGCTTGCTGCCTCCACGTCCGCCTCATCCTCTGGGCTGTCACAACCCGCGGACGCCCGATCGCAAGGCGATGGACGCGATCCTGTTCGTGCTGCGCACCGGATGCCAGTGGAACGCCCTGACCGCCACCGGGATCTGCACCTCTTCCTCGGCCCATCGCCGGTTCCAGGAGTGGACGCAGGCCGGGGTGTTCGAGGCGTTCTGGCGGGAGGGCCTGCTGGCCTACGACGATCTGGTCGGGATCGACTGGACGTGGTTGTCGCTGGATGCAGCCATGGGCAAGGCGCCCCTGGGTGGGGGAAAAAACCGGCCCCAACCCGACCGACCGCGGCAAGCGCGGGGTCAAGCGCTCGGTGCTCACTGACGGACGCGGCGTCCCGATCAGCGTCGTCATCGCGGGCGCCAACGTCAACGACCATCTTCTCATGGGTGAGACCTTGGACGCCGTACCCGTCGCCCGGCCCAAACCGACCAGACGCTCGCCCCTGCACCTGTGCCTCGACAAGGGATACGACTACGCCACCTCCCGGACCTTGGTCGAGGAGCGCGGCTTCACCCTCCACCTGCGCCGCCGAGGCGAGGAGATCCACGCCAAACGCCACCGCGGGGCCAAGGCGCGCAGATGGGTCGTCGAGCGCGCCCACGCTTGGCTCAACCGCTTCCGTGGCATCCTCATCCGCTGGCCCAAAAAGCCCCGGAACTACCGAGCCCTCGTCCACTTCGCCTGCGGGATCATCGCCGCTCAACAAACCCTACCGGAATAGGTTCTTAGCGCCTGCCGGCCCAATGTCTGTCGCGGCATGAGCGGGCGGCGCGCTGGACGCGAGAAATGTAGCTGGTGTGAGGACACAGAAGATCACTTGCTGTGGCCCGCACGGAACACCCGAGTTTGCCGTCCGGTTGCCCTTGCGAGGCTTCACTCAAGGCTGGCCGCCGGCTGCCGCACGGGCGACGTGCCGCCCCGGCACTTGAGCGGTTTAATCGCGCAGACGGTTCCGGCGGAGGGACTTGCAGCCGGCGACGGGAACAGGTCCGACTCTCGGCTCAACGGACGGACGCGCCGCAAGCAGGTCCACGAGGTGCCTGAGCGCACCGCTGACCTTTCCCGACCGGGCAGCTCGTGAGGCTGACCCTCCACCGATGCGAGGGCCACCATGATTTCGATCTTCGACCTCGCCGCCCTGCTGCTGACGCTCTCGGCCCTGTTCAGCTGGCTCAACCGGCGCTTCCTGCCGCTCCCGCACGCCATTGGCCTCCTCATCCTGGGGCTGCTCGCGTCGCTGGTGCTCGTTGCAGTCGACCTCGCCTTCCCGCAGCGGCACCTCTACGACGCGCTCACGACGGCGCTCCAGCAGATCGACTTCACCGAGGTCGTGATGAACGGCATGCTGGCCTTCCTGCTGTTCGCCGGCGCGCTTAATCTCAACCTGCAGGCGCTGCGAGAGCGGGCTTGGCCGGTCGCGACCCTGGCGCTGGTCGGTACGGCGGTCTCGACCGCGGTGGTGGGGCTCGCTGTCTGGGGCGTGAGTCAGGCACTCGGCCACGCCCTACCGCTCGTCTGGGCCTTAGTCTTCGGCGCTCTGATCAGTCCGACCGACCCGGTCGCGGTGCTTGCCACGCTCAAGAACGTGCAGGTGCCGCAGGCCTTGGAGGTCGAAATGCAGGGGGAGGCGCTGTTCAACGACGGCGTCGGCGTGGTGCTGTTCACCGCACTCCTTGGGTTTGCTGCTGGAGGCGGCGGCGAGCGAGGCGCGCTCGGCATCGTCGAGTTGCTGTTGGTGGAGGCGGGTGGTGGCATCCTGCTCGGCCTCGTCACCGGCTACATCGCTTACCGGGCCATGCGTGCCATCGACGACTTTTCCGTCGAGGTGCTGATCACGCTCGCGCTCGTGACCGGCACCTACGCACTGGCGCAGAAGCTCGGCACCAGCGGACCGCTCGCCGTGGTCGCTGCCGGGTTGCTGGTGGGAGAGCGGGGCCCTCGCGACGCGATGAGCAAGCGCACCCAAGGCTACGTCTCTGCGCTATGGACGCTCATCGACGAGGTGCTCAACTCGGTGCTGTTCTTGCTGATCGGAATGGAGGTGCTCGTCCTGCGCTTCGATGCATCGGCGCTCTGGCTGGCCGCTGCCGCCGTACCCCTCGTCATCCTCGGGCGCGGCGTAGCGGTCTCGGTGTCCCTGCTCCTGCTTCGTTGGAGCGACGACCGCCTCTCGGCGCGGAACGTGCCATTCCTGACCTGGGCGGGCGTGCGCGGCGGCGTCTCGGTGGCGTTAGCGCTCACCGTGCCTGAGGGCGAGCACAAGCCGGCGCTGCTCGCCGCGACCTATGCCGTCGTGCTGTTCTCGATCATCGTTCAGGGCTTGACCCTTGGCATCGTCGCCCGTCGCACGGTCAATGGTGCGAGAGGCAGTCACAACACACCAACGCCTTTATGACCGATAGGTTAATGTCCGCAGCATCAACATCCGCTGCGCCGGCAGGAGTGGATCTCAAATAATTTGAAATCGAACGTACAGCCGAGCAACCGACGAGCTAACTCCTGCCCCGTTGCGAACATTCGGCCCATTTTTGGCGAAGGTTCGGATGGGGTCGAGAGCGGCGGTTCTGCGCGTGTCAGCCGGAGGTCAGCTCATGGCGCATTGCTGTACAGGCGGGCGAACTTCTGATCAGCCCACTCCTCATCGGAGGCGTCGGACGGGTAGGCGCGGCGATCGGCGAGCATCAACCACAACGCCAAACCGATCAATTGTCCGTTGTCAGATGATTTGAGACGCTTTGAGGTGCTCAGGAACGGAGGCTCTGGTCCACCTGGGTTGAGAGGTTAGGCAGCCTGCGCGTAATGGCGCAAGCGGCGATCCATGAGGGTCTGACGCTTGATCCGCGCCCGTTCACGCAAGATCGTCTCGCCGCGGCCGAAGTAGACGTCGGCAGGGGTGAGGTTGCCCAGGCTCTCGTGAGCCCGGAGATGGTTATAGTGCTCGACGAAGGCGGCCACACGCGCCTCGAGTTCGCCGGGCAGGTAAGCGTGTTCGAGTAGAATGCGGTTCTTGAGCGTCTGGTGCCAGCGCTCGATCTTGCCCTGCGTCTGCGGATGGCGCGGGGCACCGCGGATGTGGGTCATACCCCGGCTGCCGAGCCAGTCGGCCAGATCACCCGCGACGTAGCTCGATCCGTTGTCGGTGAGCAGCCGTGGCCGATGCGCCACCTGCACATGGTCGAGCCCGGCCGCCGCCAGCGCAAGGTCGAGCGTGGCGGTGACGTCGCCAACCTGCATCGTCGTGCACAGCTTCCACGCCACGATGTAGCGCGAGAAGTCGTCGAGCACGGTCGAGAGGTAGTACCACCCCCATCCCACGACCTTCAGGTAGGTGAAGTCCGTCTGCCAGAGCTGGTTGGGTGCGGTCGTCTTGTCGTGGAACGCATCGGCGGCTTTGACGACGATGTAGGCCGGGCTGGTGATCAGGTCCTGGGCTTTGAGCAGGCGGTAGACGGTTGCCTCCGAGACGAAGTAGCGCCGCTCGTCGGTGAAGCGCACCGCCAGCTCGCGCGGGCTGAGCTCTGGCTCCTCCAGTGCGAGGGCGACGATCTGCTCGCGGATCTCTGTCGGCAGACGGTTCCAGACCCGGCTGGGCCGCGAGGGACGATCCGCCAATGCCTCGGGGCCGCCGCACTGGAAGGCGTCATACCAGCGGTAGAAGGTGGCGCGCGGGATGGCGAGCTTCTCCAGGGTAGCGCGCACCGGCAGGTGAGACTGCTCGACCAACTGGATGATCTCCAGCTTCTCAGAGGCCGGGTACCTCATGCCTCGTCGCCCCCAGCCGCGGTCATGCTTTTTTTCAGCAGGCGGTTCTCCAGGACGAGGTCGGCCACGACTTCCTTCAGCGCACCCGCCTCGCGGCGCAGATCTTGGACCTCATCAGCGGTCGCGGCGCGGGCCGTGTCGCCGGCCAGCCGCTTCTTGCCGGCCTCCAAGAACTCCTTGGACCAGCCGTAGTACATCGAGCTGGCGATGCCCTCACGCCGGCACAGCTCGGCGATGCTGTCTTCACCGCGCAGGCCTTCCAGCACGATGCGGATCTTCTCCTCGGCCGAGAACTGCCGGCGTGTCGCGCGGCGGATGTCCTTGATCACGGCTTCTGCCGGCTTCCGTACCGGCCCGGACGTCTGTTTCATCTTCGCTCCTGGAGGCGACGATGAACCAGCCATCCTCCGTTCGTGAAGACCCTCAGTATGTCTCAGGAGTGCTGACGGCGGACAAAGGGGCGCAGCTCCGCGGGGATCACTCTGCGGAAGTAGTACGTGCCCAGCCCATCACGGATGAGATACGACATCAGCGCCATGGCCCGTTTGCACCGCCTGTTTGTACGACTGGCGGCGGCCTAAGGTGCTGATTTATGCAGAAATTCCGGCCGGTGAAGGGCTTAGGAAAAAAATGGCGCGCCCTGCGGGAATCGAACCCGCCTTTTCAGCGTGAAAGGCTGACGTCCTAACCGATAGACGAAGGGCGCTGTCCGACGGCGCCCGGTCTATAGTCGGGTTCTCCGCCGACGGCAACGGTCTTGCCGCATGATTCCGCCGCTTGACGCGGGACGGTCGCATCGGCTTCTCGGACGCGAGAGACACTGCCCCCTTACCTGCTGCGAAAGATCCGCCCATGACCCCGCCGCGCGACCGCCCGGCCAAGCCTTACGGCTTCCGGCCCCGCCCGCGAACGCAGCAACCGCCCGGGCCGACGGCTCGCGAGGGGAGGGACCATGTCGTGCTCTACGGCTGGCATCCGGTGTCGCAGGCGCTCAGCAATGCCGGCCGCCACTTCCACCGGCTGCTTGCCACCGAGAATGCGTTGGCGCGCCTCAACGAGGCCGGGGTGACGCTGCCGATCGAGCCCGAGATTGTCCGCCCGAGCGCGATCGACAAACTGCTCGGACCGGACGCGGTGCATCAGGGCCTCTACGCCGAAGCCGAGCCGCTTGCCGCGCCCGAACTCGACGCGATGCCGGACGACGCGCTTCTGCTCGCCCTCGACCAGATCACCGATCCGCACAATGTCGGCGCCATCGTCCGCACGGCGGCAGCCTTCGGCGTGACCGCGATCGTCACCACGGCGCGCCACTCGCCGAACGCGACCGGCGTCCTGGCGAAATCCGCCTCGGGCGGCCTCGAACACGTTCCGCTGGTGATCGTGCGCAACCTCGCCGAGGCGCTGATCACGCTGGGCGAGCGCGGCTTCACCCGGATCGGGCTCGATTCGGATGCCGGAACCTCGCTCGATGCCGTCGGCCCGCGCCGCCCCGCCGTGCTCGTGCTCGGCGCCGAGGGAAAGGGCCTGCGCCAGCGCACCACCGAGTGCTGCGACCTGCTGGTGCGCATCGACGCGACGGGCGCCATTCGCAGCCTCAACGTCTCGAATGCGGCGGCGATCACGCTTTACGCTCTGACCCGTCCGGCCGGGCCCACGGGCTGAGAGCCGGCGCCGTCGCATCAGGGCGCCGCGGGCCGGCCGATCGTGAACCAGCGCAAGACGTTGCGTCGGCGACGCGGATCCGGTATCGGTCGCACCGATTTCCTCATCGGTATCGTCATGATCCGGGTCTCGTGCCCGGCGGCCGCATCGCCGGGGAGATCGGCCCTCGACCATCGCTTACAGCATGCGTCGGCCCTCCGAGAGGAGGCGAGCCCGGCCGGATCGTCCATCCGGCGGGCGGCGGTGACGGGGGCATTTCGCAACACGAGCCGCCGGCGCGGCCTCACGAAATGAGGCCATTCAGGAGAAAGAATGTCTGCTGGTCTGAACGCAAGCTCCGCGGCCCGCGAGGATTTCGCGGCCCTGCTCGAGGAATCCTTCCTCCAGCACGAGATCACCGAGGGTTCGGTCGTCAAGGGCACTGTCGTCGGCATCGAGAAGGATGTCGCCGTCATCGATATCGGTGCCAAGACCGAGGGGCGTGTCCCCCTCAAGGAATTCACCGGCCCGGGCCGCGAGGGCGAGCTCAAGGTCGGCGATGAGGTCGAAGTCTACGTCGACCGCATCGAGAACGCGCTGGGCGAGGCCGTCATCTCGCGCGACAAGGCGCGCCGCGAGGAGTCGTGGGTCAAGCTCGAGAAGGCTTTTGAAGCCAACGAGCGCGTCACCGGCACGATCTTCAACCAAGTCAAGGGCGGCTACACCGTCGATCTCGACGGCGCCGTGGCGTTCCTGCCGCGCTCGCAGGTCGATATCCGCCCGGTGCGCGATGTGACCCCGCTGCTCGGCACGCCCCAGCCGTTCCAGATCCTCAAGATGGATCGCCGCCGCGGCAACATCGTCGTGTCGCGCCGCACCGTGCTCGAAGAGAGCCGCGCCGAGCAGCGCTCGGAGCTGGTGGCCAACCTTGAGGAAGGTCAGGTCATCGACGGCGTCGTCAAGAACATCACCGAGTACGGCGCCTTCGTCGATCTCGGCGGCATCGACGGCCTGCTGCACGTCACCGACATGGCGTGGCGCCGCGTGAACCACCCGTCCGAGGTCGTGACCATCGGCCAGACGGTGAAGGTCAAGATCATCAAGATCAACCACGAGACGCACCGGATCTCGCTCGGCATCAAGCAGCTCCTGGCCGATCCGTGGGAGGGCATCGCCGCCCGCTACCCCGAGGGCGCCAAGCTCAAGGGCCGGGTGACCAACATCACCGATTACGGCGCCTTCGTGGAGCTGGAGCCGGGGATCGAGGGCCTGATCCACGTCTCCGAAATGAGCTGGACCAAGAAGAACGTCCATCCGGGCAAGATCGTCTCCACCTCCCAGGAGGTCGAGGTGCAGATCCTGGAAGTCGATTCGGTCAAGCGCCGCATCTCGCTCGGCCTCAAGCAGACCCTGCAGAACCCCTGGGAAGCCTTCGCGGAGAAGCACCCGGTCGGCTCCGAGGTCGAGGGCGAGGTCAAGAACAAGACCGAGTTCGGCCTGTTCATCGGCCTCGAGGGCGATGTCGACGGCATGGTCCACCTGTCGGATCTCGACTGGAACCGTCCCGGCGAGCAGGTCATCGAAGAGTTCAAGAAGGGCGACATGGTGCGCGCTCAGGTTCTCGACGTCGATGTCGAGAAGGAGCGCATCTCGCTCGGCGTGAAGCAGCTCGGCGGCGATCCCTTCGCGGAAGCCGGCGAGGTCAAGAAGGGTCAGGTCGTGACCTGCGAGGTCGTCGAGGTGAAGGATTCCGGCCTGGAGGTGAAGCTCGTCGACACCGACATGCAGACCTTCATCCGCCGCGCCGAACTCGCCCGTGACCGCGGCGACCAGCGTCCCGAGCGTTTCGCCGCCGGCGAGAAGTTCGACGCTCGCGTGATCCAGTTCGACCGCAAGGCCCGCCGTGTGCAGGTCTCGATCAAGGCGCTGGAAGTCGCCGAGGAGCGTGAGGCGATGGCCCAGTTCGGCTCGGCCGATTCCGGTGCCTCGCTCGGCGACATCCTCGGTGCCGCCTTCAACAAGAAGAAGGGCGACGACGAGTAAGACTCGCCTCGCCTGTTCACGCTGCCTCGGGGCCGGCTCTGCCGGCCCCGAACTTTTTTGAATTCCGATTGTTCGAAGCGTCTTGAGGCGAAGCGCGATGGCAGACCGCCTCCCGGGCTTGGATGCCGGCTTGAGATGGTTGAGGGGCAAGCCCGGACGACGGCAGCCCGACTCGCTCCCCCCCGATTTTGCCGCCGAGGCCTATCTCGATCTGAATGCCGACGTGGCGATGGCGATCGAGGCCGGCCACATCGCCTCCGCCGAAGAGCATTACCGCGTCTTCGGCCGCCGCGAGGGCCGTCCCTACCGCGCGCCGGCCGCAAGTGCCGAACTCGGCGGCGGGATCGCCGGGCCCTGGACCTATCGCTATCCCTACCGCACTTGGCCGGATCTGCCGGAGATCGCCTTCGCCCCGCCCCGCCCCGGCCCTGAGGATGAGGCGATCGCGCGCCGGCTCATCGCCGCGTGGCGCTCCAGTGCCGAACGGTCGCCTGGTGAGGCCGAGAGCGCCGGCATGTGGGCGGCCCGAACGCAGGGCTTCTCCGCCTTCCATCACGCGCTGCGAAGCGGCGATGCTGCCGCGCTCGCCCACCAGCTGAACAACCTGTTCCAATCCCATCTCTCACACGGCATCGCGATGGGACGCACGATGGCGACCCTGGCCCGTCACGCTCCCACGCCATTCGCCGCGAGCTGGTGCGACCGGATGCTGCGGCTCTCCGAAGCCCTCGGCCTCGTCCCCGTCCGCTCGCCGGAGCAGGGCGATTTTGCGGCTTCCCTCAACGGTTCCGCCTTCTACCCGGAGCCGACACGTGTCGAAGCCGAACTTGGCTTCCCCCTGACCTTCCCCGAGGTCGGCGCGCCGTTCGGCGTGCATTTCGGCGCCGGCCTCCTGCCCGAGCACGCCTTCAGCCATGCCTACGCCGCGTGGCGAATCGGGCAGATCGGCGTATTCGAGCGCATCGTCGAAATCGGCGGCGGCTTCGGCGGCCTCGCCTGGTTCCTTCGCCGCCCGGACCGTCGCTACACGATCCTCGATCTGCCCTTCACCAACGTTCTTCAGGGCTGGTTTCTGCTGAAGGCGGGCCTCGACGTGTCCCTGGCCGGGGAGCCCGAGGCTGCGATTCGCGTGCTGCCGTGGTGGGAAATCGAACGGGACGAGCGTTACGACCTGGTGATCAACCAGGATTCTCTTCCCGAGATGCCTCCGGAGACGGCGGCCATGTACCTTTCACGTATTCGCACGATCGCTCCCCTGTTCTACTCGATCAATCAGGAAGCAGCCGCACCGAACACGGATGAGTTTCGGCAGGTTATCGTTCCCGAACTCATGGGGCGCGACGGCGGCTATCAACGTTTGAGTCGCAACCTGTTCTGGTTGCGCGACGGCTACGTCGAGGAAGTCTACGCTCGGCGCTGAGTCCGTCGCTGCCTGACAACATCGCTTTCGGCGACGACGAGTGCCGGTTGTCCGGGCTGGGACGGAACAGGCTCTTGCCCGTCTGCCTCGGGCAGCGTTAAACACGGTCCCGGACTCGGCAGGCGCGATCGAATTCAAGTCCATCAAGGACTTGGCCGGCATCCGGATCGACGGGCTGCACCGGCTTCGGGATACCTTATGGGATCGACCCGTCTCGGTGAGGCGAGCCGATCCACGGATCGGTCGAGGGTGCGTTCGGGCAGGACGCGGCCGGGCGATCCCAACAGAACAACGGTCCGGCTGGACCGCTCGGAGAGGAGTTGATCGTCGGATGGCCGCAGACGCCGAGTTTCTCATCGACCGCCGCCGTCTGCGCCGCAAGCTGACGCTGTGGCGGATGCTCGGCATCGGGGCCGCCATCATCGCCGTAGGCGCGCTGGGCTACCGCGCGCGGGTCGGCGAGGGCCGGCTGTTTCCGGCAACCGAGAACCAGATCGCCCGGATCTCGATCGGCGGCTTCATCGCCGGCAGCGAATCGACCCGCAAGTTGATCGAGCGCGTCGGCGAGTCGAACGCGGTCAAGGGCGTGGTGATCTCCATCTCCTCGCCCGGCGGCACCACGACGGGCTCGGAGGAACTCTACCGCAATCTGCGTGCGCTGGCGGCGAAGAAGCCGATGGTTGCCTTCGTGGACGGGACCGCCGCCTCCGGCGCCTACATCACCGCGATTGCGGCCGATCATATCGTCGCCCGCGAGACCGCGCTCGTGGGTTCGATCGGCGTGCTGTTCCAGTATCCGGACGTCTCCGGCCTTCTCGACAAGGTCGGCGTGAAGGTGGAATCCGTGAAGTCCTCCCCGCTGAAGGCGGAGCCGTCGGGCTTCAGCCCGACCTCGCCGGAGGCTCGCGCGGCCCTGTCCTCGATCGTTCTCGATACCTACGGCTGGTTCAAGGGCCTCGTGGCGGAGCGCCGCGGCATGAACGAGAGCGAGATCTCCACCGTTGCGGACGGGCGCGTCTTCAGTGGCCGCCAGAGCGTGCCCCTGAAGCTCGTCGACGAGCTCGGTGGCGAGCGCCAGGCCGTGACGTGGTTGGAGAAGGAGAAGCAGGTTCCGGCCAACCTTCCGGTGAAGGATTGGAAGCCGAAGGCCGAGGGCGGGTTCAAGCTCTGGTCGGCCCTTGGTGTCGGCGCGGACCTTCTCGGTCTCGATGGGCTCGCCACCCGCCTCCGCGCCGTCGAGGACGAGGCCGCGGGTGTCGCCCGTGGCGGGCTCCTCGCTGTCTGGCGCCCGGCGCCCTGAGGTTTCGCACCGTGCCGCGACCGCCCCGCATCCGGAAGAGAGCCGCATGATCAAGTCGGAACTCGTGCTCAAGATCGCCGAGCAGAATCCTCACCTCTATCAGCGCGACGTCGAGACCCTCGTCAACGCGATCCTCGACACCATTGCTGACGCGCTCGCCCAGGGGGACCGGGTGGAGCTGCGCGGCTTCGGAGCCTTCTCGGTCAAGCGCCGCGAGGCACGGCGCGGCCGCAACCCCCGCACCGGCGAGTCCGTGGCGGTGTCGGAGAAGGCGATTCCGGTCTTCAAGACCGGAAAGGAGATGCGCCTGCGCCTCAACCGGGCCGGCATCGGCGACGAACAGCCGAGCGCCTGATCGTATCGGTCGCTCTCTCGTCCTCGTCCCCCGGTTCGATGATCTCTCGCGCCGAGCCGCCATCCCCATCGTCGCCTTGCGCTCTAGTTCTGCGGTCTGAGCCGCGAAAGGCGCCCACTCGAACGCCGTTTGCGGCACCGGGCGGAGCCGGCCGCAGGCTCCTGCCGTCCCGTCGGAGATCCGTTGCATGATCCGTTTTCTGAAGGCGCTGGTTCTGCTGCCGATCGCGGTGGTGGTCGTCCTGCTTGCGGTCGCCAACCGCGAGCCCGTGACGCTCTCCTTCGATCCGTTCTCGCCGGAGCCGGTGTTCAGTCTCGTCCTGCCGCTCTATGCCGTGCTGTTCGGCGCGGTGGCGCTCGGCATCCTGGTCGGGGGCATCGGCAGCTGGCTCGGACAGGCCGGAACCCGCCAGCGCGCGCGCTACCACCGCCGCGAGGCCGACCGCCTCGCCAAGGAGGCCGCGGAACTGAAGACGTTCGGCACGCCTGGTTTCGAGCCGGGCTACGCCGGCGCCGGCACGCACGCCGCGCTTCCGGCCCCGGCGGCGCGCTGAGGTCGCGGAGCATTCCTCTGTGATGGCCGAGGTGCACGTCAAGATCTGCGGTCTGAGCACCGAGGCCACCCTCGACGCGGCACTCGACGCGGGGGCCGACCTCGTCGGCTTCGTTCATTTCCCCAAGAGCCCACGCCACGTCAGCCTGGAGCAGGGCCGCAATCTCGCGCGGCGGGTGCGGGGGAGGGCGCAGCGCGTCGTGCTGCTGGTCGATCCCGACGACGCGCTCCTTGCCGCCGTCACTGAGGCGCTCGATCCGGACTGGATCCAGCTTCACGGCAAGGAGAGCCCGCAGCGCGTCGCGGCAATCCGCGCGCGGACCGGGCGGCCCGTCCTGAAGGCGGTCGGCGTCGCGGCCGCCGCCGATCTTGTCGCACTCGGCGACTACGCCACGATCGCCGACCGGCTTCTGCTCGACGCCAAGCCGCCTCCCGGCGCCGACCTGCCCGGCGGCAACGGACGCAGCTTCGACTGGGACATCCTGCGCGGCGTGGCCCTGCCCGCGGGCACGATGCTGTCGGGCGGCCTTGATGCCGAGAATGTCGGGACCGCTTTGTCCCGCACGGGGCTCGCGGCCGTCGATGTCTCGTCGGGCGTCGAGATTCGTCCGGGCGAGAAGGATCCGGCTCGAATCACAGCTTTCATCGCCGCCGCGCGCCGCCGGGTCTGACTGCCGGCCTCCCATTTCGCCCCCACTCCGGGACGGTCCGGCGGGTTGCCCGGCTGTGACGCATTGCAGCCGTCGTCCCATGGGTCTAGCACGCGAACCGACAATCGATTTTCGCGAAGGACCGTCCCCGTGACGCTGAACCCCGCTCCCAATTCCTTCCGCACCGGGCCGGACGAGCGCGGTCGCTTCGGCATCTTCGGCGGCCGCTTCGTGGCCGAGACGCTGATGCCGCTGATCCTCGACCTGGAGAAGGCCTACGCCGACGCCAAGGCCGACCCGTCGTTCAAGGCGGATATGGAGTCTTACGGCACGCATTATATCGGCCGTCCGAGCCCGCTCTACTACGCTGAACGCCTCACCGAGTACCTGCGCGCCGGGGCGCCGGCGGGCAAGGGCGCGAAGATTTTCTTCAAGCGCGAGGAGCTGAATCACACCGGCTCGCACAAGGTGAACAACGTGCTCGGCCAGATCCTGCTCGCTCGCCGCATGGGCAAGCCGCGGATCATCGCCGAGACCGGCGCGGGCCAGCACGGTGTCGCCACGGCGACGCTTTGCGCCCGCTT
Source organism: Methylorubrum sp. B1-46 (assembly GCF_021117295.1). Lineage (NCBI taxonomy): Bacteria > Pseudomonadati > Pseudomonadota > Alphaproteobacteria > Hyphomicrobiales > Methylobacteriaceae > Methylorubrum > Methylorubrum sp. B1-46. The sequence goes on along the minus strand of NZ_CP088247.1, from coordinate 251,616 downwards.
CGGCCTGAAATGCGTGGTCTATATGGGCGCCGTCGATGTCGAGCGGCAGGCGCCGAACGTGTTCCGCATGAAGATGCTGGGCGCCGAGGTGGTGCCGGTGCAATCGGGCACGCGGACCCTAAAGGATGCGATGAACGAGGCCCTGCGCGATTGGGTCACGAACGTCGCCGATACCTTCTACTGCATCGGCACGGTCGCCGGCCCGCACCCCTATCCGGCGATGGTGCGTGACTTTCAGTCGGTCATCGGCATCGAGACGAAACAGCAGATGCTGGAGATGGAGGGCCGCCTGCCGGACTCGCTCGTCGCCTGCATCGGCGGCGGCTCGAACGCCATGGGACTGTTCCACCCCTTCCTCGATGATCGCGAGGTCGAGATCTACGGCGTCGAGGCGGCCGGCCACGGCGTGCAGAGCGGCCTCCACGCTGCCTCGCTCACCGGCGGCAAGCCCGGCGTGCTGCACGGCAACCGCACCTATCTCCTCATGAACGAGGACGGACAGATCGCCGACGCGCACTCGATCTCGGCAGGTCTCGATTATCCGGGCATCGGCCCCGAGCACGCGTGGCTGCACGAGATGGGCCGCGTCACCTACCTGTCGGCGACCGATTCGGAGACGCTGGAGGCGTTCAAGCTGTGCTCGATGCTGGAAGGCATCATCCCGGCGCTCGAGCCCGCCCATGCCCTGTCGAAGGTGCTCGAACTCGCGCCGACCAAGCCGGCCGAGCACCTGATGGTGATGAACCTGTCCGGGCGCGGCGACAAGGACATCCCGCAGGTCGCCCAGATCTTCGGACAGACGCTCTGAGCGGAAGAATGGGTGCAGCGGTCGCAACAGACCGTTGACACCGCCACGCCCTTCTCCATATACCGCGCCCACCGAACGACGCCGCAGCGCCGTTCGCGGTTGTGGCGGGGTAGCTCAGCTGGTTAGAGCAGAGGAATCATAATCCTTGTGTCGGGGGTTCAAATCCCTCCCTCGCTACCAACTACTTCAGTGACTTAGCTCCAATACTTAACTCAGAATATCAACTACCCATGACCTGGGTCGCAAATGGGTCGCACAAGGGTTGAGACCCGCTAGGTCGCGGATACGCATCGCGATCTGACATTCTATGGGTATCGCTCCTTCGCACCAGCGAATCGATTGGTGTCGCATGAAGGAATGAGCCTCGCTTGACACATGGTGTGTTGAACGCTTCCCGAGGGTGAGCGCGGACGCGTTGCTGTCCGCTCTTCTGGACGCCAACCGCGAATGCGCCGCCCGTCTCGGTCCCCCGATCACGCGGAGTACACTCGGCCGCCGCTTTCGGGGACATCGAGGTCCAGGACGAGCTCTTCTGCCCGCCCACGACTGCCGGCAGCGCCTCGGTTGCCGAGGGTGTGCAATCCTCGGCTCCCGAACCTACGTCCGGCCGAAACGTGGAGAACACTGCCATTTGGCGGCGTGTGATGACCGAGATCGTCAGGATCCTCGGTCGTTAGAGGGCGCTCACGGCGGTCGAGATCGTCAACCTTTTGTCCCTAGTGACCATCGCCGAGGCATAAAGGTTTGAGGAGATCCGGCCGGGCAAGCTCGCCGAGAAGATGCGGGTCAGGATCAAGGCCAGGAAGCACTTCGTCGAGGTTGAAGAGGGGAGGTTCGGATTGCGGGACGACGAAGGTCTCGATGTCGAGGAAGGGACTCCCGCGGCGCAACGCCGAGACCGGTGCGTTACGGCCCCCGGATCCCGGGTTGTCAGGCATGCGGTTCGTGGATTTCTGGGCCCGTTCCCAGCCTACCTGAACCCGCGCGTACCGGAAATCCAGCAGCGCAATGGGTCTTGGCTGGAGACCGCCGCGAACGAGATCGGCGGCCCTGCCCCCAGACTCATTTGACAAAGCAGGGCGAGCCTAATGTTCGCTCTTTGTTCTTGACGCACTGCCCGCGAGACTACACTGTTACCGTCGGGGCTGCCTCTCGTCGCCCGCGTGCGGCGGTGGGCGTTTTCCGGTGGGTTCGTTCTAGATTGCGCTTATCGGAACTGTGTTCTCTGGTGCTATAAAGCTAAGATTCGGTTTTTCCAGTCCAGAAGCGGGTCCGGCAAGGCACCATGAGTTTTTTGACGGATGAGGAAAAGGACGCGCTCACAATCAGGCGCATGATCTTCCATGTTGTTGGGAAGTCACTTGAAGACCCTATTCTTCTGGATGAAATTACGCCGCCGCAGCACCAGGATTTCTTCCTGGAACGGGTGAAGTCATCCTTGCGGGGCAATCTGTTTGCTTTTCGCGACCGATCCACGACGGAGGACATCCTGCGCGAGATCGCGACGGGCGGGGGCAACTTCACAGAGCGCACGCAGGCGCTGGCCCTGGATTTCCAGTCGCGTCACAAGAAGACGATGAGCGTGGGGGTGTTCTTCATCTTCGAGCTCGGTGCGGGCGACGGCGCCACGATCTACGCACTGGTGAAGTACGACAACGAGGACGTCGTCCGCTACGTGCTGGAGGCAGGCGGATCATCCGTACCGAAGCTAGAGCGTTTTCAGGAGTCGTTCGTGAGGAAGCCGGAGGCGATGCAGAAGATCGCGCTGGTCCGGTTGGACGACGGCGCCGGCGGCCGGATCATGGTCCGCGACCGCAGCAACACGGCGCACATCTCGGACTACTTCGAGGGCTTCCTCCAGGCGCGGCGGGTCAACGCGGCGACGGACATGAGCGAGAAGCTGATGGGGGCCCTGAAGGACACCTTCAAGGCCAACCGGGACAGCCTGCCGGAGGAGATCAAGAAGAGCGGCGTGAATCGGATCTACGAGGTGCTCCGCCAGGGGCCGCGGTTCGACCCCGAAGATTGCGAGCCGCTGGTGACGGCCTGCTTCGGGGTTCAGCCTGAGAACTCGAAGGTGCGCCGGGACCTCGTGCGCAACCTGCGCAACCGCGGGGTCTCCGAAGAGACCTTTGACGTCAGCCCCGAGCGCATCCAGAAGCCGCGGCGGCACCGGATGGAGACCGTGGAGGGCGTCCAGATCTCCTACGACGAGGAGAACAGGCCCGCGGTCCACGGCCGTGAGGACGGAAGGCAGGAGATCGTGATCGTGACGGCCGGCCTGACGAGGGACGATGCTGAGATCGAGACAGGTTCACGCCGCGGTTGAGCTCAGCCGGGCGGCGCCCGACTGCTCGATCAGCGAGGACGCGGGTCACCTGCGGGTGTCCGGCTGCCTAAGCCGCGACGCGCTCGCGGCCTGGCAGGCGGTCGCGCGCGAGGGCGGCTGGCTGCGCCTGACCTGCGTAGACCCGTCCGACGACGTCGTGGATCCCGAGGATGTTAGGGACGGCGACCGGGCTCGGATCACGGTCCAGTTCAAGCCGGCCGACCATGCCGCCCACGTCTTCACCGTGGAGGGGTGGCGTTCGTTCCTGCACGGCAAGGTAGCCCCCTATCAGGCCAGCGTCGTCCGGCTCGCCTTCGAAGCCGCCGCGTTCGCCACGGAGGCCTTCTGCGTGGAGCCCTGGGCTGAGGAGCCGGCAGCCGCCGAGCCACCGCCCGAGCGATCCGATATGGGGCCTCGGCGCCAGGTGCGATGCCAGTCCTCCGAGTTGATGGCGCCGCGCGCCATCCATCCCTGGGTTCTCCTGGGGGAGGGGGTAGAGGGCTCGACGGCGTTCGGGTGCTGGCAAGAGGTCGCGGCGGCGATGATCGTGCGCTCCCTGCCCACTGAGCTCTACCGGGACGGCACCGCGTCTCGCGTTGCGCTAGCCGGGCAGCCCCCGCGGCGGATCGACCTTGGTGAAGCTCCGACCGTGGCCCCAGCATTCGCCGTCCTGCAGCGGGCCGCCCGCTGGATCTACCTTGAAGGCACGGACATCGAGGTCCGGCACACCTTCCTGACGGCGGAACTCGCCCGGGAGTGGAAGCCGGAAAGGACCTTCGGCGATGGCCTCGCGGAGCGGCTGGAGCCGGCCCTCGACTCGGCGTCGCTGGTCTACAAGGCACACCTGCGCAGCGGCAGCAAGGACACCCTGAAGGCACTGGCCGACCTCAGGAAGACCTTAGCCGACGAGGTCCAGAAGCTGATGCAGCAGGCCCGCGACCTCTCCGCCGGGGTCTGGCGCGACGTCGCCATCGTGATCGGCCTCCAGGCCGTCCGCGTTACGACGGACCTGACCAAGACTGGAATAGACGGCTCGAAGCTCGCCTTGGTCTACGTGGCGGTGGCGGCTTACGTCGGGTTTTCGTACCTCATGACGGTGCGGACGAATTGGAAGTTCCTGCAACTGGTCGAGGCATCACGGGACACCTGGCGGACCAAGCTCTACGCGTTTCTCGACGACGCAGACTACAACGCCCTCGCCAAGCAGCCGTTGGACGACGCCATCACTGCCTACCGGCGCACGCAGTGGTGGACGGCCGCGGTTGTCGTGTTCGTGATCGCTGGAATTCTGACCATCGCGGCAGCGGATGCTGGCCTACTGACGCGGTCGACTACGGCGCCGGTGGACCTGACTGGCAGCCCCGCTTGGTATGGCGAAATGGCTCCCGTTGGTTGGGCTCCGCCTCTGCCTCGCTAAAGGCGGATCACGCGGTCCGGCACGAACCCCGACCGCTCGTTGGAATGGCCGCGCCGGTTGCAGACCACCCTCGTACGGGCGACCTGGTAGTCGGCAGCCCGATGGACGCGGCCGTGGGCCCAGAGGTCCGGTTCGCGCTCCACTAAGCGCGTTTCGCACGAGATGACAGGAGCGGCGCAGCAAAAGGTGATAAACTCGGCGTCGCATCGGATGATAAAAATGGCGACGCATCACTTGATAAATTTCACGACGCAGCGAATGATAAGTCTGGATGCACGGTGCGCGTGGTAGCCTACGATGCCCACTTTGAACGAGAAGATTGCCGCCTCCCTGGAGCATCTGCGCGCGGCAGGCGCGGACAGAGCTTGCGTGCTTCGCTCATCGGCCCTGTCGCGTACCGACCAGGAACGCTTGGTCGAGCATGGCTACCTCCGGCAGATCATGCCCGGGTGGCTCATGGTCGTAGACCCGAACTCGTGCGCCGGCGACAGCACCCCGTATTATGCGAACTTCTGGACCTTCCTGTCCATGTATTGCGACGACCGCTTCGCCGGCCGGTGGGTCGCCGATGCTCAGACGTCGTTGCGGCTCCATGCCGGGGAGCACACCGTGCCGCGGCAGGTGGTGGTCATCAGTCCTGGCGCGAACAACCGGTCCCAGGACTTCCCGTTCAAGACCTCGCTGTTCACCATGCGGGCCAACCTACCCTCCTCGGAGCTGAGGAGCGGGATGCGCGTCATGCCCCTGGGCGAGGCGCTCGTGAGAGCGCCGCCAACCTTCTTCGAGCAGGAACAGACCGTCGCCCTGGCCGCCTTGGCCTCGCTCGGCTCGGCGTCCGAAGTGGTCGCGCCGCTTCTCGCGGGCGGGCACTCGGTCGTCGCAGGCCGCTTGGCCGCAGCCTTCAGGTTCATCGGTAGGACCGGCGTGGCGGACGAGATCATGGGGGCGATGACCGCCAGCGGACACCGCGTATCCGAGCGAGAGAACCCGCTCCAGGGGGTGCCGCCAGATCTCTCGTTCCGCCGGCGCGTATCGCCGGTGGCGGCACGCGTGACCGCGCTCTGGGCATCGCTTCGGCCCGGCGTGCTGGAAGCCTTCGCCGAGGAGCCGCGGCAGGTCGAGGATGCCGGGCGCTACCTCGATGACGTCGACGAGCGCTACGTGGCGGATGCCTACCACTCGCTGTCCATCGAGGGGTACCAAGTCACGCCGGAGTTGATCGAGAAGATCAGACGCGGCGACTGGAAGCCCGAGGACTCGGGCGTCGACCGCGATCACCGCAACGCCCTGGCGGCGAAAGGTTACGCGGAATGCTTCAAGCTGGTGCGCGGAGCCGTCGCGGACATCCTGGCGGGCGAGGATGCCGCCCAAATTGTCCAAGACAGACATATGACCTGGTTCAGGGCGATGTTCCAGCCCTCGGTCGCGTCGGGCCTGTTCCTGTCCGAGCGGCTCGCCGGCTATCGTGGCCACTTCATCTATCTCGACGGCTCAAGATACGTGCCGGTGGCGCACGCATCCGTGCAGGACGCGATGGATGCCTACTTCGACTGTCTCGAGGCGGAGGCCGACCCGCGGGTTTGTGCGATCCTAGGCCACTTCATCTTCACCTACATCCACCCGCTCCCCGACGGGAATGGACGGATCGGCCGGTTCATCATGAATACGCAACTCGCGTCCGGCGGGTATCCGTGGACCATTGTCCCAGTCGACGAGCGAACTCGGTACATGCGCTCGCTGGATGCCGCGAGCCTCGAACACGACGTGCGCCCGTTCGCAGGCCTCGTTTCGGAACTCATCCACCGTGAACCGCCGCCGCCAAGGAAACGTGCGCCGGGCGAGGAGCCGGCTCTGCGGGAAGAGCAGGGAGCGGTCTACAGGCCGTAGGCGACCTGCCGGACACAGCAGGCGGTACACGGTAGTTTCCAATGCGAAGTATCGCCACTCATCGGTAGTGCGCACCGGCAACTCGTCGCGCGCTGAGCTCCAGTTCTCCCAGCGCCAAGGTGTGTTGCTCAAGCTTCTCGAGGTGCTGGGCGAGGGAGAGTAGGCGGTCGCCGTAGCAGGGGAGCACGACGTTTTCGGCAGCTATCGGCAACTCGAGTTGCGATTGACGCACTCGTCGCCGCCTCAGTCCGGGCAATGAACTCGACCAGCTACGCCGGCACTCGTGCTTCGTGCTCCGGAAGCACTAGGCGGCGCTCCGGTTGCGGTCAGGCAGGCTCCAATGGCGATTGTGACTTAAAGTCCGTCGCCTTATCGTCCACAGCCGCGCTCGATGCGCGGGTGAAACGTACGCATCCAGGTGCTCTCCGTGAGATCCTCGCGACGAACCTGCGACGGATCCGAGCCGAGAAGGGGCTCAGCCAGGACGCGCTTGCGGACCTGTGCGAGATCGATCGCACATACATCAGCGGTGTCGAGCGCGGTCTGAGGAACGTCTCGATCGATACCCTGGAACGGTTGGCCACAGGACTCCGGCTCGAGCCTTGGCTGCTCATAAGGCGACCGGACGCCGACCGCTGACCCTGGTCCGCAGACGCTCGGCCCGGCCAGCACCGCGGCGTAACGGTGCACGGTCCGCACCGGTCTGCGTGTTCGCATCGATCAGACTGATCTCGCCGTCCGCATTGCAGGCGAATCTTATCCCTCCTGCCTGAAGTGCCGCCAGCACCGCTCGGACGTTGCGAGACTGGGTTCGGCATCCTCCTGCCTCCAGCATGACGATGGTCCGCCGCACGACGCGAGCGTTCCGGGCGAGTTCGTCCTGGGTCCAATCCAGAAGAACCCGTGCGGCGCGGAAGTGCCGCGCGCTCAGAAAATCGAAAGTTTCGCTTGCATTGCAGCCAATGTGCATTATCGTCTACAAGACTAGGCGAGTGATTCGGCACAATCGATCTTGCGCCGAAAACTGACCTCCGAGGCCGGCGGGATCGGATCGACATCCGATACCTTCAAGATCGGCTGCATACGCGGCTTCGTCAAGCGAGACGACCCGCGTCGTTCCTTCGAATAAAGGAACGCGCTCGCCTTGCACGGCAACGTGCGGCGTAGCGGAGCCCATCCGATCGACATCCGCAGATGCGCGGCCGTCCTTCGACGGCCGAAATCGACGGTCGCCGCATGACCTCACGTCGTCCGATCCCACGCCGGCGTGCCCGGCCCCTGCTTCCGTTCAGCTGGCAGACGTGGCGTCGCTGTGCCGACGCCAAACGCCTCGGCTACGAGGCATCCGTGCTCGCGTCGGTCCACGGTGCCACGCGCCTCGGTCTCGATCAGGAACTCTGTCTTCTGCTCGCGCGAGCCGGACTGGGGGAAGACGCGGTCGCCGCGGTCCGCCTCCGCGGGGCGGGCCGCGATTACGGCGTGATTCTTCCGACCCGTCGCACCTGGAGGCACTCGCAGCTGCGTGGCCTCGTCCATGCGGTCGGCGTCCGGGCAATCGCAGGCGGTCATCGGGTCCTGATCGTTCCGCCCGACGACGTGCAGCGGGAGCCGCGATTGGCCAACGCCCATCACATCTTCCAGAGGAAGCTGGTTCCCTCTTGCGGCGACTTGGAGGTGGTCGCCCGGCACGTCGAGGAGCTCGGCGGCGAGGCCTCGCTCGCCACCTGCGAAGGCGCGCTGGCGAGTCCCCTCGCCGAGGAGCGAATCTTCGGTCTCGTCTTCGCGGGCCATCTGGAGATCGATCTCTCGATCGCTTTGACGGAACGAAGCGTCGTCCGCCTCAGGCAACCCGGCTGGACGTTCGATTGGGCTGCGCTCGGTTGGGGGCTTCTTCGGAGCGACGGGGGCGATCCCGTCGCGTCGTCCGAAGCCGCCGCGGCATCCCGTCGGCGCTAGCGCGCGGCAGCCACCCCCAACGGCATCACTCCCGCCTTCTCGTCGGAACCGTCCTCAATGGAGCCTACGCCATGGTCGGCAGCGGCATCGTCGTAGAGTTTCCCTCGGGTCGTCCCGTCGTCGCAGGGTCGTCGCGCGGCGCCCCGAACCGTAGCGTCGCCAGGATGGTGCGGAGGCTTTCCGGCATCGGGCGCGCGGATACCTGCCCCGAGCCGGACGCGCCTTTCCCGATCAGACTTCGTGAACTGGCCGGGGTGAACGACGAAACCGTCGACTGCCTCGCCGGTCTCGTCCGGAAGGGCATCGTTACGCCGACCTCGGCAGCGAGACTCGCCATGCGGCATGCGGACGAGTGCAGCCCCCGGCGGCCGGTAGGTCGGCCGATTGCGACTGGTGCGGCATGCTACGAGCTGAAGCTCGCAGGCGATCCGTTTGGGCAGTTCGCTCTCCATCTGCAGGGACGGAGCACCTGGATCGTGTTCGCGCCCGCGAGAGGCCTCGGCTACCTGGCGGAACTCTCCGTCAGCCTTCGGAGTCAGGCCTGTCTCCTGATCGGCAGCGATGCCGGTCGCCGCATCACCGTCAGGCTCCTCGATCCTGCCACTTGGCGCCGGTGCATCGGCGATCTCTCCGCCGGCGGCGCTCGATGCGGGAGCCGACACGTCCTGCTGATCGGCGGATTGCCCTGCCGGGAGCCGGAGAGATCCTGCGCTCTGATCGAGATCGAGCACGCCATCCGTCGGGGTGGCAACACCGTCCTGATCTCATCGAACCTGAGGAAGGCCGGCAATGCCGGCTATCCGGCTCCTGTTCCGGAATCCGCGCGCGAGTTGATGACCATGATCGAACTGACCTTTCCGGGGCTGATCGAGGCCGACGCTTCCATCGGAGGCCACGCGCGATGAAGGGGCCGGCGAAACCACGCGAACCGGGTGCGAAACGTCGATCTCGCGCGATCCCGCGAAGCGGACCCGACGTGGTCCGCCATCTGCTTCAGCGGTTGCAGGAGCAATCGGCGGCCGAATCGGGGTTTCTCGAGTTCTGCGAGGAGCCGGAGCGGTTCGGACCCGAGGTGGCCGGTGCGGCCGTCCTGTTCGGGTTCGCCCTGGCGTCGCGCGAAGGCCTTCTCCAGCGGCTGGAGAACGCTGCGCCGGTCGTGATCGTCGAGGTCCCGCATGCGGAGTGGATCGAGCCGATGGGGATGGCACTGGAGGCCTGCTTCGGGTCGGCGCCGACGCGACCCGGGAATTGGCGGAAGGATCGACCGAAGCTCCAGGAGGGGCGAAGGGCGATCGTCGTCGAAGCGGTGGCCGGACGCATCCATCCGGTATCGAGAAGCGACGGCGGCACGGCGAAGGCGTTCCGCGAGCACAGGCCGCTGATCGGAGTCCTGGCAGGTCAGCATACCGGATTGCCGGTCGATCTTCTCGAGACCTGCGAGGAGCGGATCGTCGTCGGCGACCTCGACCCGGAAGGTGTGGAGTTCGTCGTCGACCATGTGGTCGGCGGCATCGCGAGGCGGCGCCTGACGGCCGGCACGGCCGCCGCGGTCGGACCCCGCGATCTGCGAGCCGCGATCCACCGGGCGAGGGGCGCGGACGGATCGATCGATCGGCTCGCCGCGATGGTGGAGCGGCGCCTCGAGCGCTGCCGCGCTGCGGACGGGCTACGCCTGCAGGATCTCGCGGGGTACGGGCCGGCCGCGGATTGGGGCTTGGCGGCGGCAGCGGATCTGTCGGCATACTCTCGGAATAGGATTTCCTGGTCTGCGTGCGAGCCGGGAGTTCTGCTGGCGGGCAAACCCGGAACGGGAAAGACATCCTTCGCTCGGGCGCTTGCCTGTCAGGCGGGCGTTCCTCTCCTCGCCGGATCGCTCGCACAATGGCAGTCGGCCGGCGAGGCCCATCTGGGCACCACGCTGGCGGCGATGCGCGGGTTCTTCGAGACAGCCAGGAAAGCGTCACCCTGCGTCGCCCTGATCGACGAGCTCGACTCCTTCGGCGACAGGCGGCATTTCTCCGGCCACAATCGTGCCTACTCGGTCCAGGTGGTGAACGGCCTTCTGGAATGCCTGGACGGAGCGGGCGGGCATGCCGGAGTTCTCCTCGTAGGGACTACGAACCACCCGGATCGGATCGATCCGGCCATCTTGCGGTCGGGACGGTTCGATCGCTGCTTCACCATCCCTCTTCCGACGATTTCCGACCTCTCCGCGATCTTGCGCCAGCATCTCGGCACGGATCTCGCGGATGCCGATCTGACGGATGTGGCGAGACGCGCGCTGGGCGGTACCGGTGCCGACTGCGCCGCCTGGGTCCGCCGTGCCAGAGGCAGGGCGCGCAGGGCGGACAGAATGCTCGCGCTCGGGGATCTCCTGTTCGAGATCGACGCATCCGCGCCGTCGCGTGGAGAAGCGGAAGATGCGCGCCTCGCGACGCACGAGAGCGGACACGCGGTGGTGGCACATGCTCTCGGATTCGAACTGCAGGCCATCGTTCTGCACAGGTCTGCGGAGGGAGGAGGTTCGACGAGCTTCCGTTTTCCCGACCGCTACGCCACGCGCGCGAACTTGCTCGACCTTCTCGCAGTCTATCTCGCCGGACGAGCCGCCGAGGTGCTGGTCCACGGCGCTGCGAGCACCGGGGCTGCGGCCGACCTCTCTGATGCGACGGCGATCTGCAGACACATGCACTGCAGCTGGGGCTTGGGAAGCCGGATCGCGGTGTCACCGCCAGCATTGATGCCGGCGAAGGTTTCGGCCTTGGTCGAACGGGATCTCCGCAGAGCGTCCGATGCCGCGACGTGCATCCTCGTCGAGCGGCGTCGCTGTCTCGACGCGCTCGCATCGACGCTGACGCAGCGACGCTCTCTCGACAGTGCCGAGATGGAAGCGATCCTGCAGCCGCCGGTCGAATCCGCGGGGGCGGGCACGGCGGTTCCCGACAATGAGAGTACCGTCGGCCTTTCGCGGAGGCCGAAGCCCGGGCGCGGCAAGGTCGTGTCCGCCCGGATGCACGCGGACGGCGGAGCATCGCCATGCCGATCCTGAACCGCGGGCCCGGCCCGTTCCCGCACCTCGCGCGTCTCGCATGCAAGCTCTCTGCCCTCGCGGAAGATCTCCAGCAGATAGCGCGCGGGGAGCACCCGACCGAACGGGTCCTTCGCGAGGCTCCCATCCTGATGGACTGGCGCGTCTCCCTCTCCCCCATGCCTCACTTGGTCGGAACGGTCGTCGGACATCCGGAGATCGCTGATGGACGGATCTGCAGAACGAGCGAACTCGTCACCTTCGACCCTGTCTCGGGGTACGCCCGGACGTTCTCGAGGTTTTACCGCCTCGGGCCGTGGACTGCGGAGCGGGACCGGAGCCGGGAAGGCCGTGCCCCGCGCACAGCGGAGCCTCTCCGCGGAGACGTCCGCCGCAGCCGGGCCTCCGGGCCGCCGCGAGTCGGTCGCAGGTTCGGAACCTCGCCGGATCATCGGAGGACGGGGCCGCCCGGATCGTGCGTCCGGAGGCAGCGACGAACCGGGCAGGCCACGATCCGAAAAGGGCACACCGGGCGGCCCCGATCCTGCGGCACCGATGTCGGAATCCTACGTGGCGTTCGTGTGCGCTCTGGCCAATTGGGCGGCCGCGGGTCTTCTGCGGGAAGGATCGCGGCACGATGTGAAGGTCAACCGCGGAGCTCGGCCGTCTCCAGCGAGTCGAACCTACGACCTCGAAACCGTGGATTACAGGTTCGAGGACTAGCCGACGGCGTCTTACCTGCGCGTCCGATTCGCTCGCGACAATCAAGACCTTTCGAGAAAATATATATCTTGCCCCATGCGCACGATCGTATGATCAAAGGGGTGTCGATCCGACGCGAAAGGCCAATCGATGCTTTTCCATGCCCACAGAACCGCGAAATATCAGTTCGACCTCACTGCCCGAGTTAGAAGCATGCATTCTCCATCGCCCCGATCGATTTACATGCAGCGAGCGTTGCCTCGCCTGCTCACGAAAGACCTTTCGTCGTGCTCGAAGAATACGATTCCGAGGACAGCAACCCGCTAGACCGTCTGATCCGCGATTGGATCGCACGGCACGAGGGCACGCCGGAGCCGCCTCCTGCTACCGCACCCTCCATAGCGTTCTATCTGCGCAGATCCTCCGCCGATCCCCTCTACTTCAGCATCGGCGCACAACTGAACGCCTGCATGGCCCACGCCCAATCCCTGGGCCCGGAATTCGATCGGGAGCGTCTGCTGTACGTCGACCGCCACCGGTCCGGCAGCACGACCGTCGGCCGCGAGGGATTGGCGGAGATGCTGGCCGCGGCTCGTGCCGGCAAGTTCCGCATATTGGCCGTGCGTAGCATCGACAGGCTGACGCGAAGCGCCACCGACGCCGCCCGTCTGTACGAAATCCTGTCCAGCTACGGCGTGTCGATCCACGTGGCCGGTAAGGGCGAAGTCCAACTCTTCGAGATCCTCATGCTCGCCCTATCGGCACAGCGCGAGCGCGAACGCATGCTCGAAGCGATCGCAGACGGAAGACGCAGAGCAGCGTCGAGAGGCGGCCTGTTCGGGACGTGGTCAACCTACGGATACGACCGGATCGAAGGTCCGGACTGGCGGATCAATCCGGAGCAGGCTGCCATCCTGCTCCGCTGCTTCCAGGAACTGAACTCCGGCAAGAAGCCGAGCGAACTCTGCAGATCGCTGAACGCCGAACGCATCCCGGCGCCGGGTGGCGGCCTGTGGGAAGCGAAATCGTTGTTCAGGCGCGGCTGGGGAGCGTTGGACAGGCCGATTCTGAAGGGGCTGTTCGTCTGGGGCATCCAATCAAAAAAACCCGTCGTCCTGCGCAGGCCCGACCTCTCGATCGTCGAGGCGGACGTATTCGACGCCGTCAACGAACGTGCCGGAGTGACGTCGCGTATGCGGAAGCCCAGGACGAGAGCGCCATTTCTCCTCGGTCTCGTGCGATGCGCCTGCGGCGTCAAAATGAGAGTCACTGAGGATTTCGCGGTGGGAAACATGTACTGCCACGTCGCGCGCCTCGGCGGCCACTGCGATCGGAAGAAGGGTCTGCAGTTCAGCGTTCTCGCGCGGCAGGTGCTGGTCTTTTTCCGCGACGAGATTCTCGACGCAGACCGTGGTCCGATGTTGGAGGAGATCCGTAGGGCCGAGTGGCAGGAGTTAGTCGAGGAGGTCGCCTCCCAACGCGACGGGATCGCCGCCGAGATCGAGCGCATCGGGCGCGAACTCGACGCACTCTCGCCCGAGGACGCCGAGGAGATCGATCCGTCGGTCTCCGCTGCATGCTGCGAACTCGAGTTGGAGCATCACAGGCTCTCGGAGAGATCGAAGAAGCTCGTCGCGCCGGCCTTCCGCGCGCTGACTCGGGAGGACGCCGAGACCGACCGGGCGAGTATCCTGAGGATCATGGAGCGCCTCCCCAGGATCTCGCGATCGGAGGAGGATCTTCGTGTAATCGGCCTCGTCCGCAGCATCTTGAGCGAGATCGAGCTGGACATCCAAGAGGACGGCTGCCGGATGCGGCTGTGGTTCGGCGTTCCCGAAGCCCCGAGCGGCTTGCCGTCGTGCGGGAGATCGGCGGAGCGCTCTCCGGAACGATGGTTCCCCCATCCGCCCAAGGGTCCCATGCGGTATCCCGAGGTCGTCCTCGGCCACCACAGACGCGCCGAAGCGGGAGCCTTCTCGCTCGACGACGACGATTGGGCGGCAGTCCAGCCCGTCTTCGACGACGTTCCGCAACTTCGTGCAGGTGGCCGGCTCGCGGCGGAGGCCATCCTGTTCGTGGGAGCGACGGGGCTCGGGCCGAGATATCTTCCGGAACGCTACGCGCCGTACGCCTCCAGCATGATGGGTGCTCCGGGGCCCGATACGATGTGGCGCCGTGTCTTTCCGATCCTGAAGGCGCGCCATTCGCCTATCGTGGCCGACATCGGCCCAGCGAATCCGACTGGAAAACGCCCGTACCAGCGTAAACTCGCACATCCGGTGCCTCCGCTCGACGACCCCGGTCCCTGGTCGGGGCCTGCCGCCTGAGTTCAACCCGTCCGGCCCGAGGCCGGACTGGGGCACAGCCGAAACCCTCTTTCGACTCGAAGGAGAGATCCTTGCAACCATCCCGATGCGCGCTCGCGATCGCGAGCGTGTACTCCGGCCTTTGCCGCCGCGTGGCTCCGAGACTTGGCCGGATGCCGAATGGGATCGTTCACGGCGCTCCGCTTCGCGTGCGCAGTTCGGACACGCGCCGGACCGGGGATTCCGTCGAACGTCGGCTGGCCCTCTGCCGGGATGCCCTCGCCGACCGATCGAGGCGTCCGACCGCTTCCGATCGGTGACCGGTCAGATTCAGGCCGCCGGGTTCCGACCAAACTGACCGACCTCTCTCCGTCCGGTCCGGGAGCGTCCGCGACCAATTCCTTCGCCGTCCCCGGTCGCACCCGCGATCGGGCGGCTCACCGATACCGAACCCATGAACAAGTCGACCGATCCCGACGATTTTCCGGCCGAGCTGCAGTCGATCCGCAAATGGATGCGCCGCTTCGAGGCGGAGGCGGAAGTCGCCCCCGCCTCCGCCGAATGCGTGATCTACGCACGCTTTTCCGGGCGCGCGCAGAAGGAAGCCAGCATCGAACGCCAAGCCGAGGTGTGCACCGGATACGCGGCGCAAATGGACTTCGAGCTGCGTTCCGAGCATCTGTTCGCGGACCGGGGCAAGACCGGCGACTCGCTGGACGACCGCACCGCCCTCGAAGAGATCCGTCGGCTTGCGCGCAGCAAAGCGTTCGGAAGGCTCCTGTTGTACGGCTGGGATCGCCTGTCGCGCCGTTCCGCCGACGGGATGATGCTCTTCGACGAGTTCACGGCGCTCGGCATCGAGATCCACGTGGCCACGGGCAGCGCTACGGGACGCGTCGATCTCGTGAAGGCCACCTTCCTCAGCCTATGCGCGATGGAGGAGAGGGAGCGCTTCCTTCGCACCACGAACTACGCGCAGTGGGTGGCTGCGGGAAAAGGTACGAACATCGGTGCCGTTCCCTACGGCTTTCGCACGGGACGTGGACGCGGCGAGATCGTCGTCGAGGAAGAGGAGATGAAGGTGGTGATCCGCATCTTCACCCTCTTCGTCGTCCACCGCATCAGTCCGCGCAAGATCGCCTACATCCTCAACAAGGAGGGAATCCAGGCTCCACGCGGCGGACTTTGGTCGCAGGAAGCGATCGCCGGATCGCGCATTCGCTGCGGCGGCATCCTGCGCAATCCCAAGTACATCGGCTGGCTGATCTACGGCCGCATGATGAGGGTGCGGACCCCGGGTAGGGCCAAGACGGTCACCCGGGTTCGGTCTTCGACACACTGGAAGAAGGTGTACAGGCCCGAGTTGGCCCGTGTGGATCCGGAGCTCTGGCGCAAGGCGAACGCTCTTCTCGACGAGACTGCGTGCGACGATCGCGACGAACCGAGGGAGCGTCGCAGCAGAAGCGTGCTGGTCTTTCATGGCAGCTACCGGTGTGTCTGCGGGCAGAAGATGTTGCTCGGCGGCCAGGGTGTCTCGGGCGTGCGCAGACTGGTTTGTGCGGCCGCGCTCAAACACGGCACGTGCGATCGCAGAGGCAGCACGAGTTCGCTGTTCGTGGAGGCGGAGATACTCAGGGAGATCCGGGACAACATCCTTTCGGATCGGGCGGTCGAACTGTTCGAGGCCGAGTTCGTCGTCGC
This sequence comes from Methylorubrum sp. B1-46, assembly GCF_021117295.1. Lineage (NCBI taxonomy): Bacteria > Pseudomonadati > Pseudomonadota > Alphaproteobacteria > Hyphomicrobiales > Methylobacteriaceae > Methylorubrum > Methylorubrum sp. B1-46. The sequence continues at coordinate 235,482 of NZ_CP088247.1, read as the reverse complement.
CGTGCAGCGTGCACGCGACGAGGCGTTGCGCACCCGTGCCGTTCTGACCGAACGGGTCGGCCAGATCGACCGTTGGTTCGATGCCAGCGTCGACAGGTCCGTTTTAGCCGGTCTGACCAGCGATCAGGAGATCGGACAGCGCAAGCGCTTGAACGACGAGAGAGAGCGGCTCGCGAAGGAACTCGCGAACGTGCATGTGCCCGATAGTACGGTCGACTTGGCGCAGATCGCCATCCCGAAGATGCGGGACGAGATGAACAGGCTGATCATGCGCATGCCGCTGAAGGACCCGACCGAAGCGGATCTGAAGCTCGTGTCCGCCCTGCGGAGGCTGATCGATCGAGTGGCGATCGACAGAATGCCGGGACAGGAGGGATACACGCTGATGATCGACGCTTCGCTCGTCGGTCTGTCGGCGTGTCAGACGACAGCATCGCGCGGCTTGGCCATGCAGAGGTTCGTCCGCGCCTGCGCTGCCCCCTGCTCGGGGCGGGTGCGGACGCCCGAACTCATGGATCACCTCGCCGGGAAGGCGAAGACGAACGATTGGAGCACGAGCGAGGAGGACTGGTCCGTCGTCGCGCCCGCCTGGAGCGGATGGGAGCATCCGAAGAAGCGGTTGTACCTCGACGCGACCCTGTTCTATCTGCGCAGCGAGATCCTGAGTCTGAGTACGCTTCCGCCGCCGTACGACGACGAGTCGATCGAGTACGGCGTGAAGGTGATGATCGCGAAGGGGCACTGGGCGTCCGCCTTGGCGGCCTTGGAGCAGGTCTGCTCGCCGGCCGTGGCGAACCTCGATACGTCGCGGCTCGCCGCGAAGACGAGGAGGCTCGCGGCCGCTCGTTGACGGCGTACGAAGCGGCGATCGCAGAGGTCGTGTCCCGAAACGAATCGTCGGCTCGGCCTGCCCTGCGCTTCCGACTCCGACTTCGATCCCCACTCCTGTTGCGCCCCTGATGCCGGCCTCACGACGCAAGCAGGGGAGTAGCCCTCGGTGGAGGTGTAGCGGACCGCCGGACGAGCGAAATGCGCAGTATCGCATTAAGTGCCTGCGAACGGACCCGCGGTAGAGGGATGAAGCCGTAGCTCCTTCCTCCACCTGCGCCGTGCACCCGCTGTCCGGCCAACCCGGATCGGGCCGAATCTTCGGCCGGCGCACCGACATGGCTGACACGAGAGTTCTGCGGCTGTGCCCGATCCAGATTTCCTTGAGGGACGTCGGGCCCTTCGCGACCCCCGATTTCGTCGTGATCCCCTTTCTGGGGCCCCACCGGACGAGCGGACAGCACGATAGGGGGCGACATCGGAGCGGGGAAGCCCGCAGCCCCGAACTCAGTCGCCCCTTGCGCCTTCCCACACCGGACGAACGCGCCCGTTCGCTCGCCAATCTCTGCTTCTTCCACGAGGTGACCGGGTCCGGGATCACCACCGTCCTCGACTGCATCTTTGCCCTCTGGGATCTGACGTCTCCGACCGGCGCACGGCCCGGTCGCGCGGCATCGAAGCTCGGAATCCGTCCGGGATCGGAGGTTCAACTCGATCTGCTGGCGACCTGCGACTTCGAAGGCCGCCGCATCGAATGCGTGTTGAGCCTTTGGATCGGAGGCACTTCTCCTCCCCTGGCGTGGAGCGACTCGCTCGCTTCGGAGAAGCCTTGGGGTGCGACCGAATGGGCGGCAATCGCATTCGATCCGATCGGACTGGAGCCGAACGAAGGAACGAACCTGTTCGGCCGGGTGCTGCTCGAAGCGGTGCGCGCAGCGGAAGGCATGGCTGCGGAGGACGAAACACCATCGCGGACGTATCCGGGTGCGGCGGACGGCTGCCGCCATATGCTGCCGACCGTTCTGCGGTTCGGTCGCGGTGCCCTGGACCGGGGTGGAGGATATGCCGTTGCGCGGTCGCTGTCGCTCGAACCGCCCATGGACGAGCAGTTCGAACGCTCGCTGCGTGGCATGCCCGAGGCTGAGCGGGAAAGCTTCCTCCTCGAACTCTCGGATGCCGTACTCGTAGATGGCGAGGACGCCCCGCCACGCTTCCTACTCGCGGAGGACGGTTCCGGTCTCGCCCTGGCTCACGGTGGCAGACTTCATTCCCTGTCCACGCTGAACGCACCGGAGCGCACGCTCCTGGCACTTCATGCAGCGGTCCTGCTGCATCGAACACGGAGCACCATCGTGCTGATTGAAGGTATCGACGGCGACTTCCATGCGGACGATCTGGATTACCTGCACCAATCGCTCGCCCGGATTATCGAACAGGATCTGGGATCGATCGTCATGGTTGCGGCGAGATCGCCCGAGGCATTCATGTCCTTCGTCGAGCATCCGTTCGGAGACCGGATCGTCATCGGCGGCGCCAGGACGTCGGGGTTCTGAACGTGGTTCAGGACATTCACGACTATACTTGGCGCGCTCGCTCGAAATGGCACGAAGGTGAGCGCATCGTCATCTACGTGGAAGGAACTGACGACGCCACCTTCTACGAGCGAATGGCCGGCCCGACGTTGAGCCAGTACATCCAATTCCGTGCTGCGCTTGGCCCGGAGGGGCAGCGGGGCGGCTATCACGCTTGGAAGGCGATGAAGGCCCAAAGGGCGGCGCACGGAGGCGGCGCGCTGTCGGCGACTCTCAATCGAGCCTACTGCCTCCTCGACGGCGAAGAAGCGTATCACGCCGGCTGCCTCGACATGTACCGATATAGCCGTCATTTGATTCTAAATGCGACACGGGATTGGATGCCGATCGACGACGAAAAATATCGCACAATAGATGATTTGGACGGTGTTCTGTTCCTGGCGTGCTACGAGATGGAAAATCTCTACCTGCTGCACGCAGATTTGCTGCGCACCATGTCGATGAGTTGGCCGGAGAGAATCCAGCTGTTCGGAGAGACTGTTGAGGTCGATCAAGCATGGAAGATACTTCAGCGTACTTTGGTGCTGTCTGAGCTGACAGCTTTCGCAAAATTTTATAACGTAGAGGAGAGCGAATTCAGCAAAATCATCGGCGCACTCAAACGGAATTCGCAGAGACTGGAGCCGCTTCTCTCCAAAGCTCTCGAGTGCCTGGAAAACTGCCGTCAGTCAGGAAAGCCGAAGGAACGGATCGTACCAAGAAATGTCTTGCGAGCCGGAACATCTCTGCTCCGCCAAAGGATACAAAAAATAATGAGCGAAGACGAGAGGATAAAGAGCTTTCATCCATACCTCCTTACGCGGTGCGACGGAAAGACTTTTAGGAATTTAGCGCTCCCCAACACTGGGAATCTGACGGAGTACTTTCGATCGCAGTTGGTCGGCAATGGATTTGCCACATACTTCCAGATGAGTGTCGTCGATGCGCTGCAAGGCCGAAGGACGTGGAATCGAAGGTATGAGCCATTCGGCGAAGGTGGTTCGAGCGACGTGGCGAGACCAGACCCTTGGGCAGGGCCCGGCGACGAGGTATCGTTTGGCCGCGGACGGTTCAGCATGACCGCGAGGCGGCGCTCGTGGAGGGCGGCGCCACCGCGCCTACCTGCCGAAAACGACGACGGGCCGCGATAGCTCGGCCCAGACATGTTTTTCCCACATGCAGAAGCGCCGGATGGCTTTCTCCTCGATGAGGCGAACGCATTCGGCGTAATCATCAGTCCATCTATGCCCCCAATCACTCCAAAATAGATTGCCGTCCCGGTCCCTGTAGGACTCGATGTACCACCGTTTGCCATCCTCTTCGTCGGCAAGTATGATTGGAAATCCTCGGGGTATCGTCTCCAAGAATTCGAAGTCGAGACTCTGTAGATGAGCCTTCGGCCAGCCTGTGCATGTTTCAACAGGAAGCTCCAGGAGGGTTCCACCGCCCGGCCACCACACGGCTCGAAACGTCTCGTCGGCCTTCTCCTCTACATCGTAGTCCATTGAAGAGTATTTGAACTGAAGAAGAGCTGACATCAGCAGGCTAAGTGCCTCCTGGGCCGCCTGGAGGTCGGCGGTTTCATCTCCCACGATGCCGAGATGACCATCTGCTCCACGCATACGCACGGCGTACACCAGCGCGCCCGTTGCATCGTTGAAACTCACGATGTGGGGGTAGCCACATGGGAAGCGGTAGATCGCTTCGGCGTCGCTAGTAGAAGCTGGTACGGGCAGGCCGGGTGAGATCGGAGCAGTAATCCAGGAACGCTTCACCGCGGGCCGATCGCCGAGTGAAACTTGCATCATTGCACCCTCCAGGTCGTCGGTCAGGTTCGGTATTATGTCCTAACAAAATGAGCGCCGCAGACGAAAATTGCAACTCTTGTTCGAGTGCCCTTCTGTGGGCCTTGAATGGTGTTTGTGGCAGCGTGAGTGCCGCTTACTCCTGCCTTAAACACCATGTTGAAATCAAAGAACGTCCCGCAAATAAGCCAATATTTATCAGAATGTTATGTTGCTTGCGGGGTGGCTCAAGCCCACATGCGAGCGATCGGGGTGCAGGTTACTCCCATACAAGAAGCAGGCTTGCGAGCCGTAAGGCCGTATCAATCACTGACTACTTTAGGTTGAATTTCTGCCTAAAAAAGAAGCCCCTGCATATGATGGTTTTCCTATTACATTGAGCTGACTTTGCGCTTACCGTGGTTGGCCGGTCAGCCCCCGGTGGAAGTTCTACGTGTTCCTTTCGGTGAGAACGCGTTAGCGGTTTGAACGGGCCAGACCCCGCATTGCGCAGCCAGCGCGTACCCTAGGTGAGTTCCTTGAGGGCGGCGTAAAGCGTGGTGGTCTTACCCGATCCGGTCGGACCGGTGACGAGGATCAGGCCATGGGGGCCGAGAGTGCTCGACGCAGGGCAGCGACGACAGAGTCGATAGCCCGAGTGCTTCGAACTCAAGCGCGACGGCGGAGCGGTCGAGGACGCGCAGAACGACACCCTCGCCGTGGGCGTGAGGCATGGTGGCGACGCGCAGATTGCAAGGGCGGACGGGATTGAACGGTCGGCTTCGAATCAGCCTGAAGCGTAACAAGTTCGTGCAGTCAATAGTAATGTTGTCGAAAGCAGCACACTGCCACCTCTTGTGTGAGCTTGCGTTCGTCTTATTTCATAGTTGTTAAGCTGGAGCAAAGCATGACTGGTTTTTTCCGCACCGATATCTCGGGTGGCGGCGGCTCGTACTCGGGCGCTGCTGCAATCGTCAACGGCAAGATTGCTGGCCTGGACAATGGAGGCGGGCAACTACGTGGCACCTACGAGGAAAAGGACGGTAAGTTTGTCGGCTCCATCAAGGTCAGCGTTCCCGGTGGTGGCACGCTCGCATCCGGTGCACAGGTCGGGGCCGGGCAGTCTGTGGACGTTCCCTTCAATGTCCCCGCCTCGGCGCTCGACGGCCATCAGTTCAGCCTGACTGTTGGGGGCGTCCGATATCGGTGCGCCTGAAGAAGCTCGCCGATCTCTGACCTTTGCCGGCGTAGATGCTCAGTGACATGGCCCCGTCCGGCTTCGGCTGGGCGGGGCTTTTCGCGTCTCGGGCCGTCTGGCACCTGCCCTTCAGCGTGAACGCTGCAACTCGGCTACGGGTCGACGTCAGCGTTCGTGTACGCCTTCCGCACCCAGTTCGGGTGCAGTCCACAAGCCTACATGCGCGAGCAGGTCGCGAAATGGCCCAGCCCATAGCGAACGCTTTCAGTGCCTCCGTGTGAGGACGGTGTACGAGAGGCCTTGTCCCGACGCGACTTGACCACGTCTGCCAAGGAGGCGCAGGTTTGCCTGCGCAGCAGCCGGGAGCGGCTGCCGGGTACCGACGATGCCTGCCAGCGCGGCGTTGCGGGGCCATGTGGAAGAGGCTCCGGTGATCGCGCTTCCGGCCGCCCTTGAGGTTGGGTACCTGCTCGGTCTGCACTTCCGGGGCGGGAGTGAGCCATCCATGGGCGGCCCCGGTCTGCGCCTCGATCTCACCCCTCACGTACAATCCTCGCACCATCCGGGAATTCGCCATATAAGGCGAGATGTGCCCGTTTAGTGGGATAACTCGCCATTCTAGGCGAATAATCCCGTATCGGCATTGAATCGTCATAAGAGGCGAATTATCTGTGTTTCCTCCACCAATTCGCCGGATGTGACGAGTCATGCATCTATCCCCCCTCCTGACCGACGATGCCACGCTCGGCGAGATCGGCAATCGGTTCATGCAGAGGCGCCTGCAGCGGAACCTCACTCAGGCCGAGCTGGCCGCTCGGGCGGGCGTGTCCAAGAGGACGATCGAGCGCCTTGAGGAGGGCGGGTCGAGCCAGTTCGCGAACGTGGTCAAGGTGATCCGCGCCCTCGACCTGTTCGACGGCCTCGACCGGCTCGTGCCCGAGGTCGGCCCGAGCCCGATCCAGCAGGCCAAGCTCCAAGGGCGCCAGCGCAAACGCGCGTCCGGCACCGCGGCCAAGGCGGTGGCCAAGGGGGGGGCGGCCGCCGTGGGCGCCGGTAAGCCCCGGGTCGCCTCGCGCACCAAGACGGCGGCCAAGGGCTCCGGCAAGGCGTGGTCCTGGGGCGACGCGCGGTGACCGTCGCCACCGTCCGCCTCTGGGGCACCGACATCGGTGCCGTCTCGCTCGACGCCCAAGGTGGCGTCGCCGCCTTCCAGTACGACCCCGACTTCGTCGCCGCTCCAATCGACGTCGAGCTCTCCCCATTCAAGATGCCGCGCGGGGAGGCGCCGTTCTCGTTTCCCGAACTCGACCGGAAGGCATTCCACGGGCTGCCGGGCATGCTCGCGGACAGCCTGCCCGATAAGTACGGCAACGCCGTCATCGACGCGTGGCTCGCCTCGCAGGGCCGCGCCCCGGAAAGCTTCGACGCCGTCGAGCGCCTCTGCTACATCGGAACCCGCGGCATGGGCGCCCTGGAGTTCGCGCCTGTGAAGGGACCCTCTTCAGGCAAGTCGCAGACCGTCCACCTCGATGCGCTCGTCCAGCTCGCCTCCGACGTGCTCTCCAATCGCGCGGCTCTGGCCCAATCGTTCGCGGAAGGGTCGCGCGAGGCCGCGCTGCGCGAGATCCTGCTCATCGGGACCTCGGCCGGCGGAGCCCGGGCCAAGGCGGTCATTGCCTGGAACCCGGACACGAACGAAGTGCGATCGGGCCAAGCCGTGGCCGAGCCGGGCTTCGGCTACTGGCTCCTGAAGTTCGACGGTGTGGCCGGCAACGGCGACAAGGACCTGCGCGACCCGCAAGGCTACGGGGCCATCGAGTACGCCTACTCGTTGATGGCCCAGGCGGCGGGCGTCGCCATGGGCGACACCCGCATCCTCGAGGAGAACGGACGGCGGCACTTCATGACCCGCCGCTTCGACCGGGAGGACGGCGGCGGCAAGCTGCACATGCAGTCGCTGGCGGCGTTGGCGCACCTCGACTTCAACCAGCCGCGCACGCACTCCTACGACCAAGCGTTCCTCGCCATCCGACAACTCGATCTCGGCATGGACGCGGTCGAGGAGCAATTCCGCCGGATGGCCTTCAACGTCGTCGGGCGTAACCAGGACGACCACGTCAAGAACATCGCCTTCCTGATGGATCGAGACGGCACGTGGAGCCTGTCCCCAGCCTACGACATCACGTGGTCGTACAACCCGCTCGGGGACTGGACCTCGAAGCACCAGATGTCGGTCAACGGCAAGTGGGACGGCTTCGCCGTCGAAGACTTCCGAGAGACCGGGCGCCGTGTATCCCTGAGGCGCGGCCGCGCGGTGGCCATCTTCGACGAGGTCGTGCAGGCGGTCCGGCGATGGCCGGAATTCGCCGCAGAGGCCGGCGTGTCCGATTTCCACCGGGAGCAGGTGGCGAAGTCGCTGCGGCTCGCCCTGCCGGACAAATGAGGCGGCCTTCTTTCGCACGGGGCGGCACGCGCGAGGCCTGGACGGCGATTGCGCGGCCTCGTCCCACGGCCGAACGCCGAGGCGGACGCGAGGGCCTATCTTCTTGAGACTTGACCCGCCTCCCGATTCAGATCGTTTCCCGACTTGCGCGAGCCCTCCCGCTGCATGCCCCTGACCCGATCCGCCGACCACAGCTTCCGACGCAGCTAGAGCAGGTCGGGCGCCCGCCAGATAACAGACCCAAGCGCGCGGTGCCTCTTCGAGGCTGGTGTCGGAAGCTGAACACCTGCTACGCTTAGCTCGTCTCACGCCGCCCCGGAGGACGTATGCGAATACGTACCCCACCGCTCTCGACCCTCAGGCTATTCGATGCCGCCGGTCGCCATCTGAGTTTCACGCGGGCAGCGGCCGAACTGAACGTGACGCCAAGCGCCGTCAGCCATGGCATCGTCGGCCTGGAAGACTCTCTGGGCGTCAAGCTGTTCCTGCGGGAGGCGGGCAAGCTCTCGCTGACACGTGAAGGGGCAGACTACCTCACCTATGTGTCCGAGGCCTTGTCGCTCATCATCGTCGGGACAAAGCGACTGCCGACTCCGCATTCCGGCAGATCCATCGCGATCAGCTCTGCGCCGACCGTCGCCTCGCGGTGGCTTTTGCCGCGGCTCTATGAGTTCCGGTCTAGGTATCCCAGGATCGCGATCACGATGGACACCTCGCACCGACAGGTCGGCTTTCCCGTCGACGGCTTCGACTTCGCCATTCGCATGAGTCGTATCCCGGTTTCGACAAGGCACTGGACGCGCTTGTTCGGAGAATGGCTGGTTCCCGTCTGCAGCCCACGCTATCGCGAAGCCGTCGCCGATACGGAAGACGGGATCGACTTGGCCCGCGCCACGACACTCCACGTCAACTCCCTCAGCGAGGACTGGCAGGCTTGGCTCGACGCCTCGGGAGCAGCCGAGCTCTCCCCGAACGGAACCATGCACTTCGATACAATTCAGCTTTCGCTCGAGGCGGCTGCCGCGGGCCTGGGCGTTAGCCTCGGGCGAACTGCGCTCATGGAGCGCGAACTTCGTGACGGGATACTCGTCAAAGTCGGGAAGGCCGTCCCAGCCGCGACGACCTATTGGCTCGTCAGCTCGGACAGGGTCGAGCATGACCAGGATCTCCGCAGTTTCAAGGACTGGCTGCTGGCGAAGGCCGAAGCCTTCGCGTCGGATCAAGCTGAGCACTCGTCTCCGGCCGCGCATCCCTCCGTCGGCTAAGCTCGGCCCGGCTGCCGCGACGAGGCTCCGCCCCCTCGTGAACGTTGCTCATCGGTGGTGGAAATCTTCTCGTTTGCCGCGCCGGCACCCGCTTGCGACCTTTCCCGCCGGAGGAGCCGTCCGATGGCAGAGTTTCCAAGCAGGTGGATGTCACCGAGACGCAGGCGAAGCACGAGGCTCGTCGTGGCGGCCGCAGCCCTGGTTCTGAGCGGCGCGATGGGGATCCGGCAGACCTTCGGCTTGTTCCTCGGGCCTTTCTCTTTCGACCAAGGGATCCCGGTGGCGACGGTCGCCCTCGCAATCGCTCTCCACAATCTCGTCTGGGGTTTCGCCCAGCCCTTTGCGGGGGCGGCGGCGGACCGCTACGGCGTCGCACCGGTCGTCGCCCTCGGCGCCCTCGTCTTCGCGGGCGGCCTCGCGCTCGCCGCCCTAGCGCCGTCGGGCCCGATGCTGCTGCTGGGGATGGGTCTGATGGTCGGCATCGGCATCAGCTGCACGAGCTTCGGGGTCGTGCTGACGGCGGTCGGGCAGGCGGCTTCGCCCGCGGAGCGAAGCTCGGCATTGGGATTGGCGAGCGCGGGCGGCTCGGTGGGTCAGGTTCTGCTCGTGCCCTTCGCCGAGACGATGACGTCGGCCGCAGGCATGACGGCAGCCCTTCTCGCCCTTGCCGGCATCATCCTCGCGGTCGCCCCCCTCGGCGTCTGGCTCGGCCGCGGCGGCCGTCGATCGGCGGCCGACGTCGAGGCGACGGACGGCCATCTGTCCGACGTGCTCGTGCAGGCCTGCCGAAACCCCGGCTACCAGCTTCTCACGCTCGGCTTCTTCACCTGCGGCTTCCAGCTCGCCTTCATCGCGACGCACCTGCCGGGCTACCTCTCCCTCTGCCACATGCCGGCGGGTCTGAGCGCGACGGCGCTCGCCCTGATCGGCCTCTTCAACATGGCGGGAAGCTGGGGCTGCGGCTGGCTCGGCGACCGCTTCCGTCAGCAGCACGTCCTCGGATGGCTCTACCTGATCCGCGGTGCCGTGATCGGTGCCTTCGCCCTTGCGCCCAAGTCCGAAGCCGTCGTCTTGCTCTTCGCTGCTGCCATGGGCCTGACCTGGCTCGGCACCGTCCCGCTGACGAGCGGTCTCGTGGCGAAGGTGTTCGGAGTCCGCCATCTCGGCACGCTCTTCGGCATCGTCTTCTTGAGCCACCAGATCGGATCGTTCCTCGGCGCGTGGCTCGGTGGGGTCGTACTGGATGCGACCGGTTCCTACGGCCCGGTCTGGGCCGCCACAGCTCTCGCGGGCCTGATCGCTGCCCTGCTTCACTTCCCGATCGACGACCGGCCGGTCCCCGCCACGCCGCCCATGCCGGCGCGAGCGTGATGACGCCGGTGATCGACGCCGCCGGCACCGTCGGACGCGTCCTCGCCGAGGCGGTCGCGATCCGGTGCCGGGACGGCTACCTGCTGCACGGCCACCTTTGGCGCGCCGACCCGCGGCGGGAGCCGATCCCGGGCGTAGTCGTCGTCAATCCGGCCACCGGGGTCCTTGCGCGCTACTATCACGCCTACGCACGCTTCCTCGCCGGACACGGCTTCGACGTTCTGACCTACGACTACCGCGGAATCGGCGCATCTCGACCGGCCACCCTGAAGGCGCGCGGCATCCGCTGGCGGGATTGGGGCGAGCTGGACTTCGATGCCGTCGTCAGATGGGCGAACGGATGCCGGGGCGGGCCGCTGTCCGTCGTCGGACACAGCATCGGCGGCTTCCTTCCCGGCTTCGCGGAAGCCGCCGACCGCGTGGACCGCTTCCTCACCGTCGGCGCCCAGTTCGCCTACTGGCCCGACTACGCCGCTGGCAGCCGGCTCCGCATGGTGGCGAAGTGGCATCTCGCGATGCCGGCCGTGACGGCCCTCGCGGGCTACTTCCCGGGGCGCCGGCTCGGCTGGCTCGAAGATCTCCCAGCCGGCGTGGCGTACGAGTGGAGTTTCCGTCGTGCCCGCATGGAGCTGAGCTATCCGCCGGGCCAGCGTGAGGCGATCCTCGCCCGCTTAGCGGCCGTCGGAGCTCCGATACTGGCCGTCGGAACCACGGACGACGAGTTCGGGACGCCATCGGCGATCCGTCGGGGACTCGGCTACTACACCTCCAGTCCGCGGACGCAGGTCCAGCTGACGCCGGCAGAGCTGGGTGCGACGGCGAGCATCGGCCACTTCGGCCTTTTCCATGCCAGCTGGAGCGGCACGTTCTGGACAAACGCGTTGGGCTGGCTGCGCGACGGCAGAAATCCTTGGCCGGAAGCGGTCGTCCATGCCACGCCTCCGTGCCGCTGCGACACGGAGGCTTCGCGATGACCAACGACTGTCCGGCCATCTTCGCCGCCAATGCCCCGGTCCGGGACAAGCCGAGCAACTACCCCGAGCTCTTCACCTCACGAATGGAGGGACGGATCAAGCAGCCGCTGGGTGACCTGTTCGGCCTCAGGAACTTCGGGGTGAACCTCACACGGCTGCGGCCAGGCGCGGTGTCGGCTCTCCACCACCGCCACTCGCGCCAGGACGAACTCATCTACATCCTCGAAGGTGAGCCGACGCTGTTCACGGACGCCGACGAGATGCAATTGCGGCCGGGCATGGTGGCAGGCTTCCCTGCAAATGGGACGGCCCACCATCTCGAGAACCGCACCGATCGCGACTGCCTCATCCTCGAGATCGGGGACCCTAGCCGCGGAGACGTGGCGAGCTATCCGCAGGACGACCTCCAAGCCTTGATTGACCTGACCGGTATTTTGGACCGAGCCGAGTGAGAGGCTACTGCATGGCCGCTGCCAAGGGTAGGCGGAAGGCCAGATCGGGAAAGCTGACAGGCGCGGGCGGCCGGTAGCCCAAGGACGAGTGCGGTCGGACACGGTTGTAGGTGGTCTGCCAGAGGGCGATCACAGTCTGGGCTTCCTTGAGCGAGTAGAAGATCTCCTGCCTCAGGCACTCGTCGCGCAGTTTGCCGTTGAAGCTCTCGCAATAACCGTTCGACGGGACGTGACGATAAAGCGCCTCGTTATCCAGCGGCTCGCGCCCGCAGATCTGATGGGAGTTGCGGCCGAACCGGGTGGCGAGCTGGTGATACATGGTCTTTCTCCTATGGGCTTGGGTTGGGGCGCAGCGCTGCGCTGCAACCCTGCCCGTCGGCGAGACCGGGGTAGAAAGGTGCAAGAGCGACCGGGCCGGAGGGGGATCACCCGGCCTGCACGGAACGGAGGAACGACGTGGAGGAAGGCTGGGGAGACCGCCTCGGTCGAGCGTCAGGGATCCCTTGCGCCGCGCCAGGGGGCAGAGCCCCCAAGCCACCGGCCCGGCGAGAGCGGAGCGGCGGCCGGGCGCAGGGACGGATCAGGATATGAAGGCCGATGGGCCTGGCCTCCGTGAATCCTGATCGCCTTGTGATCCTGCCGCGATGCGACCATGCGAAAGCGCCCCGCCTGGAGCTTGCAGGCGGGGCGCGACGGCGATGGTTCAATCGGTGACGATCCTGCCCAGGTTGGCCTCGCCGCGGTACGCGGCAGAGTTCGCGTCGACGCCAAGTATGCGCAGTGTCACCTGCCTCGATTATAGGGGCAACGGTTCGCAGGCATTCCCGAACAACGCCTCGCTCTGCTCTGCGACAAGCTTCTGAAACTCCGCGTAACATCCTGACAGGCGAACGCATTGGGTTTTCAGTTCCTGAAGAACCGCGTCCAGCTTGAGCGGCGGTGTGCCACCTATTCCATAGGAGGGCGCCTTTCCGCCCTTTGCCCAAATACGCTTGATCGATTGGGATAGCCCAAGTTCGACCCGTGGCGTGAACCTGTGAGTGTGCTTGCTCCTGAAATCATCCGTGGCTGTCTTGTAGTCGCCCATATCGACGGTGTTGAGCGCCCGGTTCAGCTTCTTCCAAGTGCGCCAGGGTTTTGCGGCCTTGACCGCCGCCTCTTCCTTGATGCCCCAATCCTCCGGTAGAGTTGCGAGATCGTCCGTCCATCCGTCTCCCTGGGAAACGCAGTTCGCCTGATGGGACAGATGCGCGATTGCAAAGTAGAACCTGGCCTTGAGCGCGTATGGGCTGAGCAGCGCCGTCGAAGCCAGATCCTGCACGAACTCGTGCAGTAATTGGTCCGTCTCTCGGACATCGAGCCCTTCCATGACGCTGCCCCATGCTTCCAGACGCATGGTAAGGCCGATCAGGTGATTGATCCCGTTTGCGAGGTCGCGTGCGGCATCATCCGCGAGATCGCGATAGGCCATTTGTTGAAGGCCGAACTCGCTATCCAGTCGGACTGTCTGGGGCGGCTTGAACCACCCATAGGGCATGAAGGGTGCGAATGCCTTGGTTTCGTTGAAAGCCTTGCGGTATTCGACGTATTTCGAGGCGAGAAAATCGTCTTCCTGAGCCATCGCGATTTTACGCCTGCGTCAGCGAGGCAGCGATCGCCGCGATGGACCGGAAGAGAACGAGCGGATCATCGTGCGTCGGCAAAAAGCCGCGCCGCTGCCAGAACTGTGCAGCGTCGTCATCGATGGCATTCACCATCAAGGCCCGTCCGCCGACCAGGCTGGCTGCTTGCACGCAGCGCTGGAGCGCATGTTTGACGAGACCGGTGCCTATCCCTTGCCCCACCCAAGCTTCGTCCGTGGCGAGCTGGCCGAGAAGCAGACAGGGAACCGGATCGGGCGGCTGTCCGGTGCGGACCGCGCGCGGCAGAACGGCGGGCACCACCGCCGTCGGCGCCAGACCGTAATAGCCGACAACCCGCCCGGCCTCATGCACCACGAGAACGGCGGTAAAGCCCTTCGTCTGGTTCGACAGGGCGCGGGTTTTCAGCCAGTGATCGAGCGTCGGCTTGCCGCAGGAGAATTGTGAGACGTCATGCGCGGCCGTGATCGGTTCGGGAGCCGATAGGGGCACGGCTTACCGCTTCGGTTCATAACCGGGTTCCCAGGGCGCCGGACGCTTGGCCAGCTTTACCATCGCGGGGACCGGCATTGCGGGGGCGGCCAGAACCTCCATGAACCCGGCGAACCCTTCCGGGCTCATGCGGATGAAGCTTTGTTCCATGACCACTTCCTCGGCAGCGCGCACGGCGGCGTCGCGCACGAAGTCGGTGCGCGAGCGACCCCGCAGCGTGGCCGCTCGATCGATCATCGCGACATCCGACTCCGGCAATCGCATCGAGATGGGATATTCCTTGCGTTCTGCTGTGCTGGCCATGGCTTGACTCCTTGGCAGCAAGATAGGGAAATGTAGCGCAAAATGCAATACGGTCTTACGCTAAACGGGTGAGTCCGCATCTTACCGGAGCACTCTGGCTGCGAGCTTAATGAGTCCGCGACCTAGCACTACTTTGGCAGGTTGAGGGAACGCAGCGGGTGTTCGCGGCTTCGCATGCCACGGCGATAGACGTGGGTGATCGCGATGTCGGATGCGGGCGGATGGCGCGACGATCTGGATCGATGGCTGCAACCGTTCCTGGCTGGCCTGTCGCATCCGGCACGCCGGGCGATGTGCCCATCCTACGTGGCCGGGCTCATCGGCCTGGGTGATCGCAAGAGCGTCCAGCCGATGGCGGCTCGGGCCGATGGGGTTTCCTACGACCGGCTACACCACTTCATCGCGGCCGGGATCTGGGATGAGGGTCCGCTGCAGCGGGCGCTGCTCGGCGAGGCCGATCGCCTTGTCGGCGGGGCGGATGCGGTCCTGGTCGTCGACGACACCGCGTTGCCGAAGAAGGGCAACCGCTCCGTCGGGGTGGCGCCGCAATATGCCACGACGCTGGGCAAGACCGCCAACTGCCAGACGTTAGTGTCGCTGACGCTGGCACGCGGCGAGGTGCCGGTGGCGGTCGGCCTGGCTGTAAAGGGCGGACCAATTTTAGGCCGCCGTGGCGGAGTAAAACCAGGCCACGGACTGCGGACAGCCTGAACGATGAAGGGGCCCGATCGGGCCTCTTCATCGTTTGTCGCGGATCGTGAGGTCAGGCTGGCCGGATCTCGCCCGTCGCGGGATCAGGGTCATCAAGGGTGGCCTGGTTTTGCTCCGCCCTGTCTGTGCGGCCCCGCCGGCTGCGGGAGGATCTGAGGCGGTAGCTGTCTCCGTTCAGGCTCAGGATGCTGACGTGATGGGTCAGCCGATCCAGCAGCGCACCGGTCAGCCGCTCCGAGCCCAGGACCGAGGTCCAGTCCTCGAACGGAAGGTTCGAGGTCACCACCGTCGAGCCGCGCTCGTAGCGCTGGGACAGGACCTCGAACAAAAGCTCGGCCCCCGTCGGCGACAGCGGCACGTAGCCGAGTTCATCGACAATCAGCAACTTCACCGCGGCCAGCTCCCTCTGAAGCCGGAGCAGGCGGCGCTCGTCACGCGCCTCCATGAGCTGGTTGACCAGCGAGGCCGCCGTGGTGAACGTGACCGAGAAGCCCTTCTGGCAGGCTGCCAGTCCGAGAGCCAGGGCGATGTGCGTCTTGCCGGTGCCGGAGTTGCCGAGCGCGATGACGTTCTCCCGACCGAGGACGTAGCCGCAGCGCGCCAGCTCCAGCACGAGCATCTTGTTCAGGCTCGGGATGGCGGCGAAGTCGAAGGTGTCGAGGCTCTTCACCGCCGGGAAGCGTGCCGCCCGGATCCGGCGCTCGACCATGCGCCGTTCGCGGTCGATCAGTTCCAGCTCAACCAGCCGCAGCAGATAGCGGGGGTGGTCGAGGCCGCTCCGGGCGCAGTCCCGGGCGACCTTGTCGTACTCGCGCAGGACCGTCGGCAACTTCAACTGCTTGAGGTGATGGGCGAGCAGGACGCCCGGTGTCGTCTCATCGCCGCTCACGCTCATGCCGCCACCTCCGGCACCAGCACCGTGTAGTCGGCGGCCATCGTCGCGCGCACCGCAGGCCGGGGCAGATGCGGGTAGGCCGACAAGTCGAGCCGAGGCGGCCGCCGTTCGAGACGGGCCAGCGCGATCAACTTGACCGCATCGAAGCCAATCGCCCCGAGCCGGATCGCCTCGGTGACGGCCCAGGCCACGAGGTCCTTCGGCATCGCCTCCATCAGGCGCAGCACCTGGATGAACTCGCGCTTGCCGCGGTTGCCCATGCGCGCCTCCAGAAGGTGGCGCAGGTGCTGGAACGCCTCGGGCAGATCCCAGCCCTGGAGTGCCGCGGCTTGGTCGAGGGCGTTCGGCTTGGTCTCGATCAGCGCGAGGTAGTGCAGAGGTTCGGCGACGAAAACGCCGCTGCCGTAGCTGCGCGGGTGCCGGGCGATCTCGACCCCCGCACACAGGATCACGACTTCCTCGACGAAGCCCTTCACCAGCACGTCCCGGAAGCCGTAGGTGGTCGGCACCGAGTAGTCGTTGCCGCGATAGCGCACCAGCGCGGTCGACGAGACGCGCCCGGCCCTCTTCTCGCACGGCTCCAGCGGCACCGCCGGCAGGGCTCGCAGAACCACTCGATCGGCCATGAGCCGCGTTCCGATGCTCTCGGGATGCCGCCCGGCGCACTCGTTCTGCCGAGCTCGGCAGCGGCGCTCCAGGTCAGCGTTCAGCGCCTCGAACGAGGCCGCCTCCGGAGCCGGGGTCATGAAGTGGGACCGGGCGAACTTGACCAGCCCCTCGACCTTGCCCTTGTCGTTGCCCCTGCCCGGACGGCCGAAGCGATCCCGGAACAGGCAGTGGCTCACCAACTCGGTGAAGGCGCGCGTACGCTCACGCTGTCCGTCGCCGCAGATCTTGGCCACTGCGATTTTGGTGTTGTCGTACAGGATCGACAGAGGCACGCCGCCGAAGAAGGCGAAGGCGGCGACATGCCCGTCGAGAAAAGCTTCGGTGGTCTCCCGCGGATACGCCTTCACGAAGCAGGCGTCGGAGTGCGGCAGATCCATGCAGAAGAAATGGATCTTGCGGCGCACGCCAGCGATGGTGGCGACCGCCTCGCCAAAATCGACCTGGGCATGGCCGGGCGGGTGGGCGAGCGGCACGAAAGTCTCCTGCCCCCGTGCTCGGCAGATCCGTACGTGGTCCTTCACCACGGTATAGCCACCGGCATAGCCGTGCTCGTCGCGTAGGCGCTCGAAGATCCGCTTGGCCGTATGGCGTTGCTTGAGCGGTGCAGTCCGGTCCGCCTCAAGGATCGCCGCGATCACTGGCAGAAGAGGCCCGAGCTTCGGCTTCTCGACCGGCTTCGAGCGTGTGTAGCCCGGCGGCAACGAGAACCGACACATCTTGGCGATCGTCTCTCGGCTCAACCCGAAGACCCGAGCCGCCTCACGCCGGGACTGGCCCTCGATGAACACGAACTGCCGAACGGCTGCGTAGACTTCCACGACGAACATCCTCGGCTCCTCTCGAAAGAGAAGCCTCTCCACTGGCCGGCTTTTACACCGCCCGCATCAGCACAAAGCCGACGCTCCAGTGGATGGTTTTGTCACCGCCCTACACATATGCAGGCGATAGGCCGGGCCGCACACGGACGGACGGCGGCCGATCTTGTAGGGCCTGCCCGGGAATGTCTCTGAGCCGCCCCCCAGGAAGAGCGCCGACATGACCACTCTCACGATGGGCGGGAACGCCCCTGTGCCCGCCGGCGACCTCACGGTTGTCGTGGAATGGGCTTCGACACCGGGTCTCGAGGAAATCGACGCAGCCGCCTTCCTGCTTGGCGCGGACGGGCGCGTGTCGGGTGACGCGGACATGATTTTCTATGGCCAGAAAGGCGATGGCGCCGTTCGCTTCGAGCGCGTGCCCGGCCATGTGCCCGACCGCGACGCCTCCGTCTTCCACATCAAGACGGCGTCACTTCCGGATCGCGTTCAGCGAGTGGCCTTCAGCGGAACGATACACGGTGCCCGGGAGACCGGGATGCATTTCGGAAGGATCGCAGGCCTCCGCATCTCCGTTCAATCGGCCCAAGGCGATGCCGTCGCATTCATTCCACCTCCAGCATCCAACGGCGAGACCGCGTTGGTTATCGGCGAACTCTATCGCCGGGACGCAGGCTGGAAGTTCAAGGCGGTCGGACAGGGCTTTGCCAGCGGCCTTGCCTCTCTGGCGAGTGCCTACGGCGTTGACGTGGAGGATACCGCAGCGGCGCTTCCGCCCCCAGCACCTAAGCCGCAACCTGTTGCCCCTCCCGCATCGGCACCCATCGTGCAGCCGACACCGAAGCCGATTAATCTTTCCAAGGTCAGCTTGACCAAGGAACGTCCGACCGTTTCGCTGGAGAAGCGGTCAGACTACGGAGATGTGACAGTCAACCTCAACTGGAGCAGGGCTAAGACCGGCGGACTTTCCGGGCTACTCCAGCGCGGTGGTGGCGGGATCGACCTCGATCTCGGCTGCCTCTACGAGTTAACCGACGGATCGATCGGCTGCGTCCAGGCGCTAGGGAACAGTTTCGGCCGGCTCAACCAGGAGCCATTCGTGGCGCTCGATTCGGACGATCGCTCCGGCGCTTCTGTCGACGGTGAGTGGATGCGGGTGAACGGTCGGTACTTCACCAATATCCAGCGTCTGCTCGTTTTCGCGTTTATTTACGACGGTGTGCCCAACTGGGGTCGTACCGACGGTGTGGTGACCGTGCGGGTCCCGGGCGAGGGCCCAGTCGAAGTCCGTATGGAAGAGGGATCAAACGCCAAACGCATGTGCGCTGTGGCGTTGATTGAGAACGACGCAGGCCAAATGCGGATCTCCCGAGAGGTCGCCTACTTCCGTGGACACGACGACATGGATACCGCTTATGGTTGGGGACTGCGCTGGAAAGCGGGTTCGAAAAACTAAATCAAGTTGCTGCCTGACAAGGTTTCACGGCGGACATACGCAACGTTTCGAGGGATAGCGGAACGATGAGCGCACTGAATTGGATCAAGGCACAAGGCGAGGCAGCATCGTCTGCGCTCAAGGGGGAAATTGCCCGCTTCAACAATCGAAAGTTCATGCAGGGCGCAGTCGCCATCGGTGTGGCCATTGCTGCAGCGGACGGAACTATCGACCAGGACGAGAAGCGCAAACTTTATGGCGTGTTCCAGAACCTGGAGGCTTTAAAGGCTTTTAAATGGGACACCGTGCAGCCGCTTTTCGATGAGCTGAAGGGCAAGTATGACTTCGACGCCGAAATCGGTCTTGCAGAGGCGATGAAGTACGTCGGCGCACTTCGCAATGACCCAGCCGCGGCCCGCCAGCTGATCCGTATCGGCATCATGGTCGGCGGTGCGGACGGTACCTTCGACGACAAGGAGAAGGACTTGGTGCGTAAGGCCTGCCGTGAGCTTGGCCTGTCACCGGCCGACTTCGAACTTTGAAGGGGTGAATAGGGGACCCTGGAAGAGGCGTCTCCTCACCGGAATATCGTTCCAGGTCCAGGGCCACGATCGGGTCCTGTCAGTGACGGGCGCTCCAAGGGCGCCTCCAGCAATCCACGAGAAAAGGGGATCAAGATGGCCGTGAGCCTCAGCAAGGGCGGCAATGTCAGCCTGTCCAAGGAGGAACCAAACCTTTCCAAGATCCTGATCGGGCTTGGCTGGGACAATCGCAAGACGGATGGGAAGGATTTCGACCTCGACGCTTCACTCTTCATGCTCGGCGATACCGGCCGGTGTTCGAATGATGCAGGGTTCATTTTCTACAACAACAAGGAATCGGCCGACGGGTCGGTGAAGCACCACGGGGACAACCGCACCGGCGAGGGTGACGGGGACGACGAGAAGATCAGCGTCGTTCTCGGCAAGGTCGGCTCCGATGTGCAGAGGCTTGCGGTCACCGTGACGATCCATGAGGCGAGCGAGAGAAGCCAGAACTTCGGTCAAGTCCAGAACGCGTTCATTCGCGTGGTGAACGAGGACACCGGCCGCGAGATTGCCCGCTACGATCTCGGCGAAGACTACTCGACGGAGACCGCGATGGTGTTCGGTGAGATCTATCGCCACGGCGGCGAGTGGAAGTTCAAGGCAATCGGACAAGGCTACGCCGGTGGCTTGAAGGCAATGGCAACCCAGTACGGAATCAACGTCGGCTGATTGCTGATTTTACCACTATCGCCCCCCGAGGGCGCGACCCAGTCCACCCCCGTCCCGCCAGTCATCCTATACACGACCCAAGAAGGTATCGCACCATGCCTGTGAACCTTAGCAAGGGGGGCACCGTCTCGCTCTCCAAGGAAGCCCCCGGCCTCTCTGCCATTCTCGCAGGCCTTGGGTGGGATAACCGCGTCTCGGACGGCAAGCCCTTCGACCTGGATGCCTCCGTGTTCCTGCTGGGAGCCGACGGGAAATGCGCCGGTGATGCGGCGTTCATCTTCTACAACAACAAGAAGTCCGCAGATGGTTCCGTCGAGCATATGGGCGACAACACGACGGGGCAGGGCGACGGCGACGACGAGGTCGTGAAGATCGATCTTGCCAAGGTTCCAGAAGCGATTACGCGCCTCGTGTTCGCCGTTACGATCCACGAAGCGAAGGAGAGAAGCCAAAATTTCGGGCAGGTGCAAAACGCTTACATTCGCGTGGTCAACCAAGCCGGGGGCGCGGAACTCGCAAAGTACGATCTGTCGGAAGACGCCTCGACCGAGACTGCGATGGTGTTCGGTGAGGTCTATCGCCATAATGGCGAGTGGAAGTTCAAGGCTGTCGGACAAGGGTTCGCGGGTGGCCTCGGGGACCTTGCCCGGTCCTACGGCATCAACGCCTGAGAGCCGAACGTTGGCCGCGTCTTCTTCAGGAGCGCTGCGTGGCCTCGCGGCGATCGCAGCAGGGTCGGCAGCCGCTGGCTTCGGCTGGAGCGCAGGGCGCGACCTCTACCGTAAGGGCAAGGAATGGATCCTGCCGGTCATCGCCTTCGTGGCAGTGGCCGGAGGGACGGGCTACGCAGCGTGGAATTTATCGAGGGGGCACCACTCGCCATCGGTCCTCCGCGTAATCGGTGCAATACTCGCTGCGGCGGGAAGCTTGACCCTCTGTGTGATCCTGGTCGCCGTCTTGGGTCAGCCACAGCAGGGACAGCCGAATTCGGGTACTGGAGGGCTCCTCGGTATCGCCCTCCTGGTCCACGCAGCTTCGGCCGTGATCGGGCTCCTCGTCGGCTTAGCGCAGCGAGGAAGGCGGGTACGCACCTTTGCCCTTGAACGAGACAACCTTGCTTTCATGGACGCCCATGGCATCCGTGATGTTGGAGGTCGGGAGGAAACGTTCGTCGACGCGGTCGGCAACGAACTCAAGCTCGACGATTTCCGGCGGGATGCCATGGTCTTTCGCGTCCAGGGTCGACGCGGCGCTCGGGCTTATATCGACCTTGATGCCTCCGGGCGAATGATTGCTTACAGGCCGCCCCCATAACGGCAGACGCAAGCGCCACCAAATCGGTATCGAGTAGAATCTGAAGCTGCCTCGGCATGCGCCGAACCAGTAACATGCGGAGGCCGTCGTGGCCGCGAATTTGAAGTATTTCCGGTACGCCATCGGGCTGTCAGCGCTGATGTTCGTTGCCCTCGCTTTTTCGAAAGGAGGCTTGGCACTCCTACCTCTAGCGATGGTCTTGGCCGTCATGGAATTGGCTGTCAGTTTCGACAATGCCATCGTCAACGCCAAGGTGATGGAGCGTATGTCCCCGTTCTGGCGACAGGCTTTCATCACGGTTGGCATCTTCATCGCCGTCTTCGGGATGCGCTTCTATCTACCCATCCAGATCGTTAGCTGGCTCGGTGGCATTTCCCTGTCCGAGGCCTCGCACCTAGCCTATGCCGATCCGGGACGGTTCGCGCAGATCCTGATCTCCAGCCACGCGATCGTATCGGGCTTCGGCGGCGCGTTCCTGATGATGATCTTCCTGAAGTTCTTCATCGATTCCGAGCGCGAGGGAAATTGGCTCCCAGGGGTCGAGTCCGTACTGGGCCATCTCGGCCATCTGGAAGGAATCCAGATCCTGATCACGGGCGTCGCGGCTGGCTTTACGGCCTACCTGATGCCAGAGGGTAAGGGAGTCGCATTCTTCGTTGCCGCCATGGCCGGCATTGGGACACACATCACCGTCGACCTCATCAAGGAGGGACTTGAGGCCATCGACTTGCGCATGCAGGAGAGGTCGGGTGCCGCAGGCGGACAAGCCATGGCGACAGGCGGCCTCGGCATGTTCCTCTACTTGGAAATTTTCGATGCAAGCATGTCGTTCGATGGCGTGATCGCCGCCTTCGCCATCACGAACAACATTCTCGTCGTGGCTGTGGGGCTTGGCGTCGGTGCGGTTTTCGTACGCTCGCTGACGCTTCTGTTCTTCGACACCAAGTCGCTGGCGGAGTACCGCTACCTAGAGCCGGGTGCATTCTGGGCCATCGGTGGCTTGTCCGCTTTCATGTTCGTTGCCGCCGTGACGCACGTGCCGGAGTGGTTGATCTCAGCCTATGGTGGCGGTGTCATCGTGATCGCCTTCATCCACAGTGTCGTTGCCAACCGCGGAGACTCCGCTCGTAGAGCCGGACTGGGCCTGTCGGAAGCCGTTGAACGAAAGATCGGATCTCCGGAAGCCAGTCGGGCCTCGGCGTAATCATTCCCATACAGGCGAGAGCTGCGGACGACGCAGAGTTCAACTTATGCTGACCGCACTCGCGACCGGACCGTCTGGATTTCACGGATCGGGCTGCCGTCGAGGGGAGGGAGCTTCACTTTGGCGACTGCCCTTCGGGCTCGCTGCATCGTTGTCCCCTCGCTGTATACGTCGAGTGTGATCGAACCGTGCTTGTGCCCGACGATCGCGGAGATCATCGCAGCCTCCACCGCGGCCTGCACGGCCCGCGAGACGAACCAGCGCCGGAAGCTGTGGAGTTCACGCGGGCACGGCGCGTTCCTGCCACGATCTCGTCCGCGCCGACGAGACGCGTGTAATCGGTGAAATGATTGGAGAACTTGAAGGAGCGCTCGCGAATGGAGCCTGTCTTCCTCACCGGCGGTCACTCGGGAAACACGTCGTCCTCGGGAGCCTTGCCCTCATAACGCTTGGCGATGACAGGTTCACGAAGAGGGTGGATCGGCACGTAGCGGGCCCGCCTCTCCGTGTAGCGCGCCTGGAACAGGATGACGCGCTTGGCGGTGTCCCGGAACTTGAGGACTACGATCGCGTCGACCTGCGCCCCGGTCAGGGCACCAATGTACATGAGGTCGAGCATGTGGGGGGAGGCGGGCCCAAGCAGCAACTTGGCGATCTCGGTGTCCGTGAAGGGACGCTCTTCCTCGCCGGACTTCGGGCCTGTTTTCTGGAGGGAAGCTCCGACCCATGGATTTGAGGCGACGACCTCGGTCACGGTTGCCAGGTAAGCCCAAAACGAGGATAGCCGCGACACGCTGAGGGATACGAGGGGCATCACCGGCTTACAATCGAGTCGCTCCTCTGATCGGCTTGCCGGGCGATCCGCCCGGTCGAAGTCACGCATTTATGATGCGCAAACAGAAAAGGCCCGCTGAAGCGGGCCTCTTGTAGAAGCAGGTCGAACGTTCAAACGTACTGGACCAGCACTCAGATCACCGACTTGCTGCCGTAGGGCGGCATCTTGTTACCCTTGGCGATCGGCGCCGTGGTGCTCGGCGTGCCCTCGACTGTGACAGCTCGGTTGGCGAGGGCTCGGGGCGTCAAGCCACCCGGGGCCGTGTGGGGTCGATTGTCGTTGTAGTGGCACCTCAATTCCTCAATGCTCTCGCGGGCATCCGCTAGCGGCAGGAACCACGAGGCGTTCAGGCACTTCGCTGGTAGGCGGCCGTTGAACGACTCGATATAGGCGTCGCCGTCGGCTGACCTAGTCGAGAGAAGTCGATCTCGGCCCCATTCAGGTCGGCCCATTGGTCGACCAT
The DNA here is from genome assembly GCF_021117295.1 of Methylorubrum sp. B1-46. NCBI lineage: Bacteria > Pseudomonadati > Pseudomonadota > Alphaproteobacteria > Hyphomicrobiales > Methylobacteriaceae > Methylorubrum > Methylorubrum sp. B1-46. The sequence goes on along the minus strand of NZ_CP088247.1, from coordinate 211,564 downwards.
GCGCCCGGCGAACTATGGTTCGTTGTTGACCCGTAGGCTCTTCGCGCGCCCTCGCAGCCGGAACAAGGCGTCCAGCGCCTCGGTCACTTGAAAAGCGCGGGAGTTGGCTCTCGGTGTGGGTGAGAGCGCCTCTCGCATGTAGTAATCGACGACGGTCAAGCTTCGAAACGGACGTCCGTTGAAGATGCGGTCGGACATGAAGCGTGGCCCAGACTTCGTTGGTTCTAAGGGTCCCCCGTATTTTGGTCCGGCCGAAAGGTGAGCCTCCGGGCCTCATTCGGCGGGTTGCAGGGCCGCCGCCAGGGCGAATTCCTGGGGCGTTCGCCACCCGAGGGCGGTGTGAGGACGGCTCTCGTTGTAGTGCCGCCGCCACGTCTCGATCTTGCTCCTCGCGTCGGCCAACGATGTTGATGCGCCGCGCCACCTTCAGCGCCAAGCATGCCCGGCTGTGCTCGTCGATCAGCGTCAGGATGCGCAGGGTCCGCCCATCGTGCGTCTGGGCCTGTACGAAGTCGAAGCTCCAGACGTGGTTACGGTGAAGCGGACGCAGCCGTTTGCCCGAGCCGTCGTTCAGCCAGAGGCGGCTGCGGGGTCTCTGTCGGCTGGGGACCTTCAGCCCCTCGCGACGCCAGATACGCTGAACCCGGTCCTGGCCCACCTGCCAGCCCGCTGCCCGCAGCAGCGCGGTGACGCGGCGGTAGCCATAGCGCCCGTACTCGGACGCCAGAGCGATGATGGCGCGGCTCTACCAGTCCGGCGAGACGATGCGGGTCGGGCGGATCTCGAAGTGCGGGGATCGGATGATGCGCGCCGCGCTCTACGAGGCCGCGCTCGTGCTGCTGACCGGCTCACGCGGCCGGTGGTCAGGGCTGAAGGTGTGGGGGGCGTAGCCACGCGCCGGGGCATGCAGAAGGCCCTCGTGGCCGTTGCCCGCAAGCTGGCGATCGTGTTGCACCGCATGTGGCGCGACGGGACGGACGTCCGCTGGTCGGCCACGACAGCGGCCTGAGGTCCACCGACGCCACCAAGTAACATCGAGCTCCTCCGGCGTGGAGGAGGTCCCTGCGGGGACGACGGGAGCGGGTGAGACCGAGGAAACTCGAGCGCCGGTCTTGCCGAGCGCGCGGCTTGAGAATAGCTCCACCCACTCCCTCTGATCCCATCATGAGGCGGCACGCGCCGACCCCGGAGAGAAGCAAGAACTCCGCAGGACCGTTCACGCACTGGATAGGGATGAGCACGCAGGGGAGTTGACCGATGAACCCCGAATAGAGAACAAGCTTCCCGAGGCGACGCCCGCCAGCACCTGACCCACCAGGGATAGATCCGCCACGAGGCGGCGCAACCGAGCATTCTCGCGCTCAAGATCCTTCATCTTCCGGGCTTGATCGACCTGCAGGCCGCCGTACTCCTTGCACCAGCGGTAATAGCTCTGCTCGGAGATCTCTGTCTCCTTGCACGCCAGCGCCAAGCTCTTGCCCTGGGCGGTCTGCACCTCGATCTGGCGCAGCTTCAGCACGACCTGCTCTGCGCTCGTCTTCTAACCTCGCCGCATGTTCGACTCCTTCGGTCCTGGCCGATCCTCTCAATCAGCCCGGTCCAAAGCCAGCCGGTCAGGTCAAGGTGAGATGGGCTGCTTAGGATCGCTGCGCTTCCCCAAGCAGATCCAACGATGGCGACGATTGCGATAGAACCATGCCGGCGTCTCTGCTCTCGAGCCTGCCTCAGCGCACCGATCAAGCCGAGGTTTGCGAGGGCGAGCAAGTTCGACCACATAGGGGCTACTCGCTTAGGTCATGCGCGGGATTTCAGATCCAGTCCCGTGGCCGCAAATAGCTTCTATGGCCCGACCGCCGCGAGTTCATCACGCACTTCCTTGCCGAAGCCTCGCAAACTTTCCAAGTGCGCCGCGGCGTAATCTCGGACTTGTTGAGAGTTCGAGCGAGCGGCGCCCTCATAGGCGGCGATCTCCTTGTCGAGGGCCTGCGCTTCGACCTCTGCATAGCGTCGAGAGAGTGCCAGGTAGTCTAGCGGCTCTATGTTCTCTACGATGCTGCGCAGTTCGAGGTCGAGCGTGTCCCGCACCTCGATCCCGACCGCGGCAGCCAGTCGACCGAGCGTCGGCAACTGAGCGGAACGGAAGTCGCGGACACGCGCGGCCAGTGCCTTGATGCCGGGCCGCGTCGCTTTGGCCGCAGCGACGCGAGAGATCCTCTCCTGGAAAAGTGCCGAGGCGTGGGCCTCCTCGACGAAACGGCCTGCATCGTCGTCCGCGCGGGAACGCGCCGGTTGCACGGCAAGTAGGACAAGCGCGACGAGAGCTGCCCTGCGCCCGATCAGTGCCATCCAGGAACCCCCTGCATGTTGGGAAGCTTGTGGGCGATACCCTTGTGGCAGTCGATGCAGGTCTTCTCGCCCGTGAACAGGCTCTTCTCGTGCGCCGCCGCCGCCCGTGGGTTCTGCTTCGACACGTCCATCGACTGAGCGCTGTGACAATTACGGCATTCAAGCGAGTCGTTGGCCTTCATCCGCGCCCATTCATGCTCGGCCAAGTGCCGGCGCATGTCCAGGAACTTGTCCCGGGTGTCGATGGAGCCGAAGATGTGTCCCCAGACCTCTTTCGAGGCTTGCATCTTGCGGGCGATCTTGTCGGTCCATTGATGCGGCACGTGGCAGTCCGGGCAAGTCGCACGGACCCCCGAGCGATTGGAATAATGGATGGTACCCTGAAGCTCCGCGAAGACGTTCGTCTTCATCTCGTGGCACGAGATGCAGAATTTTTCGGTGTTCGTATGCTCGAGTGCCGTGTTAAAACCGCCCCAGAACAGTACGCCAGCGACGAAGCCGCCGAGGGTCAGGAAGCCGAGCGACAGCGTGACCGGCGGACGCGTGACGGTCTGCACCCAAGGGTTCAGCCAGAACCAGGACCATGCCTTCGCGATTGCCGCCATCTCAACGCCCCCGCGGCTCGCCTTCGACGAGCGCGTCCATGTCGACGAAGGTGTTCGGCACCAGTGGACGGGCGCCGGTCTGCGGCACGTGGCAAGCGAGGCAAGCGTAGCGGCGCGGCGAGACGCCACCCAAGGTGTTCCCTTCTCGGTCCTGATAGTGGGTGACGCTGATCATCGGCGCCTGCGACTGCTCGGTGAACTTGCGCGCATGGCAGGACAGGCACTTGTTCGCGTTGAGGTCGAGCGCGTAACCCTCGATTGCGTGCGGGATCAGGGGCGGTTGGTCCGGGTAGTTGCGCTTGCGCCGGACGTCGTCAGTGATCTGTCGCTGCATCGGCGGGGCAGCCGCCTCCTTGGTGAACGGCGCCGGACCGGTCAGCCGCGGGGCTTCCTGCGCGAACAGCGCCCCCGCGACGAGGCATGTTACGCCCGCGACTGCGGAAAGCAGGAAAGGACGCATCATTCCGCCCCACGTTCCGTCATCGCCACACCGATCACCTTGACGGCGCATTTCTTGAAGTCAGTCTGCTTCGAGATCGGATCCGTCGCGTCCAGCGTGGCCTTGTTGATCAATTGGCTCGCGTCGAAGAACGGGACGAAGATGCGGCCCGGCGGCATCTTGTTGCGTCCCCGCGTCTCGAGGCGCGAGCGGATCTCGCCGCGTCGCGACACGATGCGCACCTCTTGGCCGCGCCGGAGGCCGCGCTTCTGCGCGTCGTCGGGATGCATGAACATGACAGCGCCGGTGAAGGCCCGGTAGAGTTCGGGCACCCGCATCGTCATCGAACCAGAGTGCCAGTGCTCCAGCACGCGGCCCGTCACCAGCCAGAGGTCGTATTCCTGATCAGGCGACTCGGCCGGGGGCTCGTAGGGCGCCGCCATGACGATCGCCCGGTGGTCCGGGTTGCCGTAGAACTGAACGCTGCTGCCCTTCTCGACATAGGGGTCGTAGCCCTCGCGGTAGCGCCAGCGCGTCTCCTTGCCATCGACGACAGGCCAGCGCAGGCCGCGGACCTCATGGTAGCGGTCGAACGGCGCCATGTCGTGACCGTGGCCACGCCCGAACGCGGCGTACTCCTCGAACAGGCCCTTCTGCACGTAGAAGCCGAATTGCTTGGATTCGTAATTTTCGTGGTCCGCGGCGATCCCGTCCAGGCCGAAGCGGTCGACGTTGCCGTTTCGCCAGAGCACGTCGAAGAGCGACTTGCTCTTGTACTCCGGATGGGCGGCGAGGGTTTCCGGCGACCAGACCTCGTCGGTGGTGAACCGCTTCGAGAATTCCATCAGCTGCCAGAGATCCGACCGCGCATCGCCCGGCGCGTTGACGAGTTGGCGCCACATGTGGGTGCGGCGCTCGGCGTTGCCGTAGGCTCCCTCCTTCTCCACCCACATGGCGGTCGGCAGCACGACGTCGGCCGCCATGGCTGTCACGGTGGGGTAGGGATCGGAGCAGACGACGAAGTTCGCCGGATTGCGGTAACCCGGATAGGTCTCGTTGTTGGTGTTTGGGGCCGTCTGGAGGTTGTTGTTGCACATGATCCAGTAGGCATTGAGCTTGCCGTCCCGGAGCATGCGGTCCTGCTGCACCGCGTGGTAGCCGATCTCGCCGTTCAGCAGGCCCGGCGGCAGCTTCCAGATCTCCTCGGCCTTCTTGCGGTGCTCGGGGTTGTTGACCTGCATGTCCGCCGGCAGGCGGTGCGAGAAGGTCCCGACCTCGCGGGCCGTGCCGCAGGCAGACGGCTGCCCGGTGAGGGAGAACGGGCTGTTCCCGGGCTCCGCGATCTTACCGGTCAGGAGATGGATGTTGTAGACGAGGTGGTTCGCCCAGACGCCGCGTACGTGCTGGTTGAACCCCATGGTCCAGAGCGACATCACCTTGGTCTTTGGGTCGGCGTAAAGCTTCGCGAGCGTCAGGAGGCGCTCCTTCGACACGCCGCTGAGCTCGGCAGTCTTCTCAAGCGTGTAGTCGCTCACCATCCGGGCATAGGCGTCGAAATTCGACGCTTGGGAGACCGCAGCCTCGTTGGCGTGTGCGGCGCGCTGCTCCAGCACGTGCTCGGGCCGCAGGCCGTAGCCGATGTCGGTGTTGGCCATCCGGAAGTTCACGTGACGCTCGACGAAGTCGCGGTTCACGGCGCCGTTCTGGATGATGTAGTTCGCCACGAAGTTGAGGATCGCGAGATCGGTCCCCGGCTTGAAGATAAGGGTCTGGTCGGACAGGTCGGTCGTCCGGTGCTCGTAGGTCGAGAGCGTCGCCACACGGACATGCGGCGCGCTCAAGCGGCGGTCGATGATCCGGGTCCAAAGGATCGGATGCATCTCGGCCATGTTCGAGCCCCAGAGCACGAAGGCGTCGGCATGCTCGAAGTCGTCGTAGCACCCCATCGGCTCGTCCATGCCGAAGGTGCGGATGAAGCCGACGGCGGCCGAGGCCATGCAGTGGCGGGCGTTCGGATCGAGGTTGTTCGAGCGGAACCCGGCCCGCATGAGCTTGGTGGCGGCGTAGCCTTCGAACAGCGTCCACTGGCCGGAGCCGAACATGCCGACGGCCTTCGGACCCTTCTCGCGCAGGACCCGCTTCCACTGCCGGGCCATTTCGTCGAAGGCTTGTTCCCAGGAGACCGGCTGCAATTCGGCGTTCTTGTCGAACTTGCCGTCGCGGACGCGCATCAGCGGCTGCGTGAGACGGTCGGCGCCGTACATGATCTTGGAGAGGAAGTAGCCCTTTACGCAGTTGAGGCCGCGGTTGACCTCGGCCTGCATGTCGCCGTGCGTCGCCACCACGCGGCCGTCCTTCACCCCGACCATCACGCCGCATCCGGTGCCGCAGAAGCGGCACGGCGCCTTCGACCATTTCAGGGCGATATCCTCGCCTGCGGCAAGATTCTGGGCGTGGGCCGGCAGGTCTACACCGGCGACCGCGGCGGCGGCGGCGGCGGCCTGTGCCTTGAGCAAGGTCCGTCGGGACACGTCCATGAGCGGCTCCTGGATAGGGGGCTTCGCCAGCCGACGGGCCTAGTCGAAGCGGTGGTAGACGAGGGCGGTGGACAGGACGCCGGGAAGATCCCCGATCTCGCCCAGCCGCCTCACGACGTCGTCCTCTGTGGGGGTCTCCAGGGTCGCGACGATCTTTCCGGCGGGATTTTCGCCGTGCACGTCGAGGCCGGGCATCGCCCGGAGCGCGCCGAGCACCTCTGCCAGTCGCTCGGGCCGGGCATGCACGACGAGACCACTGACATGGTGTTCGCCGCCCACCGCGCCCCCCGCGGCCGGACGACCGCCCAGTAGGTCCCGCCGGGACCACGAGGCTTGTTCACGTGCCATCGTTCGCTCCTAGACGGGCCCCGGAGGGCCGGTAAACGCGTAGTACATCCAGACGAGAAAGCCCCAGCCGGAGACCACTCCGACTGCGATGAAGGGCCAGATCAGCACCGCGAGGATCAGGAAGGTCAGCAGCTCCCGCAACAGACCAGCTCGTGGCGGCGCTTCCCCTTGGACCTTCGGATCTCGCACTGACGGCCTCCCGGCACGGCTCCGTCCGTCGCGGGCGAAGCCGAACGTTGCGGTTTGGTGTCCGCGCGCGGCCGCATCCGGCATGCCGCCCGTGGACGCCCCTGCAGGGTCCGGGTCGCACACCGGCTGCGTGCCGCCGCCGGCATGACGCCATCGCCTCGACGACCGGTCCGATCCCCATGGCGACGGCCCCCTTCTCGGCCCTTGTAGTGGATTGCACGGACGGCTCTTTGCGCCGACGCAAACAAACGGTTCGGCCGAGAGGATTCCCCTTGGAACCCCTTTGCCGCCCCAACGCGATCAAGAGGGTGGGCCGCGCCGGCCGCTGCCCTCGAAACGCGCGACGCTTCGCAGGCCGGCCCAGAGTTCCACCACGTCTTCCTCCTCGACGAGCTCGTGGGCCAGGAGGCGAGCCTCGTCCTCGGAAGCTGCCTGCAGGGGTACCATCCCGGTGACCCTGCCGTTCCGGGCCACCAAGAAGGCCCGGTACGTCTCCAAGGCACCGGGCATGGAGGTCGGGGGAGGGGAGAGTGCGGTCGCTGACATGTCGTGGCTCCCTGTTGGGTGCCGGCGCGGGGGCGTTCCGGCTTTCCTCTGACGCGGCGGACTCGCTCGGAGGCTAGGAAGAAGCGTGTTCGCGGGTTTCGCTGGCAACGCTGGATGTAAACAGAGGCCTCGGACCTTCGATGCCGCACTGGAACAGTTGTCGAGGCGCGCGCTCGCGCGAACCGGAATCCGCTTCGGCGGAGAGGGGGGCTAGGGCAGGGCGCCGATGAGGCGCTTGGCGTCGGAGAGGATGTTCTCGCAGGCGCGCTGGTTACCCTCCGCTTCCTCGGCCGACGCCTCGCGGATCAAGAGGCGGGCGGCGGCGATGTTCTCGCGGGTGGGCCTGAGCTGCGGATCGCCGGGCTGGTCCGCCAGGGCACGGGGCAGGGCCTTTACGGAACCGGTGGTCAGGGTATGACCGGGTTCCAGGCCGGCCACGTGCACGGCGCCGACGCTGTCGAGGCGGCGCTGCAGGGCGCCGACATGCTGCGCACACGGAGTGGCCAGCGCGGGAAGGCCGTACCCGGCGAGTAGGACGGCGGCGAGGAGGAGAGGGGAGGCGCGCATGTCTCGATCTTTTCCTTGGCAGTCGGGCAGGTGGTGACCGTACCGGACAAGCCCCATGTGCAGCACGGCCCGTCGCTGGGCGTTGAGCTGGATCAAGGACGGTGGCGAGACCGGCTCCGGTGCGCTCGAGCCGGACGTGTCGGAAACGTGCCTGTAGGACCGGGAGCGATCCGTCGCGGGCGTGCTCGACCGTTTGATCGACATCAAGGCATGCAGCCGGGCCGTGGGCATAGGCATGCGCGACTTCGCCCCCCTCGCGCTCATCTGGCCGACCGTCCTTGCTCCGTTGCGGCTCGGCATTCGCGATCCCCATGAGGACACCTGCGTATGCGTCTTCGAACGGCTTCGAACACCCTCCGCGCTTTCTCTCCCACGCGAGGGAAAGATGGACACGATTACGCTGGCTTCTTCTCGGCGGCCGTGTCGCGCCTACACGCCGAGCAGCGCTACCGCGTCTTCGCTGATATCGAGCGCATCTCGGGCCGCTTCCCGCAGGCGACGTGGCGGCGGCCGGAGGGCGGCAGCCGCGAGATCACGGTTTGGTGCTCCAACGACTATCTCGGCATGGGCCAGCACCCGGAGGTCGTCGGTGCCCTGACGCAGACGGCCGCCCGCTGCGGCGTCGGCGCCGGCGGCACCCGCAACATCGCCGGCAACAACTCGCCGCTGGTCGATCTGGAGCGTGAACTCGCCGACCTCCACGGCAAGGAGGCGGGCCTCGTCTTCACCTCCGGCTACGTCTCGAACCAGGCCGGCATCTCGACGATCGCCCGGCTGATCCCGAACTGCCTGATCCTCTCGGACGCCTTCAACCACAACTCGATGATCGAGGGCGTGCGCCATTCCGGCTGCGAGAAGCGCGTCTTCCGCCACAACGACCTCGAGCATCTCGAGCAGCTGCTTGCCGAGGCCGGCGATCGTCCCAAGCTGATCGCCTTCGAGTCCGTCTATTCGATGGACGGCGACGTGGCGCCGATCGCGGCGATTTGCGACCTCGCCGACGTCTACGGTGCCATGACCTATCTCGACGAGGTCCACGCCGTCGGCCTCTACGGCGAGCGCGGCGCCGGCATCGCCGAGCGCGACGGCGTGATGCACCGGGTCGACGTGATCGAGGGCACGCTGGCCAAGGGGTTCGGCTGCGTCGGCGGCTACATCACCGGCTCGGGCGTGCTGTGCGACGCGGTTCGCAGTCACGCGGCCGGCTTCATCTTCACCACCGCCCTGCCGCCGGCCATCGCCGCGGCCGCCCACGCCTCTGTGTGCTACCTCAAGCGCTCGAAGGTCGAGCGCGAGGCGCATCAGCGCCAAGCCGCCCGCACCAAGGCGGCGCTGGAGGCCGCCGGTCTGCCGGTGCTGCACACCGAGACCCATATCGTGCCGCTGATGGTGGGCGACGCCGAGCTGTGCAAGGCGACGGCCGACCGCTTGCTGGAGCAGCACGGCATCTACATCCAGCCGATCAACTACCCCACCGTCCCGCGCGGCACCGAGCGGCTGCGCATCACGCCCTCCCCCTTCCACGACGACGAGCGGATCAGCGCGCTGACCGCGGCCCTGGTTGAGACCTGGGACACCCTCGGGATCCCGCGCGCAGGCACCGCATTCGAGATCGCCGCTGAGTGATGTGCCTTCGGGCCGAGGTCCTGGCGGACACCCGAGGTCCTCGAAAGGCGATGCCATCCGTCGACCTCGTCCCGCCCCCCGGCAGCTGGTGGTCATGTCGACGCCGGCGAACGACGATGTGGCCGCGCGGGGTCGGCGGAACGTCGGATCGTCGCCATGCCCACACTCTACCCTAAGCCTCGCCCGTGGCGCCTGAAGACCCACGAGATGCTGCCTGGCGAGAGAATCGTCACGGTGGTCGACCGGGTCGGCATGCCGGTCTGGCGGCCGAACTTGTTCCACGCCTACGAGGTGCGGGACGCAGACAGAGCCTACGGGACCCAGAAGCGGAAGATGTCGCCCATCGTCATCGCCTTCAACTGGGCCGCGGAGTAGGGCATCGACATCGAGGGCCGCATCACGACCTTCGATTTCTTCGCCTACGCCGAGACCAAGAACCTCCAGGCTAGCCTAGCACTACCTGGGCACTTTGAGGTCAGATGGCAGCCGGAAGCGGCGCCGACAGTGTGGGCATCGCACCGGTGGGATGAGATCGACGAACAGGCGGCCGATGATGGCCTGCCGCACGGCCGGCAGGCTCGGAGACAGTGGCGGTCCCGGTAGGCCGGCCACCTTTTTTTCCCCCATCCGTCCGGTCGGGCCCAGCCAGGCGCAGGTGCTGCAGGTAGGCGCAGGCGATGCACGTCATCAGCGCGTGCCGGTGCAGGCCGGTCCAGGAGCGGCCCTCGAAGTGGTCGAGGCCCAGCTCCTCCTTCAGCTGCTGGTGGCCTTGCTCGCACACCCAGCGCGCCTTGATTGTGCCGGCCAGGGCGCGCCGGGTCGTGCGGGGCGGCAGGTTCGAGAGATAGTACTTGCGCTCGCCCGAGGTGCGCCACTCGCCCACCAGCCAGACCTCGGCGCCCGGCAGGTGGCGATTGTTGCCCCAGATCGGACCGTCGCCCACCCGCACGCGGGTCATGGCAAACCGGGCCGCGAGCGCGCCCTTCGTGCCCTGCCGCCACGTCACGCGCCGCCACGGCAGCGTGGCGAGAACCGCCTCGGCCTCCCGCGGTTCCTGATCCGGCACGGGTCTGCGCGCCCTGCCGCCCGGCTCCACTAGCCGCACGTCGGGATCGTAGACCTTCTGTTTCTTGGCGATCCCCACCGCCCAGGTCAGCCCGCGCGCGTCGAGGCCATGCCGAAACACGGCGCTACAGCCGTAGCCGGCATCGGCCAGCACCACACCGAAGCGAACGCCCTCGGCCTGCAGGCGGTCGAGTTCGGCAAGCGCGATCTCGCCCTTGCTCTGCGGCACCACCGCCGCCTCGGGCACACCTGCCCGCTCACACCGCTTCGGGTCGGCGACCCACTCCTCCGGCAGGAACAGGTGCAGGCCCAACGGCACGGGCACCTCGCCCCGCGCCAGGGTGAGGGAGACGAGCGACTGGCAGTTGGCCTTCTTGCCGAGGTGCCCGCAGTACTGGCGCGCCACGCCCACCGAGCGCGTGCCCTTCTTCGGCAGCGCCGTATCGTCGATCACCAGACAGGCATCGGATCCGCCGACCAGCCGGTCCGCGGTACGGGTGAGTTCCGCCCAGAGCGGGCCGTCGTCCCAGGCCGGGCTGGCGATGAAGTGCTGCAGTTGGTCGTGGCCCGGCAGCCCGAGACGGGCGGCCATCGGCTGCAGGCTCTTGCGATCCCCGGGGCCGAGCAGGCCGCGCAGGTACAGCGGCGCCCAGGTCCGCCGCGTCTTGCGCCCCATCGCAGCTAGGAACGGCACCAGCCACGCATCGAGATCCTGACCCAACGGTCTCTCGGCCATGTCCGTCTCCCGCAGTGCCACCGCAGGATCAGAACGCCCAACGCTCTTCAAAGTGCCCAGGTAGTGCTAAGCGCATCAACGAAGGAGTGCTCCCAGTGAGGCTTGCTCTTGTTGCCGCAGTGGTAGCTCTCTCGGGGGCAGCTGTGAAGGCTGAAACGATTAACGGGCGTGCATCTGTGATTGATGGCGACACGCTCGACATTCGTGGAACCCGGTTCAGGCTGCAGGGCGTCGATACGCCTGAGAGCGCTCAGATGTGCGGAGATGCCAACGGTAAGGATTATCCCTGCGGGCGCCGCGCCGCGTTCGCGCTCTCCGACAAGATCGGCCACGGCAACGTCGCCTGTGAGGTGGTGGACAAGGACCGTTATGGCCGTTCAGTCGCTGTCTGCCGGACAGGCGGCGAGGACTTGAATGCCTGGCTCGTAGCCCAAGGGTGGGGCATGGCTTACCGCCAGTATTCCACCGCCTATGTGCGCCACGAGGAAGAGGCCAAGGCTGAGAAGCGCGGGATCTGGGTCGGGCAGTTCACCCCACCATGGGATTGGCGCAGAGGACACCGCGCCGCTGATACGGGAACGCGCCCGGCCGAAGCGGCAACGGCCGAGCCTCGATCCGTGAAGCCGCCGGCAAGAACGGCCGCTGGTTGCGAGATCAAAGGCAACGTCAATCGGAAGGGCGACCGCATATACCACATACCCGGTTCGCGCGATTACGACCGCACCGTGATCAATGAAGGTAGCGGAGAGCGCATGTTCTGCACGGAGGAGGAGGCACGATCAGCGGGCTGGCGCGCCCCTCGTAGCTAAAAGCACCCTTGCGGGAAGAACGGGAACAACGGTTTGATCCGAGCTTATAGAGGGTCGCCCGTGCATACTTCGATAGGATCGAAGCCAGAGAGCGCTGCGTGACGGTGAGAGGCGGCACCTACCTCTTGGATCCGGCTCAAAACGGGACCAGCACAGATGGCAATTATCCGCCAAAAGTTCCAAGGTTCCAATCATCCGTCGCATGTTTGCGCTCCCCTTCCTCAATGGATTGCCACCAAATCAAACGCCCTCAAATGAGTTTTGCACCAATCTGGCCGATAGGTCGGTCATGTGTGCTTTACTGGGTGAGCCGTATGCAAGCTGCTTGATGCCAAGTACCGCGTCACTACCGCCCGTTCTGTTTTAGCTTGACACCAAGGCATACGCCCTTAGTACTATCCTGAGCGGTCGCGTACATGGGTATGCGAGAATCTGCCTCTGCGAATCGGGGGATCGAATGTCCACGAAGAAGCGTCCGAACATCTTGCCGTTGGCAGCCGCTCTGGCAGCTTTTCCTGGCGCGACTGTTATGGTCGCGACTGAGGCCAAAGCCGATGTCCCCACCTCTGGTGCAACGGATTCTCAGCTTTCCGGCAAGGTGTTGCCTGAAGCAAATATGTTCGTCTCCACTGGTAAAGATCTTCTGAGCTTCACCGTTGGACGCGGCGCGGACGGCGTGATGTTCGCCGATCACCGTTCCCACTCGTCGCATTCATCCCATTCGTCGCATCATTCGAGCCGGTAGCTTATTTCGGTGCTAGAAACTTGTGTGACGTTCGATCGGGCAACACAAAGCCTCGGCGCATTGCAAGCTGCTGCGTATCGCTTTATCGCAATCGGCACATGTCAAATCAATGCAGAGGGTGATCGCCTGATCTGCCACCTCGTGGCAGCCCAATCGCCAAAGGCAATCCGACTGGCGACGCCCCGAGATTTGCAAGAACGCTTTCTTAATCTTGTTACCGATGAAAACCTTCGCGAGAAGATCGCGAGGGAGACCAATCACATCCGTGATCTTGTCATGTCGCTGGCGTTCGGTGCTCTGGCCCAAGAAGATTCGTCACGGAGATAGGTGAATCATGTCGCGTTTTGAGCCGGCCGCTGCGTTTCAGCCGGCTGCAAAGAGCGAACTGCTACTCTTGCCAATGCGCTTCGAACCCATCAGCGCAGACACTTACGTCGCCGCCAATCTGGTTGGCGACATGCTGCTCCTGTCCCGTCATGAATTGGAGCGGATCATCGCCTTGGACATCATCCCGGGCGACGGACTGTACGAGCGCGCGTTCGCAAAGTTGCTTGTGGCTCAGAAAGGCCAGCGATCGCAGCTTCAATTGCTTGCGTTGCGAATGCGCAGCCGAATGGCGTTCCTGCGAACGCCTACCCCGCTTCATATCTTCGTGGTGACACTGAGGTGCGAACATTCTTGCCCTTATTGCCAAGTATCGCGCCGTAGCACCGACAAAGATCGCTTCGACATGCACGTCGACACCGCCATGCGCGGCATTGCGGTCGCTATAGCTTCACCGTCAGATGCGATCAAAATCGAGTTTCAGGGCGGCGAGCCCCTGCTGAATTTCGATCTGATCAAGCTCATGGTAGTAGCTGCAACCGAGCAAGCGCGGATCGCGGGCAAACTCGTCGAGTTTGTGATCACAACTAACTTAGCGTTGCTAACGGATGAGATACTGATTTTCTGCCGCGATTACTCCGTCTTGATATCCACCTCGCTGGATGGCCCAGCCGACATCCACAACCGAAACCGGCCGCGCCCCGGCGGGAACAGCTACGACCTTGCCGTCGATGGGATTCGGCGGACCCAATCGTTTCTGGGGAAGGACCGTGTTGGCGCGCTGATGACGACGACGGCCGCCAGTCTCGAACGGGTCGAGCAGATCGTGGACGAATACCTCGCGCTTGGTCTCGACGGCATCTTTCTACGGTCGCTATCGCCATACGGATTTGCTGTAAAAACCAAGCAGATCTCGAAATACGACTCCGACGATTGGCTTGCTTTCTACGAGCGCGGCCTGCGCTACATCCTTAAAATCAACAAGAACGGCAACCATTTCCCTGAATTTTATGCGGCGATCCTGCTCAAGCGCATGCTGACTGATCGCCCGATTGGTTATGTCGATCTGCGCAGCCCAGCCGGTATCGGCCTCGGCGCACTCGTCTACAATTACGACGGCAAGGTCTTCGCCTCTGATGAAGGGCGGATGCTGGCCGAAATGGGCGACACAACGTTTGAACTCGGCGACCTGAACGAGGACGATTACCTGTCACTCGTCTACTCTGATAAATTGACTGCCATCATTAGCGGCTCGCTGTCGCAATGTGCTCCGCAATGCTCAAGCTGTGTCTTTGAGCCTCATTGCGGCGCTGATCCGGTCTACCACCATGCGACGCATGATGATTATACTGGCATCAAGCCGCTGTCTGAGTTCTGCAACCGGCAGATGGGCATCTTCAAGCTGCTGATCGACCTGCTCGAAAACTCACCTGAAGATGCTGCAATCTTGAGACGTTGGGTCCAGTAATGAAGCCCCTCGCCTTGCGAGCCTCCGCGCTCGCCAGTCATGGATTCGATCAGCAGGTTGGCGGCGTTGTACTCCGAGCACGAAGTGTAGCGTCGGACGGACCAATAACGAACGATGACGCTGCGCTAGTGAACAGCCGTGCCGATGCTTCCGTTGCCTCGGAACGGGGTTACCGGTCGGTCATCGTGTTCGAAGACAACGCGCTTGAGCCCAACGATCTCCAAGACTTCGCTCGGACCGCGCATTTCTCAAAGAGCTTGAGTTACGTCGGCGACGGCGACGTCATCGGCTTCAATCCACGGATTGGACGCGCCCACGTGCTCTATAGAAAAAGCGCGAAGCACAACTCGTTCTTGGTCACAGAGCGATGCAATCACTACTGCTTAATGTGTTCGCAGCCTCCAAAGCGGGCTGACGATAGCTGGATCTTCGATGAAATCGCTGCGGCGTTGCCGCTGGTGGACCCGAATGTGAAATCTTTGGGTTTCACGGGGGGCGAGCCATTGCTGCAATGGGAGCGCTTCCTGCCGCTTCTCGCCCAGGCACGGGACACCCTGCCTCGGACGGCGCTTCACGTCCTGAGCAACGGCCGAGCCTTCGCGGACCCGGTCGTGACCGAAGCCTGGGCAGCGCTGCGCCACCCCAACATCTGCGTTGGCATTCCAATTTATGCCGCCTCGGACCATTTGCACGACTACATCGTTCAAGCAAAGGGCGCGTTCGACGAGACAATTCTGGGCATCCTTCGTTTGAAGGACAAAAGCCAAAAGATCGAAGTTCGAATCGTACTGCACAAACTGACAATACCAATGCTCGTCGAGACTTCCAAATGGATTGCTCGCAACTTGCCGTTCGTCGACCATGTCGCCCTGATGGGCCTAGAAAACACTGGATTTGCGCTCGCGAATCAGGATGCACTCTGGATTGATCCAGAGGATTATAGAACTGAACTCGCCCTTGCGGTCGGCGTTCTGGCCTCTGCTCACATAACGACGTCGATTTACAATATTCCTTTATGCCTCGTGGAGAAATCCGTTTGGCAATATGCCGTCCAGTCGATCTCAGATTGGAAAAACGCATATCTTCCGGCTTGCAGCGAATGCTCCATCCAACCGCGCTGTGCTGGGTTCTTCTCGTCCGGTCGGCTGAGAACCAGCCGAGGCATTCAACCGGTCCACGTCTAGGGCGTCTCTGCAAAGTCATGTGAGCCAGAGCATGGTCATGCCAAGCGTGACCATGGCGAGGTAGTTGGCCGCCCGTTTCTCGTAGCGGGTGGCGATGCGGCGATACTGCTTGAGCCGGCCGATCAAGCGCTCGACCTTGTTGCGCTCGCGGTATGCGGCCTTGTCGAAGTCGAACTGGCGGAGCTGGTCCTTGCGGGTCGGGATCACCGGCTCGATCCGCCGCTGCCTGAGGCGGCGACGGGCCGGTGGGCTGGAGTAACCCCGATCACCCGCTGTCCGACGGGGCCGCAGGCGCGGGCGGCCTCGTCCTTGCCGCGGCACCGCACCCTTGTCCATCAGCGCTTCCAGCGCGAACTGCTCATGGCGTTCGCCCGCCGTGAGCACGGCCGTGATCGGCTTGCCCCCGCCCTCGGCGCGCAGATGCAGCTTGGTGGAAAACCCGCCCTGGCTGCGCCCGAGCGCCTCGCCCCCGCCCTCGACCGTTGCCTCACCCCCCGATGGCGCCGGACCGGCGGGCCCCGGCGGCGTGCTGGTGGGCGCGCACCACCGTGGCGTCCACGAAGTGCAGGTCCCAGTCGAGATCGCCGCGGGCATCCGCTTGTGCCTGCAGCCGCTGCAGCACACGGTCGAACACACCGGCCTTGCGCCAGCGGTAGAACCGGCTCGACACCGTTCCCACAGCACCATAGCGCGCGGGCAGATCCTCCCAGGGTGCGCCGGTGCGCAGGATCCAGAGCATGCCGTTGAGCACTTGGCGGTGATCCTCCGCAGGCCGGCCCGTGCGCGGCTTCTGCGGAGGCAGCAACGGGGCGATCTGCTCCCACTGCGCATCGGTCAGTTCAAAGCGTCGCATCAAGCCCACATGGGGCCGCTAACCCCATCCGTGAACCCTTTGCAGAGACGCCCTAGCACTACTTTGGCAGATTGCCTTCAAGGTGGCTGGTCGAGGGCGGCCTCACAGTACGGGCATCGCCGCGGTGGTGACCGGCTGAGGTGATCCAGGATGGCTTGGCGGATGGCCGGCATCGAGGGCTGGGGCGGTGGGCAGGCGATTCTTTTTTTTCCGTCCCGTCGCTGTGAGGCGCCGGGATTGGAGGAAGGCGTAGGCCATCATCGTCATCAGCGCGTGGCGATGCAGCCCGGTCCAAGAGCGGCCCTCGAAGTGGTCGAGGCCGAGTTCCTCCTTCATCTGCTGGTGCGCCTGCTCGCAGATCCAGCGCGCCTTGATCGTTGCGGCCAGTTGCTTGAGGGTCGCGTCGGCGGGGAGGTTCGTGAGGTAGTATTTGCGCTCGCCCGAGCCGCGCTCCTCGCGCACCAGCCAGACCTCGTCACCGGGCAGGTGTTGGTTGCCTTTTGTGCCGATCCGCTGGGTCGGACCGTCGGCCATCCGGACGCGCAACGCGCAGAAGCGGCCCCGCAGCCGACCCTTGGTGCCGTGCCGCCAGGCCACCGCCCGGCCGGTCATGTCTGCCAGGATCGTCTCGGCCGCAACCGAGACCTGATCCGGGACGTGACGCTTGCGCGGTCGTCCGCGCCCCGCGACGGGGAAGATCATCGTCACGTCGGCTGGATAGACCTTGCTGCGTCCCGAGATCCCGACAGCCCAGGTCAGGCCACGCGCGCTCAGGGCCTGTCGGAACGGGGCGGACCCATAACCCGCATCGGCCAGCACGCAGCCGAAGCGCACGCCCCCCTCCCGGACCCGGTCGATCTCCGCGACGGCGATCTCCAGCTTGGTGCGGGCCTCGCGCCGGTCCTCGGGGACACCGGCCCTGCTCATCCGGTGCGGGTCGCTCGTCCAAGTCTCGGGCAGGAACAGCGCCAGGCCGACCGCCACCGGCACCTCGCCGCGTGCCAGCGTCAGCGACACTAACGTCTGGCAGTTGGCGGTCTTGCCCAGCGTCGTGGCATATTGCGGCGCCACCCCGACGGAGCGGTTGCCCTTCTTCGGCAACGCGGTGTCGTCGACGACCAGGACCGCATCCGCCCCGCCGACAAGGCGATCGGCCTCGCCGAGCAGCGCCCGCTGCAGCGGACCCTCATCCCAGATCCCGGCCGCGATGAAGTGGTGTAGCCGGTCGTAGGAAACCCCATCGGCCCGAGCCGCCATCGGCTGGACGCTCTTGCGATCACCCAGGCCGATGAGCCCGGCCACGTAGGATGGGCACATCGCCCGGCGTGCCGGATGCGACAGGCCAGCCAGGAACGGTTGCAGCCATCGATCCAGATCGTCGCGCCATCCGCCCGCATCCGACATCGCGATCACCCACGTCTATCGCCGTGGCATGCGAAGCCGCGAACACCCGCTGCGTTCCCTCAACCTGCCAAAGTAGTGCTAGGTCGTGAACCCATAACGGCTGGCACGGATAAGGCGTGTCGTCGTTAGCCTTCTTGAGACGGAGGGTTCTGGATGGCGCGGTTTGACCTGACGGATGCGGAGTGGGGGGTGATCGAGCCGCTTCTGCCGACGGACGTTCGCGGCAAGGAGCGGGTAGACGACCGGCGGGTGCTCAACGGCATCTTCTGGCGGCTGCGCACGGGTGCGCCCTGGGCCGACATCCCGGCGCGCTACGGTCCCTACACGACCTGCGGCAACCGCTTCCCGCGCTGGCGCAAGCGCGGGATCTGGGACCGGCTTCTGGATGCGGTGTCAGAGGCTTACGAGGGCGATCTGCAGATGATCGACGCCACCAGCGTGCGGGTGCACCAGCACGCGGCCTGCGCCCAAAAAATGACGGCGGATCCGGTGGCATGGGTCGCTCGCGCGGCGGCCTGACGAGCAAGATCCACGCGCTGGTGGATGCCGAGGGCCGTCCCGTGGCGCTCAAGATCACGGAAGGCCAGGCGCATGATGGGCGTTCGGCGGCCGACATGCTGGACGGGTTGGGTGCGGGGCAGATCCTGCTGGGTGATCGGGCCTACGACAGCGACGCGCTGCGGGCCCGGATGGCAGAGCAAGGAGCGTGGGCGAACGTGAAGCCGATGCCCAATCGCAAGCAGGTGCTGGCCTTCAGCCCCTTCTTGTATAAGTACCGCAATCTTGTCGAGCGCTTCTTCAGCAAGATCAAACACTTCCGGGCCATCGCCACACGCTACGACAAGGACCCAGACAACTTCCTCGCCAGCGTCAAGCTCGCAGCCCTCCGGGTTTGGCTGCGAGCTTAATGAGTCCGCGCTCTAGAGCGCGAATCAACCGGGGTGAATCGTCTGGGGTGAGGCTGAGGCAGAGTGGACCGATCCAAACCCGTTCAACAATGGGAGCATTGCGCTCCGGCTTCATCCACAGAGTGGCTTACCTTTCATCGTCTATGGTCCCAGTCCAAACGGCGGGGACAGTCTATTCTTCAAATGGTCTGGGCAGCTCGTTCTGCAGCGGTGATGGCCGAAAAGCTAGGCTTTGCAGTGGTGCACACGTATGGTACACACAGTTACGCAACGGGTCGCTAAGCTGCTGATATTTCTCGAGTCGGTGGAGCGGGGTTGATCTTCCGGCCGCCGATCCGCCGGACAACGCAATTCACGGCTCTGTGTCACAGACCTCTACGGAGGCTGACCCGCCCTGTTGCGAGCCCCACGCGCTGAACACGACGCGCCTGGGACGAAGAAAGCCTTACCTACCTATGGATTTGGTTCACCTGCGGAGCGAATGGGCTCCGAACGTCACGCGTGAGCTGTTGGCGGGCACGGTCGTGGCCCTCGCCCTCATTCCCGAAGCCATCGCATTCTCCATCATTGCAGGCGTTGACCCGAAAGTCGGGCTCTACGCCTCGTTCTGTATCGCGGTCGTGACCGCGTTCGCCGGGGGCCGCCCAGCGATGATTTCGGCCCCCACTGGCGCGATGGCGCTCCTGATGGTCGGGCTCGTGAAGGATCACGGCGTCGGCTACCTGTTCGCCGCCACGATCCTGACCGGTATCCTGCAGATCGCGACCGGTGCGCTCCAGCTCGGCAACCTCATGCGCTTCGTTTCGCGCTCGGTCGTGACCGGGTTCGTCAACGCGCTGGCGATCCTGATCTTTCTGGCGCAGATGCCCAAGCTGATCGGGCAGGGGACCACGGTCTACCTGATGACAGCGGTTGGCCTGCTGATCATCTACGGTCTGCCGTACCTGACCAAGGCGGTGCCCCCGCCGCTGGTCACGATCATACTGTTCACGGCCGTCTCGATGTATCTCGGCCTTGGCATCCACAAAGTCGGCGATATGGGCACTCTGCCCAACGAGCTGCCCTGGGTGGCGCTGCCGCAGGTGCCGTTCACCTGGGAGACCCTCCAGATCATCCTGCCGGTCTCGCTGACGCTGACAATGGTCGGCCTGCTGGAAAGCCTGATGACGGCGGCCATCGTCGACGAGATGACCGACACCACCTCCAACAAGAACAGGGAGTGCGCGGGGCAGGGGGCCGCCAACATCGCCTCCGGCTTCCTCGGCGGCATGGCCGGCTGCGCGATGATCGGCCAGTCGGTGATCAACGTGTCATCGGGCGGTCGTGGACGGCTTTCCACGCTGTTCTCCGGCGTGTTCCTGCTGTTCCTGATCGTCGTGCTCGGCCCCTACGTGGCGCAGATCCCGATGGCGGCGCTGGTCGCAGTGATGATCATGGTCGCGATCAACACCTTCCAGTGGCGGTCGATCCGCTCCCTGATCACGCACCCGCGCTCGTCCAGCTTCGTGATGCTCGGGACCGTCGTGGTTGTCGTGGCGACCCACGACCTGGCCAAGGGGGTGCTGTTCGGCGTGATCCTCAGCGGGCTGCTTTTTTGCCCACAAGGTCACGAAGTTCTTCGGCATCGCCTCCTCGCGCGACGAGGCACGGGCCGTGCGCACCTACCGGGTGACAGGGCAGATCTTCTTCGCTACGGCGGAGGCGCTCCACTCCGCGTTCGACTTCCGTGAGGAGGACCTGCAAGGGGTGGTGATCGACCTGTCTGAGGCGCATTTCTGGGACATCTCCAGCATCAGCGCACTGGACCGGGTGGTGCTCAAGTTCCGTCACCACAACATCCCGGTCGAGGTGATCGGCATGAACGCGGCGACGGCCACGATGGTCGAACGCCTTGGCACCCATGATAAGCCTGGGGCTGCGCTCAGCGCCCCTGGCCACTGATCACCGAAATGGAGCCTGGGCGCGGTGAGGATCGCGCCCATGCCGCCTGTGCTGCATCCGCTGCTGATCTGGCTGACCGCCTACCTGGCGGCCAAGACGTTCTACGTCCTGCGCGGCCTTGGGAAGGCCTGGACCTCTCCTGAGCGGGGTGAGTGGACTGGCCTCATCCTGGTCGCCCTGTGCTGGCTGCCGATTAGCCTCGGCAATTTGGTTAGCCTGCACCGCACCTGCCCGGTCAGGCAGGCCGCCATCGCGTAGCCCTCCACATTTGCCCGCAACGCGGTTCGACCCGGTCCCGCAGCGGCGGAGGCGCACAGAATGATCGCGGCTAAGGCTGTCGGAAGACGTGGCTGCATCGGGATGAAAGCCGGCGCGGCATATTAGGGCCCCGCCGCAGCGAGGTCAGCCGCCGGCAACCAGCCCACGAACGGGGCTTTGCCGCCCTGGTAGAGCGCCCGCACCCAGCCTTCCCGGCGCTCCAGCACCGCGACCGGATCGTTCTCCACGAGGTAGGAACCGCGCCGCGGGGCGGGGCCGGGCTCGGGCCGGAAAATGGCACGTCGGGCCGTCACCAAGCCGACCCCCTGCCAGCTTTCGGGCTCCGACCCGGCCTCCGGCGCCCCCTTCAGCAGAGCATAGGGTTTACCCACCATGCTGCCCGTAGCCATTGGGCAACCGCCATGGTCCTCGGCCAGCGCCAGCTCGGCCCCCTCCGCTGTGAAGGTAAAGGCACCGGTGATGCGCTCAGTCTCGCCTGGATACCAAGTAGTGACCGCGGCGCGGGCGCCCGAGAGCGTGCCGCGCAGCAGGAAGATGCAGCTGAACGACGGCATGCCGTCGGCCCCGCCGCGGCTCTCGGCGAACACGCCGGCCACATGCCCATCCCGCACCACGACGGCCATGCTGCCGTAGCGGCCCGAGCGTGGTATCGGCTCCGCCACGGCTCCGCCGCAGAGGGCGAGAGCAAGCGCGAGGACGGACGCGGCAACGCCGCGCCCCGGCCGGCCGCGAACCTTCACAGGTTCTTCTCCAGCACCTTGACCACGGCATCGACCCGATCCTTGAAGTCGGCCACGTTCGCGTACGGTCGCCAGTTCACGTCGAGCACGCCGCCGTCGAATTTCAAGCCGTTAGGGTAGTTCGAGGCTGGGGCTGTCTTCTCGTCGAAGCGGATGCGGACCGACTTGAGCTTCTCCCGCAAGGCATCGCGGCCCATCTGGTCTTTGGTCACGTCCTTCAGCCCGGCGGCCAGCGGCTCGAAGATTGTCTTCTCGAAGTAATCTGGATC
Source organism: Methylorubrum sp. B1-46 (assembly GCF_021117295.1). NCBI lineage: Bacteria > Pseudomonadati > Pseudomonadota > Alphaproteobacteria > Hyphomicrobiales > Methylobacteriaceae > Methylorubrum > Methylorubrum sp. B1-46. Next base: position 189,636 of record NZ_CP088247.1, on the reverse strand, counting down.
GGAATAGTACTTCGCGTCGCCCGGGATAGTGAGCTGGTCCCATGCCACCTCGACCAGCACGGGGAAGCCCGCCGCCTCCTGGACCGCCTTCTCCTGCGCCGGGTAGCGGCTCTCGCGGTAGGCCGCGATCGCCCGGCGCTCCGCGAGGCCGACTGTTGGATCGGCCCAGGCCGCAGGTGCGCAGAGCAGGAGCGCGGCGGCGGCGAGGGCGTGGCGGCGTGTGATCATGCGGCGGTTTCTCCTTGAGGATCGGCCCGCAGCGCGGGTCCGGGTTGAAGTCGGGCGCAGCGTCAGGGGGTCGGCAGGCATCGCACCGGACCGTCGGCCTCGACCATCAGGCTGCCGGTCCAGACGAGCCGCACGGGAAAGGAGACGATGCTCTGGGTGTCCTTGGGTGCCTTCCCGACCCGATAGGCTTCGGCGCAAGCCTTGGCCGGCCCGGGTAGGGCTGCGACCGGCGGCGGAAGCTTTTCCTCGCGCACGATCCGCGCCCAGCAGGCGGCGCCCTGCTGTGGAATCGAGCAGGCGCCCTGCACCCCGCGGCGGAAGCCGAGCCGCAGCACGCCGCCCTCGACCGCGAAACGGTCGATCCCGTCGTAAGTCGACGTGTCGGTGAACAGCCTGCGGCCGGTCGCGGCGTCGATCACCGCGAAGGGCATGGTGCCGTTGGTGCTCGCATCCTCGAACACGAGGAACCCGTCCGCGCGACCGAGGAAGCGCTGGCCGCCGGTCTCCAGCCTGCGGGCGCTCGGGCCGGGCACGGCGCGGCAGGCCACGGGTGGGCCGCCGCGGATCGGGATGAGCGCCGCATCCTCGGGAGCGGGGGTGTCGGTGTCGCTCTCGCGGATGACGAGATCGGGATAGACGGTGCAGGTGATTTGTCTGCCTTGCGCATCCGTCGCGGTCTCGATCGTCTTGGGTGGATCGAAGCGGGCGGCGCCCCAGCCCTCGGCCGCGGTGGGCGCGACCGAGACAGCGGCGAGGATCGCGCAGGCGGTCAGAGGCTTCGCGCGTCCCCGTCTCACGTCGGATCTCTGCTAAGCGGAGACACGATCTCCGAGGGAAGAGTGTGACGATGACCCGATCGTTGAGTTCCGCCGCGCTTCTCGCCGTGCTGAGCCTCGCGCAGCAGGCGGCCGCGCGCGCCGAGCCCGCGATGTCGCCCGCCGCCCGGAAGAGCCTGCCCGCCGACGTCGTGGCCTACGTCGATCGACGGACGGGCTGCAATCACTGGGGCGGCGAGGACGCCTACGACGCCGATCGCGGCCGGCAGATCGCCGCCGCCGTCGAGAAGCTCGGCTGCGACACGATCGATTCGGACGAGACGCGGTTGCGCCGGCGCTACGGCCGCGATCCGGCGGTGCTGAAGGCACTTGAGGCGGCCGAGCAGGCGGACGGCTGATCTGGGCGATCCGGGACGACGGCTCATCCGGCCGTACCGGGGGCGGCCCGCCGATTGCGCACAAGGGAGGCGAGCGCCCCGAGGATGGCCGCAGCGAGGGCCGCCATGATCACCCCGAGGGTGATCGTCCGGTTCCACAATCGGTCGAGGCCGAGATCGGTGGTGATGAGGTCCGGGCGCGCGGGATCGGCCATCGCACCCGCGCTAAAATCGCCGACATGCAGGCCGGCGAACACGTAGTTCACCCGGCGCGTCACCGTGCCGGCGGGCCGGCGCAGGCTCAGCGTCAGGTCGCAGATGTGGATGGCGATCTTCGAACTGCACTTGCCCTCGCTGATCCGGGCGTCGGCGACCGGCTGGGCCGTCCCGCGAACCTGCCAGTCGGAGATGACGGCCGGGGCCGTGTAGACGGCGCAGGCCGCCAGCATGGCGCCGAGCGCCAAGACACCGAACAGGACCCAGAAGGTGGCCATCCAGTGCTGGCCCTGGGGCGGCAGGCGTAGGGGCGCGGCGCGTTCCGACGGTGCAGTCATAGGGCCTCAGACGGATTGAGTTTCGGAGGTGGATCTGTGGGCGGCGCCCTCGCTCTCGGCGAGGAGACGCCGGGCCTGGGCCGCGTGCTGATAGCGGCCGATTAAGTCGGCGAAATCCTGCGGCTTCATCCCGCGCGGCAGGCCGGTCGCGAGCGTGACGATGCGGCGCTTCGCATCGAGCTTCGTACCGTGCCGGCCCGGCAGACGCTGCGGCCAAGCGGCCTCGGGCGGTAGGAGCAGGCGCGTGACCATGCCCGTCTGGTTCAGCGTCATGTCGAGATCGGCGATGTCGTCCCAGGGGATCGTCCGGTCGAGACCCGGCGCCTTCAGCCCCTCGGGGCTCAGGACCAGGATGACGGGCTCGCCCCGGCGCAGCACGAGGGCGCCGGCTCCGCCCAGGAGCGCGCCGAGGCCGATCGCCACTGCGAGGACGACGTTGTTGTCCTTCGGCGAGATCCCCGGCACGCCGAACAGGGCGATCGCCGCGGCGATGACGGCGAAGAGGCCGCCGCCCACCGCGAGCGCGATTCCGCGGGGGCGATAGTTCGCGCGCAGCACCCGGTCCTCGGTGCCGACCTCCGCCGCCGTCGCCTCCAGATGCGCGCGGAACGCCGCGTCCTGCGCCCGCAGCGCGCCGAGGAAGTCGCCGGTCGCCGCCCGGCTGAGCCCGACCGGGTCGGCGAAGTAGGCGGCGAGCTGCCCCAGGGCGTGGGGCGGCGGCACGGCGCCGGCCGCGGCCAGGAGGTCGGCATCGATCGCGCGCCCGAGGGCGGCGACGCGCTCGCGGGTGGGCGGGTGGGTGTCGGTCGGGTGGGCCTGCTCCTCCTGCCAATGCGCCGCCGGGTCGTCGAGCCCCTGCGCGATCGCGCGGTCGAGCGCGGCGGCCACGAGGTCGTTCGGTGCCGCGTCCGGCGCATCCGCCGCCGCCTGAAGCGTCTCGGCGATGCGCGGCCCGACCGCGCCGGTGCGCAGCAGCGCCCGCGCCGAGGCATCGACCGAGGTCACCCCCGCCCCCGCCGCGTCGGCGGCGAATTCGCGGGCTCGGCTCCAGTGGCGCACAGCGAGATGGAAGCGCTCCATCACGAAGACGCCGAGGCGCAGCGACGGCCCGAGCAGCCCGAGCGAGCCCTGGTGGCCCTCGGCCACCGCATCGAGGGAACGTCCGACACCGGCATAGATCGGCAGGAAGCGCTGGCTGTAGGTGGTGTCGCCGCCGGCGTAGTGAGCGAGTTCGTGGCCGACAATCGCCGCCACCTCATCGCCGCGCAACAGGGCGAGGTAGGGCAGCGGAAGGTAGAGGATCCGGCCAGTGGCCTGGGTGCCGCCGGGTTCCAGCACCGCCGGACCGGCGCTGACGAAGAAGCCCTCGGTGAGCCCGACCACCACCGCTTCTGGCTTCAGCGCTCCGAGCCGCGCGGCGAGTACCTCAACGAGGCGCCACAGGCCCGGCGCCTCGGCGGGCGTGACCGTCCGGCCAATGATGGGCAGCGGATCGGGTTCGAACGCCCCGAGTGCCCGGCGCAGGCCGAGCACGGTCGTGCCGGCGACGACGATGACGGCGCCGACCGCGACGACGGCGATCGCCAGGAGCTTCATCGCGCCGCCGTCGAAGCCCCCCTGGAGGAGGGCCGCCGCCTCGAAGGTCACGGCGGCGACGAAGCCTGCTGTCGCCGCGAGGATCTGGAGCGAGAGCGTCGCGGGGAGCAGCCGGCGCACCAGCGAGAAGCCAAGCACCAGGGCGTCGCGCGAGGCGCGACCGAGCCGGCCCAGGACGGCCCCGGCGAGCAGCACGAGGAGGGAGAGCCCTGCCGCCACGGCACCGCCCGCGACGACGACCGGCGGCAGCACGCGACGCCAATCCATGAGCGAGGCAAGGAGCCCGGCCTCGTCGCGGGCTTCACGCGCCTTGTCGACGGCGAGCGGCCCGGCGTAGTTCCGGCCCTCGTAGCGGAACTGCAGGTGGGGATCGAAGCGCTCGTCCCGCGGCGCCCGCGCCTCCATCTCCGTCACGAGACTGGCCAGCCGCTGCCGTTCGGCCTCGAACTGGGCATGATCATCGGCGCCGCGCTGCACCTCCCATAGGCCGAGCAGTAGGAGGACGATCGGTAGCAGCACGGTAGCCGTGACGAGGCTCGCGAGGCCTCGGAAGCGTGAGGGCGCGTGCGGGATCGTTGCCTCGGGAATGATCACCTCCTGAAGCCCTGGGAAATCGACGACAATGTGGTGCGTAAGCGGCTGAGCTGCCGAAGGATTACCTGGCACCTACGCAGACGAGGCAACAGTGGAGATCCCGCCTTGGAGGAGGAAAGATCGTGCGCAACCGAGATCGTCTTCAGCTAGGCAGCAGGATTTCTATCGTACCAAACGGCGACGTCAACCGAACACAGTCCTACGCGTGCTATCCGGCCAATACACACTTGCTAGGTGCGTTTTGCAGCCTCGCGGTCGATGAGTTGCAAGCTGCCCTCGGCCTGACGTCAGGCCAGAATGGGCGCACAGCCTCGAGCGACCGCATGCTGATGACGGGCAGGCTGCTCAAGATAGAAGGAAGGCGGTCGCTCGCAACGCGGTTGGGGGACATCGACGTCCATCACCTCACTATGAGCGCAGCAACGCGCCCCATATCGCGGATCTCCAGAAACGACGAAGGCCCCCGAAGTGGGGGCCTTCTGGCAGTTGCGGCAGTGAGGGTGGAACGGCCGATTATGGCGAACCCGGAGGGGCCATGGTCGTCGTGGTCGCTGGGACGGTGCAACGAGCGCGCGCGGCACAACCGATCAAAAACGGCAGTATGGTCGAAACGATCGCGAAATCAAGAATATAATCCTATTGTACGTCACGGAAGCCATGTAGCGACCACTGCTCCCCGATCGGTGCGAACTGGCAGGGGGCATGGCGGCCTCTCCCTGGCCGCACGGCGGGCGGGCAAGTCCACGTCGGATCCGCTCCGACGGTGCCTCGGCTCGGCTCCGCTCGCTCGCCAGGATCTCATGAGGTTCGCCCGCCCTCACCGCGAGGCCCGCCGAGCCGGCGTACGGCTTCTTCCCAACAGGCGAATGCCAGACGGAACCGACATCATGCATATCGATCTCACCGGCAGGAAAGCCATCGTGACCGGGTCCACCGCCGGCATCGGCCGCGCGACGGCCGAGGGGCTGGCGCGCGCCGGCGCGGCCGTCGTCGTCAACGGTCGCGGCAAATCCGGGACGCCGTTCCAGGCAGCGACGTATCCGGTGTCGCCACCGACCTCTCGACGATGGAAGGCGTGGAGGCGCTCGTCGCGCAGTCTCCCGACGCCGACATCCTCGTCAACAACGTCGGCACTCGTGAGCCTTGCGGCTGGCGTATGAAGCTCCTCGATTACAGCCGGCTAACGATGCTCGACATCCACGGAGAGTTTCCTAAGACGTCAGTCTATGACGCCCGTGAGCCGCTGCCTCCGCAAGGTCGATCATCTCTCCGCCGTGCCGGACAGCACCGTGGCGGAGCGCATCAACGCCGCCCTGGATGAACTGGAAGAGGCCTACCGCAAGCCCTGCGAGCGTATTGTGGCGCTGGAGATGATTCTGCACGAGGTCCGCCAGAACCGAAGGATCGGCGGCTCGCCATTCGCCCGCTATGTCCGCGTCAGTATCGAGCGCCGCCAAGTCAAACTGTCGCGTTGCGCCTGACGACGCAAAGGGACTGTTAGTGGGCTGCCTGACCCGCGGCCTCAGCCTTCCGGTCCTTTTTCTTCTTACGCAGCTTGCCCGCCTCCACCGGCTCGTCCTCGTCCACAGCTCGCTCCGTCAAGGCGAAGCTGTGCAGGTGATCATGGTTGCCGTCCTGACCCTCGGCCAACGCTTAGAATGCAGCCTGGACGACCTTCTTCTTGGTCGCCTCCGGGTGTCGCTCGCGCACGGCGGCGGGAAGCGTCTTAGGTTTCATGCCGCTGACGGCGACGCTACGTAGGGCATTCGCCAGCTCTTGGATTGAGGCCATGTCACACCTGTTGCCCCTTGCGCCACCTCAGCGGCACGAGGTTCTTCGACAGCCTAGTCTATCATGACATTCAAATGACAGTCTCTCCGCGTGGATTGTGGCTGGAGAGTCACGCCTCTGTGAGCCTGGATCGTCTATAGGAGCCGCAGTTCCTTCCCCGAGACCGGGAACCACCTTGGGGCGCGTCCATCGATATGGTTGCGCGCCCTCCCTCTTTCGGCAGGTGGCTTCGCATTCCGCATCAGGGCTTTATCGAAGGCTGCCCTGTCTAGCTAGCATCGGTCTCACGAGCGGCCCCCTTGAAGCCGCGCGCTGGGCTTCGGCAATCAGCCTCCAGCCGCCGAACGATGCGGTGGGCTAACTGTCAATCACCTATCGTCGATCATACCTAGAGCCGGTCCCGCGCCGCTTGAGACGGGTTAGCGGGTAGCGCGTTGGTGAGTAAAGGAGCTTGCTCATGCCTTCACCGCTGTCTGTGGACCTGCGCGAGCGTGTCGTGGCTGCCGTGATGGCGGGCGTCTCCTGCCATCGCGCCGCAGCCCGCTTCGGGGTCAGCTTGTCGAGTGCCAGCCGCTGGTCGGAGCGCTTCCGCCACGAGGGCCAACTCGCCTCCAAGCCGATGGGCGGCGATCACACCTCGAAGCGCATTGAGGCTCATGCCGCGCTGATCCTGGAGACCTCCGAGCAGGAGCCGCGTCTTTTCCTGCGCGAGCTTCGCGACCGGCTGGCTGAGCAGGGCGTCCAGACCAGCACGAGCGGCCTGTCGCGCTTCTTTGCCCGCCACGGGATCAGCTGGAAAAAGGGGCGACGTACGCAGCTGAGCAGGAGCGTGCGGACGTAAGAGCGGCCCGCGAGGCGTGGTTCGAGGCCCAGCCCGAACTCGATCCGGATCGGCTGGTGTTCTTGGACGAGACGGCGGCGGCCACCAACATGGCGCGCCGCTACGGCTGGGCACCACGCGGCGAGCGCTGCCGGCTTGCAGCCCCGTTGGGTCACTACAAAACCACCACCATCACCGCCGCCCTGCGCACCAGCGGGCTGTGCGCCACCGCGCTGCTGGACGGTCCCACGAACGGCAGGCGCTTTTGCAGCTACGTCACCGAGACCCTGATCCCGGTGCTGCAGCCGGGCGACATCGTCGTCATGGATAACCTGCCAGCCCACAAGGTCGCCGGCGTACAGGACGCGATCGAGGCCGCAGGAGCGCGGCTGCTCTACCTCCCGTCCTACAGTCCTGATTTCAACCCGATCGAGCAGGCCTTCGCGAAGCTGAAGACTCTGCTACGCAGCGCGGCAGCCCGCACGATCCCGGATCTCTGGGTGGCCATCCGCCAAGCCTTCACGCGCTTCACTCCGCAGGAGTGCCGCAACTACATCGCCGCGGCCGGCTACGAGAACGACTTGGCCGTCGCTACCTGACCGGGAACAGCTCTAGCAGCACAACGCCGCTCTCCGGACCGAGGTGCGCGGTCTGCGCGAGCAGCTGGCCCGCTATCGCCACGTCGAGGACGTCATGATCTCTAGGCGTGCAACTACTTGGCCGCCGTAGCGCTCGTTTTCTAATGACGAGGAATGAACCCGAATGAGTCCCCTACCGTGGTTCACGCGGATGGCGGTCGATCCGATCGGCGGTGGCCCCTCTTAACCGCGGAGCGGCGAGCGTCCGGCAACCGCTTGTCGGGTATGTCCGGCCGCGAATTGCCGGCCTCTGGTCCAAAGCGAAGGCGATTATGTAGCTTGCAAACCCGACGGTCTCGCGGTACGGCTTGAGCGTCGGAGCCCGAGCTGTGTCCGTTCTCAGCCAGCCCCAGTTTCATTGCGAGGAAGCCGCGTTCGACTGGCTTGAGAAGACGCTGTGGCCGCAGGGTCCGGTGTGCCCGCACTGCGGCGGCATGGGCCGGATCGGCAAGATCAAGGCGAATAAGGAAGCCCGCGTTCGCATGGGCCTCCACAAGTGCGGCGACTGCAAGAAGCAGTTCACGGTCAAGGTTGGCACCGTGTTCGAGCATGCCCGCGTGCCGCTGCATAAGATGCTGCAAGCCGTGCATCTGATGTGCTCTTCTAAGAAGGGCATCAGCGCGCACCAGCTGCACCGCGTCCTAGTGGTTCAGTACAAGACCGCGTGGTTCCTGGCCCACCGCATCCGTGAGGCGCTGCGCGAAGGCGCTCTGGCCCCGTTCGGTGGCGTTGGCGGCATTCCCGGCGCTGGCGGCATCGTGGAAGCCGATGAGACCTTCATTGTTCGCGAGCCCGGCAAGCCGAAGAAGCGTGCCTTTCATCACAGGATGAAGGTCGTCCTCGTCGTGGACGAACTCAAGCCCGAGACGATCCACCCGATCATCGAAGAGAACATCGTCAAGGAAGCGACGCTGCACACTGACGAGTCCGCCATCTACGCGAAAATCGGCACCACGTTCGTGGACCATCAGAACGTTCGTGGACCATCAGATGACGACGCATTCCGCCAAGGAGTACGTGCGCGGCATCGTCCACACGAACACCGTCGAGGGCTACTTCTCCGTCTTCAAGCGCGGCATGAAGGCCGTCTATCAGCACTGCGGTAAGCAGCACCTGCACCGCTATCTCGCTGAGTTCGACTTTCGGTATAACAACTGGGTGAAGCTTGGTGTGTGTGATGTGGAGCGGGCAACGCGGGCCTTGAGCGGCGGCGTGGGTAAGCGCCTGACGTATCAACGGCCTGGTGCGCCGCAAGCGATGAGCCGGGTGTCGAGCTAGGCTCGACACCCCACCTATAGCGTGTCGAGCCTAGCTCGACCTACTATATGATGTGAAAGCGTGACTGACGGCCAACTCGATCTCCCATTTGATACCCCATATCAGATGGGAGAAAACCCGCTACTCTGGACGCCACGGGACATCTGGGTTCGGCTGAGTCAGCGCCTGATGAGCTTTCTCGGCGAGGATCGGCGGATCGAATACAAGCGCGCCGAAAAAGTTCATTTCGACGACTTCACAACTTACCTAAGTGCGTTCTCCAACACTCCCGACGGCGGCACGATCGTTTTCGGCGCCACCTCAAAGGGCGAAGCTACGGGCTGCGCAGCCGCTGGAATAAATCTCAGAAACAGGCTTGAGCAGTGTCATACAAAAATGTGCCCTCAAGCCAAGCCCGAAGTCAAAATCGTGCCTGTCGTGATCGAAGGATCTGAGGATTATTGTATAGCGATATATATTCCGTACGTGGGCAAGCTTGTGGAAACGAATAAGGGTGAAGCTTGGATTAGGTATGGAGACTCTCGTCATAAGATGAGCGACGAGGAAAGGCGAGATTTTCGGGCGACGCGCCAGGAGCTATCCTTCGAGATGGAGAAGGCACCCTACAAATACCCCGATGAATTCGATCTCAAAATCATCAATGATTTCTGTGACAAATTCCGCGAAAGGGAGGGGCGTAAAAATTGGACGAACGAAGAGATTTTGCTTGATCGCCATCTAGTGTCAAGCGACGGCAAGAGTGTCGCTCCTCTGAATAGCCTAGTTCTTCTCGCCGCGAAGGACCCTCTCAAAACCATTCCCGGATGTAGGGTTCGCATTCAGCGATTTGCTACGGATCACGAGGGGACGGGAAATACGTACAGTCCTATAAGAGATAAATTCATTGAAGGAAATCTCGTTAATATTATCGCTGGCTCAACGGAATTGATTGAAGATCTAAATTACGATGTAACGTGGCTGAATAAAGACGGTAAATTCGTTACAACGCCTGAGTATCCTAAATGGGCATGGCACGAGGCGCTGATCAACGCTTGTGTCCATCGATCATATAGCTTCAGCGGAACGGAAATCACTATAAAGTTCTTTCCTGAAAGACTGGAAATCGAAAGCCCCGGCGGCTTCGTTCCTCCGGTCAACGAGAATACAATTTATAAAACTCGTGCATCCCGAAACCATCACACGATGGATGCACTTCGCTATCTCGGCTATGTTCTTATGGCACGTGAGGGAACGCGGCGCATACGGGAGAGCATGCAGGATTGGGGGCTTCCTGACCCGCAGTTCAAGCAAGAGGCGATCTATGGTGTTGTTGTTCGCGTAACACTGCGGAACGATCACGAGACTCGCAAGAGATCTACTGACAGAGACGTCGCTCAGTTTTTCGGTGTCGAGCTTTGGAAATCTTTGCAAGAGCACGAGATAAAGATTGCAGCCTACGCTTTTCGCAACAAAACAATTCAAGTATCTGAGGCACAACGTCTAACTGGCAGGACTTGGAGTACAAGCAAGAAAGATCTAGAAAGGCTCGCCAGAAAGGGCGTTCTTATCTTCGTTCAGGGCGAATTTCAAAGAGACCCTAAGGCCCACTACGCCATCAATAATGTCTTTTCGTGATGGACAGGCCGAGCGATGAAAAAAGCGCCTCCTACAACGGAAGAGCGGCCCCGAATTGGAAGAGCTCAGAACTCTAGAGCAGACGATGGTCTCTCCCAATCCGAGCGCTTCATCAAAGCAGCTCAGCAACTCGGGACCGATGACGATCCCGAGCGGTTCGCGGAACGGGTGAGGAAGCTAGCGAAAGCTCCGCCAAATACTTCTGACGCGGAGCCATTACCGTCATCGAAGAACCGTCGCTTGGCGTCTGGTTCCTATAGACCCTTCACGGTGACATATCCGTCATCGCCTTTATCAGTCTTTTCTGCCTTGTGCTCGATAGGGGCATTTAGCTCTTTAGTCTAAGCCTCCCTATAATGTTCGTGATAAGCGATTGGAACATCTCCGGGTCGCTCGCGCGACCGTCCCGCAATGCTTTAGTTAACTCCGGCACAAAGCGAAATTCTGCCGCGCAAGTGCACTGCTTGGAGCCTTGGGCCGAGTTCGGATAGCATTCACTTCGTATCGACTTGCTTCGAAATCGAATACGTAGATGAGCCCCGGATGAGTTGCGATCTTTTGCCGATCAATTTTCTTGACCGTCGAGATAACATTCTCTGCCGAACAATCGGGACCGCTCGACGAGCAAACGCCCAGCGCGATTACACCAGCAAGCAGCACCAGCCCAAACCGGGGCACCATCAAAGCCTTCCCCAAGGAAGGAGACCCGTAGCGCAAACGGCGCCGGTTTGCGAACTACATGATCGCCAAAGCGAAGGCGCAGGCCTGAGCGGCACGCCGAAATGCCGGCAGGGATGTCTGCCTGTTTGGCAGGATCGATGACGATGCGTGTGTCCGCGAGTGGGCAGCCGTGCCGGGCACGATCGCCACACCGCTGAAAAATCGCCTTCGTCCTCGAATGGGCCGAGCGACTCGGCGCGTCCCGGAGCCGTCTCAGGCTCGCACCGATCGGCCGGAGCCGAGCAAGGCGCTCGTCAGGATGACGATGGCGATGATCGCCGGTCCGAGGATCTTGAGGCTGGCGAACAGCACTTGCACGATCACCCCGCCGGCATTGAAGACGACTGTCGCGACGAGGAGGGCGAACGCAGTCGTCAGGATGGCCACCCCGAGCACGACGGCCGAGATGAAGAGGGCCGTGAAAGCCCGGACCGGGGTCCACATCGGGGATGACGAAGATACGTTCATCGGTGCTGTCTCCTTATCCAGCACCAGCGTCATCCCATGAACAACGCTCGATCGGCCTTGCGATGGATCAAAACCCGCCCCTGCCGCCGAGGCCCGTGGGCGGGCTCGACGGCAAGATGATGCGGCGGGCTTCGCCCCTCCCGTCCCTTGGTCTCGTTCATTGCACGAACGCGAGCGAGGATCCGCGTGGGGCTCCGGCGCGCCTTTTGAGGGAGATCAAGGCCCCCGCGGCGATCGCGCCCTAGCTGCCCGTGCTCAACCTTGGCCGCCCCGGCGGAGTCAAACAGGAGGAAGGACCGGCGATGAACCAGGCGCTGTCACGCTCGAACTTGGCTCAGGGCGCCCTGTTTACGGATCTGGATGGCGTCACCGCCGAGATCCTGCTGAACGCGGCGTCGCAACGTCAATTCCCGGCAGGAGCGACCTTGTTCCACCAGGGCGACGCGCCGAGCCAACTCTTCCAGGTCGGCACCGGCCTGGTGAGGCTGACGCGGGTGAATCCGGAAGGGGAGCAAACGACACTGCGCTTCATGGGGCCCGGCGATCTCGTCGGCTGCGTCGCGGTGTTTCGACAGTTCCCCTTTCCGGCGACCGCGACGGCGAGCAAGCCCACGACCGTCCTGAGCTGGGGCGCCGCGCAGATTCTGGACTTGCTGCGCCGCTATCCGACGGTCTCGGCCAACGCGCTCGACACCGTGAGCGACCGCGCGCGGGAGATGGTCGACCGCTTGGCGGAGATGACGAACAAGAGCGTCGAAGCACGCGTGGCCAGCGTGCTTCTTCGCCTCGTCTCGCAGGTCGGACGCAACGGTTCGACCGGCCTCGAAATCGGCAAACCGGTGACGCGCAAGGACGTGTCGGAGATGGCGGGCGTCAGCTACTTCACGGTCAGCCGGATTCTCGGCGATTGGCAGAGACAAGGTCTCGTACGGCTGGGTCGGGCCAGGATCGTCGTCCTCGATCCGCGGCGACTGGCCCAGGTCGCCACCTGAAGGAGCTTGAGCCAGCGTCGGCGCATCGTCTCCGGCGAGCCTCCTTCGTCGGTAGGGGAACGTCCACCGCGGTTCCCGAACGTCTGGCGTGGCGGCACGCATTCTCCGGCGCCATATCGGCGCCCCCGGTCCTACGGCTCGCCCGCGGAGGCCGAGTGGCCGCCAAGCAGGCTCGAACTCGGATTCAATGTCCGTGGTAGCCGTTGATTCAAATCAAAGCTTAGGTTCTCCGCGCCTCCTAATCGCAGCGTGACCCGTTCCAGCGCGAGGCGAAACGAGCGAGCCATGGCCGCGATCCCTTCATCGAAATACATGACAGAGGGGGAGGTCGGTTTAGGCTCGGCCCTGCTCGTCGGAGCGATCCTCTGCGCGCTCGCATCCGCCCACGCGGTCGACGCGCCGTTTAGCGTCCATATGGCCCTGTTCGCGCTCGCTGGCATCGCGGGTATCGCCGCCATCTTCAAACGCTACGAGGCGCGGCCCATCGAGGCTCCGCCGCAGGAGATCGAGGGCAAGCCGAACTACAATCTGGGACCGGTGAAGTTCACCGTACTCGCCGCGATGGTATGGGGGATCGCCGGCTTCCTGGTCGGTACCATCATCGCCTTCCAGCTCTGGGCTCCCTCGCTCAATCTAGGCGTCGAATACGCGAGCTTCGGCCGCCTGCGTCCGGTGCACACCTCGGCGGTGATCTTCGCCTTCGGCGGCAACGTCCTGATCGGGACCTCCCTGTATGTCGTGCAGCGCACTTGCAGGGCTCGGCTCGCGGGCGAGCTCGCGCCCTGGTTCGTTGTGCTCGGCTACAACCTGTTCATCGTCATCGCCGGCACCGGCTACCTGATGGGCGTCACGCAGTCCAAGGAGTATGCCGAGCCCGAATGGTATGCCGACCTCTGGCTTACGGTCGTCTGGGTCGTCTACCTGCTGGTGTTCCTGGCAACGCTCTGGAAGCGCAAGGAACCGCACATCTTCGTCGCGAACTGGTTCTACCTCGCCTTCATCGTGACCATCGCGATGCTCCACATCGTCAACAACCTCGCCCTGCCGGTGACGGTGTTCGGCTCGAAGTCCTATCCGATCTTCGCGGGCGTCCAGGACGCGCTGATCCAGTGGTGGTACGGCCACAACGCCGTGGGCTTCTTCCTCACAGCCGGCTTCCTGGCGATCATGTACTACTTCGTCCCGAAGCGGGCCGAGCGGCCGATCTACTCGTACCGCCTGTCGATCATCCACTTCTGGGCCCTGATCTTCATGTATATCTGGGCGGGCCCGCACCATCTTCACTACACGGCGCTTCCCGACTGGGCGCAGACACTGGGGATGACCTTCTCGATCATGCTCTGGATGCCGTCCTGGGGCGGAATGATCAACGGCCTGATGACCCTGTCGGGCGCCTGGGACAAGCTGCGCACCGATCCCGTCCTGCGCTTCATGGTCGTGTCGCTGGCCTTCTACGGCATGGCCACCTTCGAGGGACCGATGATGTCGATCAAGGCCGTGAATTCGCTTTCACACTACACGGACTGGACCATCGGCCACGTGCATTCGGGCGCGCTCGGCTGGGTCGCCTACATCTCCTTCGGCGCCCTGTACTGCCTGGTACCCTGGCTGTGGAACCGGCGTGAGGTCTACTCGCTGAAACTGGTCGAGTGGCACTTCTGGGTCTCGACGCTCGGCATCGTTTTGTACATCACCTCGATGTGGGTCGCCGGAATCATGCAGGGCCTGATGTGGCGCGCCTACAACGCCCTGGGCTTCCTCGAATACTCCTTCGTCGAGACCGTCGAAGCAATGCAGCCCTACTATCTCGTCCGGGCGCTGGGTGGGGTGCTGTTCCTGATCGGCGGGCTGATCATGGCCTACAATCTCGCGATGACCATCGCGGGCAGGACGGCCGCGCAGAGCGAGGGCACGCCGGCCGCCGGGGAGCGCTCCGCGACCGCCGGCTTCGTCCCGGCCGAGTGAGCCGATACCGGGCGCCGCACATCCCCGCGGCCCCGCCCCACCTACGCATCATGGAAGAAGCCCGATGGCCACCCCGCAGCCCGGCCTCTGGAAGAGGCACGAGATCTTCGAGAAGAACTCCATCGTCCTGCTCATCGGCGCGCTCCTCGTCGTGGCCATCGGCGGCCTCGTGGAGATCGCTCCCTTGTTCTACCTGAAGAGCACCGTCGAGAAGGTGGAAGGCGTCCGGCCGTATACCCCCCTGGAGCTTGCCGGCCGCAACATCTACATCCGCGAGGGCTGCTACCTCTGCCACAGCCAGATGGTCCGGCCGATGCGCGACGAGATCGAGCGCTACGGGCACTTCTCCCTCGCGGCCGAGAGCATGTACGACCACCCCTTCCAGTGGGGGTCGAAGCGCACCGGCCCGGATCTCGCCCGGGTCGGCGGCAAGTACTCGGACCAGTGGCATCGCGAGCACCTGATCGATCCGCGTGCCGTGGTGCCGGCCTCGATCATGCCGGCCTACGCCTTCCTCGACCGGCCGCTCGACGCCGACGCCATCGCCGACGACCTCAGAGCGAACAGGACGCTGGGCGTCCCCTATACCGACGAGATGATCGCCTCCGCGAAAAAGGACCTGAAGGCACAGCGCGACCCGGACGGACCGGGCGCTGCGGACCTGCAACGCCGCTACCCCGGCGCGACCGTCCGCGACTTCGGCGGCGACAAGACCCGAGCGACCGAGATCGACGCCCTGGTCACCTACCTGCAGGTCCTCGGCACCATGGTCGATTTCAAGATCTACGAAAACCAGAAGAATCTCAGGTGAGCGTCATGACCTATGAACATGCGGCCGCCTTCGCTCAGACCAGTGGCTTGCTCTACTTCGTCGGCATTTTCCTCGCCGTGTGCCTGTACGCCTTCTGGCCACGCAACCGCGCCAGGTTCGACGCGGCCGCCCATCTCCCCCTGATCGAGGACTGATCGCCGTGGCCGACACCGCCCATCCCGGCATCCCGCCCTCAGGCCCGGAGACCACTGGGCACGAGTGGGACGGCATCGCCGAATACAACAACCCGCTGCCGCGCTGGTGGCTCTATTGCCTCTACGCCACGATCGTCTGGTCCGTCGGCTACTGGATCGCCTACCCGGCTTGGCCGCTCGTGAGCGGCTACACCCGCGGCGTCCTCGGCTACTCGCAGCGCGCAACCGTCCTGAACGAAGTCGAGGCGATCCGCCGCGACCGCGGAGCGCGCGGCCAAGCGCAGCTCGCCAGCGCCACCATCGCGGAGATCCGCGCCGATCCAGCCCTGCTGCGCCTTTCGCTCGCGACCGGCAAGGCCGCGTTCGGCGACAATTGCGCGGGCTGCCACGGCACCTCCGCCACCGGCCGGATCGGATATCCGAACCTGCAGGACGACGACTGGCTGTGGGGCGGTACCGCCGAGGAGATCGAGCGGACCATCCGCTACGGCGCGCGTTCCGGCAACGGCGAGGCGCATGCGGGCGACATGCCGGCCTTCGGGCGCGACGGCATACTCAAGCCCGACGAGATCGAGGCAGTGACGACCTATGTCCTCTCTCTCTCCGGCAAGCCGGGGGTGCCTGGTTCGAGCGCCGAAAAGGGGGCGGCGGTCTTCGCCGACAACTGTGCCGCCTGCCACGGCGAGGGTGGCAAGGGGAACTCCGAGATGGGTGCGCCGAACCTCACGGACCCGATCTGGCTCTACGGCTCGTCCCCCGAGCAGATCACCGCCACGGTGGCGAACGGGCGCAAGGGCGTGATGCCCGCCTGGGAAGGCCGGCTCGACCAAGCCACCATCAAGTCTCTTGCGGTCTACGTGCACAGCCTGGGCGGCGGCAAGTAGAAGGGGCTCTCCATCTTCGGGGGCGCTTCCGATCGCGACACGATCGGATGCGGCCCCGAGACCTTTTCTCCACGCGCCCACTCACTTGCGCCAAACCGGCGGCCGGTGCCGGACGTGATCCCGGTGCCGATTGAGCCAGATCAAAGCCGCCGCCGAAGGTCCCTTCTACCGACATCCAGACCGGCTCCTCGACCGGCCTGGAACACTGCCGATGTCGCTCGCCGAACAAACAGAGACACGGGCCGCCGTACCCGTCCCGTCCGGATCCGGTCGGGCGAAGAAGTTCGGCGCGGCGGCGACACGTACGGCCATTCCCGCGGTCAGCGGTGCTCTCTACGAAGCGCGGAGGAAGATCCAGCCGCAGTCGGTCCGAGGCACCTTCCGGACCATCAAGTGGGTGCTGCTCGCGATCACGTTGGGCATCTACTACCTCGTCCCCTTTCTCCGCTGGAACCGGGGTGCCGGGGAGCCATCCCAGGCCGTGCTGATCGATCTGGACAGGGGGCGCTTCTACTTCTTCTCCATCGAGCTTTGGCCGCAGGATGTGACCTACATCATGGGCCTGCTGATCCTGGCGGCTTTCACGCTCTTCCTGATGAATGCGGTCGCCGGCCGGGTCTGGTGCGGCTATCTCTGCCCTCAGACCGTGTGGACGGATCTGTTCCTGGCCGTCGAACGCCTGATCGAAGGCGATCGGCGCGCGCGGCTCAAACTCGACGCCGCCTCCTGGTCGCTCGCGAAGGTCGCCCTGCGGAGTGTGAAGCACGCGACCTGGCTCATGATCGCATGGTGGACCGGGGGCGCCTGGGTGCTCTACTTCGCGGATGCGCCGACCCTGGTGGGGCAACTCGCGACCCTTCAGGCACCTGCTGTCGCCTACATCGCCATCCTGATCCTGACGGCGACGACCTACCTGCTCGCCGGCCACATGCGAGAGCAGGTCTGCACCTACATGTGCCCCTGGCCCCGCATCCAGGGCGCACTCACCGACGAGCACTCACTCAACATCCTCTATCGCGGCGACCGCGGCGAGCCACGCACGCCCGCCAAGAGAGCCGCGACGCTGCGTGCAGCTGGCCAGCCGGCCGGAGACTGCGTCGATTGCTTCGCCTGCGTCACCGCCTGCCCGGCTGGAATCGACATCCGCGACGGGCTGCAGATGGACTGCATCCAGTGCGGGCTGTGCGTCGATGCGTGCGACACGGTCATGGGCAAGCTCGGGCGGCCGAGCGGCCTGATCGGCTACGACACGGAGGCCAATTGCCGGAGCCGGGCGGCGGGCCGGCCGCCCGTCAGCCGCATCCTGCGCCCCAGGACGATGCTCTACGGCGTGCTGGTGGTCGGTGTGGGCGGCAGCATGCTCTACGCCCTCGCAACCCGCAGCTTCACGGGCCTGAGCGTACTTCACGACCGCAACCCGCTCTTCGTGACGCTCTCTGACGGGTCGGTCCGCAACGGCTACACAGTCAGGCTCATCAACAAGCGGTCCGAGGAGCGGCACTTCGCGCTGGCGGTCGAAGGCTTGCCGGATGCGCGCGTCGAGTTGGTCGGCGGCATGCCGGACGTCATGCCGGTCCCGTCCGACTCGACGCAGGAATTCCGCGTCTTGATCTTCGCTCCCGCTGGGGCGCGCCAGGACCCGAGCGTGCCCCTTACGTTCCGCATCAGCGATCCGGCCACGGGCGAGACGGCTCGGGCTCAGGACACCTTCAAGGCTCCCGACAGCTGAGGCTTCCCAACCATGACCGCCACCGCCTCGCCCCCCCGGCCATCCCCGAGCGCGGGCCTGACCGGCCGGACCGTGTTCGCGATCTTCGCCGCCTTCTTCGGCACCGTCGCCTGCGCCGACGCCTTCCTGGTCACATCCGCCGTCCGGACCTGGTCCGGACTGGAGGAGCCTTCACCCTATCGGGCAAGCCAGCGCTACAACGCCGAACTGGAGCGGGCCAGGGCTCAGAGCGCGCAGGGCTGGATTCTCGACGGCACGGTCGCCCGGGAGGGGCAGACGGGCGCCGCGGTGACCGTTTCACTCCAAGCAGCCGATGCCGCCCCACTGACCGGCCGGACCCTGCGCACCCGCCTGGAGCGGCCCACCGACAAGCGAGCCGACCGCACCCTGGCCGTCGCCGAGACCGTTCCCGGCCTGTACGTGGGGCGCCTTCCGGCCGTGTCGGCCGGCCAATGGGAACTGGTCGTCGAGGTGCTCGACGGCGACGACGTCACGTTCCGGCGCAGGCACCGGGTCATCCTGGACTGACGGAGAGCATCCGATGTGCTGCACCGACATGGCGCTCGCCTACGTGGAGGCCCACGCCGCCTGGAGCGAGGCCAATACCAAGCCCAGCCTCGGCCGGGACTACGCCGCATTCGTGTCACGTGCGCCGGACGGCGCGACGCGCGCCGCCTTCGCCGTCGAGGGCGTCCGCTGCGCAGCCTGCATGAACGCGATCGAGCGCGGCCTTGCCGAGCTGCCGGGCGTCGCATCCGCTCGGCTGAACTTCTCGGACCGGCGCTTGGCGGTGACCTGGGAGCCGGGTGCCGAGGCTGACGTCGAGACCCTGCTGCGAAGCCTGAAGGCACTCGGCTTCGGGGCTCAGCCCTTCGCCCCCGACCGGCTCGCGGATGGGGACGCCGCGGAAACGAAACGCCTGATTCGGGCGCTCGCGGTGGCGGGCTTCGCGTCGATGAACGTGATGCTGCTCGCCATCTCGGTCTGGGCCGGCAACGTTTCGGATATGACGCCGGAGAACCGCGACCTCTTCCACTGGATCCAGGCCGTCATCGCCCTGCCGGCCGCGGCCTATGCCGGGCGCCCCTTCTACGAGGGCGCGTTCCGCGGGCTCAAGGCCGGCCGGGTCACGATGGACTTCCCCATCACGCTCGGCGTCGTCCTAACCCTCGTGATGTCCGTGGCGGAAACTCTGTCGGGCGCCACGCACGCCTATTTCGACGGCGCCGTGATGCTGCTGTTCTTCCTGCTGACCGGGCGTGTCCTCGATCAGACCATGCGGCGGCGCATGCGGGCCTGCGCGGAGAACCTCGTGACGCTTCGCTGCGAGCGCGCGACCCTGGCCGACCCGGAGAGTGGCCTGCGCGACGTCCCGCTCTCGGAACTCGCGCCGGGCGCCCGCATCCTGGTCCGGCCGGGCGAGCGGGTGCCGGCCGACGGCGTCGTCGAGCTCGGCGCTTCCGACCTCGACCAGAGCCTCGTGACCGGCGAGACCGCCGCCGTCACCGTTCAAGGCGGGGAGCGCGTCTTCGCCGGCGCGCTCAACGGTAGCGGGGCCCTGACGGTGCGGGTGACCGCCCCCGCCGGCGCCAGCCTGCTCGACGAAGTCGAGGGCCTGATGCGTCGGGCGCTGGAGGCGCGCTCGCGCGCCCTGGTCCTCGCCGACAGGGCGACGCGCCTCTACATCCCGCTCGTCCACGCCGCCGCCGCCCTGACCTTCGTCGGCTGGCTCGCGGCAGGCGTCGGCTGGCACGCGGCGCTGCTCGACGCCGTGGCCGTCCTAATCGTCACCTGCCCCTGCGCACTCGGCCTCGCGATCCCGGCCGTGCAGGTTGTGGCAGCCGGCGCGCTGTTTCGAGAGGGCGTGCTGCTCAACGACGGCACGGCGCTAGAGCGGTTCGCCGCGGTCGACACCGTCGTGTTCGACAAGACCGGTACGTTGACCCTGCCCGAACCGACCTTGGCCGGCGCCATCATAACGCCGGGCGCACTGGAAATGGCCGCGCGCCTGGCGCTGTCGAGCCGGCACCCGATGGCGGTCGCCCTCGTGTCCGCGGCAGGCGGAGCCGAGCCGTTCCCCGGCGCGCAGGAGGCCGCGGGGCTCGGCGTGCGCGCACGCGTCGACGGCGTCGAGCTGCGCCTGGGCTCGGCCCGCTTCTGCGAGGCGGAAGCCGAGGCCGCCGCGGCGGTGGCGGCCGATCCGGAGGCGTCGGTGATCTGCTTCCGGGCCGGGGAAGGGAGGCCGATCGCCTTTCCGGTACGCCAGGCCCTGCGGCCCGATGCCCGCGACGTCGTCGACAGACTGGTGGAACAGGGCCACCGCGTGCTGATCCTGTCAGGCGACCGAGCCGCCGCCGTCGCTGCGGTCGCCCGGCGCCTCGGAATCGCCGAGTGGGAGTCGGGCCTCGCGCCGCTGGACAAAATCGCCCGCATCGAGGCCCTGGGGCGCGCCGGCCGCAGGGTTCTGATGGTGGGGGACGGGCTTAACGATGCCCCCGCGCTCGCTGCCGCCCACGCCTCGCTGTCGCCCGTGACCGCGTCGCACGTGAGCCAGGCCGCGGCCGACGCCCTGTTTTTGGGCCGCGGCCTCGCGCCGGTGCTGTCGGTGCTGGCGGCGGGGCGCCGGGCGCGCCGCCTGATGCTTCAGAACCTCTGGTTCTCGGCGGCCTACAACGTCGTCGCGGTCCCGCTGGCGGCGGCGGGATGCCTAACACCCCTGATCGCAGCGCTGGCGATGTCGGGCTCCTCCCTCGTCGTCACGCTGAACGCCCTGCGCGCCCGCCTCGGCACGGTGCCCACGCGGCCGCTGCCCGCTTCCCGGCCGGGCATGCCCGGCGTCGCTCGGATCGCCTGAGGTTACGATGAACGTGTTGCTCCTCGTCATCCCCATCGCGCTGGCTCTCGGCGCACTCGGCCTGTTCGCTTTCCTGTGGGCGCTCAGAAGCGGCCAGTACGACGACATCGAGGGCGCCGAGTACCGCGTTCTCCACGATGACTGACCTCGTGCTCCCGCGTGGGTCGTGCAGGCACCCGCCCAGTCTCAGTCTACACCGCTCCTGGATGGTTGCGGGCGCGACCGTCCTCGCCCTGCTGGCCGCGGCGGTCGCGATGGGGGCGCCGAGCCTCCTCATCCTTCCGCTCGGCCGGGAATTTGGCTGGGACGTCGCGACCAACTCGTCGGCGCTCTCCGTGCGACTCGCCGCCTTCGGCGTGACGAGCCTTCTCGCCTCCACCGCGCTAAACGCCTGGGGCGTGCGCCGCGTGGCCTGCGCGGGCCTCGCGCTCACCGGGACCGGAATTTTCGCTTCGCTCGCCATGACGCAGACTTGGCACCTCGTCCTGCTTTGGGGCGTGCTGGTTGGTGCGGGGAGCGGGCTGACCTCCCTGGTCCTCGGCACGGCGATCGCCGGGCGCTGGTTCGAGGCCCGACGCGGTCTCGTCGTCGGGCTGTTCGGGGCCGCAGCGAGCGCCGGCCAGATGCTACTGTTGCCGGGACTCGCGGCCGTCGCGGACGTTCTCGGCTGGCGCACCGGCATCGTGATACCGTGCGGCCTGCTCACAGTCGCGGCCGTCGCCATGATGGCGCGCCTGCCCGAACATCCCGAGGATGTTGGCCTGCTACCTTACGGATCGCGCGATCCGCGACCGGCAATCACCTCGCCCCGGACCCCGCTGGGCACCGGGAGGATCCTGGCCGACATCTCGGGTTCTGCCCTGTTCTGGGCCCTGCTCGGCGCCTTCGCCATCTGCGGCGCCACCACCAGTGGCCTCGTGCAGAGCCACCTCGTGCCCTTCTGCGCCGACCTCGGCATCCGTCCGCTCCAAGCGTCGGGCCTTCTCGCCGGGATGGGCTTGCTGACCGTCATCGGCTCCTTGGGAGCGGGCTGGTTGTCGGACCGGTTCGACGCGGGCTGGCTGCTCTTCTGGTTCTACGGCGTGCGCGGCCTCTCGCTCGTGTGCCTGCCGTTCACGGATCTCTCCTTCGCGGGCCTGTCCCTGTTCGCGGCGGTCTACGGGCTCGACTGGATCGCCACGGTGCCACCAACCGCACGGCTGGTGCTCGCCCGTTTCGGGCCCGAGCGCGCGCCCCTGGTCTTCGGCTTCATGCTCGCCGCGCATCAGGCCGGAGCCGCCGCGGCCGCCTACGCCGCGGCCCTGGCCAGGATCGACCTGGGGAGCTACCTGCCGTCCTTCCTCGCCGCGGGCGCCCTCTGCCTCCTCGCGGCCGCGGCCATCCTTCCACTCGCCGCCGGGCGGGACATGCCGCCGTGAACGGGGCGGCGGCATACCCGCCATGCGATCCGACAGCGGAATACGGGACCGATGCCGCCTGCCCTTGATCCAATTCAAAGACTTGGCATGCCGGCCAGCTAGCGTGGGCGCGGAAATCGGTCGAGCCGAACGTCCCTCGGCGGTGTGCCCGACCTCCTCGATTCCGAACGGCCTCGCCGACGAGGAATCCAGGTCGCCCCTCCCTGCGGCAAGCGTATCTCGAGCATCGCCGTGCCCCGACGTAAGAACCGCCGCCTCCTTCTCATCGCGTGTTGCGCCGCCGTGCTGGCGCTGGCGGTCGGGCTGATCCTTTCAGCGCTGAACGGCTCGGTGGTGTTCTTCCGCTCGTCCAGCGAGCTCGCTCTCCCAGGGACCGCCAAAGGCTCGCGAATGCGCCTCGGTGGCCTCGTAAAGGAAGGTTCGATCCGTCGCGGCCCCGACCAGACGGTCGACTTCACCGTGACCGACACCAACGCCTCGACTCCGGTGCGTTACACCGGTCTGTTGCCCGACCTGTTCCGCGAGGGCCAGGGCGTGGTGGCAGAGGGCGTGTTGCAGCCCGACGGGTCGTTCCGGGCCGACACCGTGCTGGCTAAGCACGACGAGACTTATATGCCGCGCGAGGTGGCAGCCGCCCTCAAGGCGCAAGGCCACTGGGAAGGCGGCCGAGCACCTGCGAACTGAGGCCCTCGGTCCGAATCCTCCACCCTCCGCGGATCGAGTGGGCGACGAAGATCGGGCCGCTGGGATCCGGTGACCGGAACGATACTCGGATGGCCCCTTCCGGCTTGGCGCAGCCGAGCGGCGTTCAAGAGGCCTTCGGCCCTGTCAGGATTCGCCAGTACGCAGCCGCGAAGCCGAGGAACGCGGCCGCCCACAGGGCGCCCGCCGTTAGCACCAAGGGTCCGTACCAAGCCGGGTGGAGCGGGGCGCAGACCCGCGCCAGGACCGCTGCGATCGCCAGGACGTAGATCGCCTGCACGGTCGGTGGGGCGGTCAGCGGCCGACCGGTGTGCCCCAGGCTCGCGCGCGACATGACGGCCAGCGTCATCACGCCGATGGCCCCTCCCGTCCAGGCGTGGATGCCGGCGCTGGCCGGGACGGCCCCGAGCGCGGAGGCCCCGACGAGGACGAAGCCGGCCGGGACGAACGCATAGGCGACGTGCAGGATGAGCACGAGCGGATCGCGCCAAGTCCGGTAGCCGGCCCAGCGTGCCATGCGAATTGCCTGGACCAGCCCGGCGACGATCAGGCCCGCGCCCACCGCCACGCTTCCCGGCGTCAGGATCCAAGCGGCCAAGCTTGTGACGGCGAGTGCCATGGAGATCGTGTCGAATGTGCCGAAGGAGGCGGGCATGCGGCCCGGGTTCACGCGCGCCAGCCAGTTGCGGGTGAAGCTCGGGACGATGCGGCCCCCGATCAGCATCACCATCGTCAGTGTCGCGGCGATGCCCACCCGGATGCCGTACTCGGCCGTACCCGACCGAAATGCCTCGACGTGGAATAGGGCGTTGCCGACCAGCAGGATCGAGAGGGCGCCGAGGGCCTTGAGGTTGCGCCAGTTTCGCCCGGCCACGACCTCCCGGGCGATGGCGACGGTGAGAAGGACGAGGAACGAAAGGTCGAGGAAGGCCGCAGGCAACCAGCCGAGGATCGCCGAACAGGCGACTGCGAGCCGGCCCGCGGACCATGCCGCTAGGAGCAGGAGAAGGGGACCTCCCTGCAAGGGCAGCCGCCCGGTCCAGTTCGGGACCGCAGTCAGCAGGAAGCCCGCCACGACCGCCCCGGCGAAGCCGTAGAGCATCTCGTGGACGTGCCAGTCGCGCCGCGCGAACGCCGTCGGGAGCGTGAGGTCGCCTGAGAACATCGGGAGCCACGCCAGCACCGCGAGGCCAGCGTAGAGTGAGCCGAACAGGAAGAACGGCCGGAAGCCGTAGGACAGAATTGCGGGTCCCTCGTAGTCCCGCAGGCGCGGTATCGGAGCCATCGTCCACCTTCCTCGGCGCGTGCATGCCCGACATGCAGGCGCGCACCACCCGAGCTCCAACGATACGGCGGCGGGCCGGGGCGGCGCATGATCCAGATCAAGGCTCCTGCCCACGCCCGGCGCATCCTGTGCGGGTCGGGACGAACGGACGGGTGACGAAGGTGCTGTCTTGGTTGAGAGATCGTGCGACACGGCATTCGCCTAGAGCCGCAGCGGAGGAGGCGTCCGGCTGCCGCGATGCCCTCGATCCAGACGTGCTCGACGGCCTGCTCGACGTGCTCGATCCGGAGGTCGGTATCAGCGTAGTCCATCTCGGCCTCGTCTACCGCGCGGTGCGCGTGCCCGGGCGAATCGAGGTCGATCTGACGCTCACGGCCCGGACCTGTCCGCTCGCCGGCATGATCGTGGAGGATGCACGCGAGTGCCTCGCGCGCCGCTTCGACGACTGCCCGGTCATCTTGGTCAGTCTCGTCTGGAGCCCGGCCTGGACCCCCGACCGCATCACCGACCAGGGTCATGCGCTGTTGGGACATCCGATCCGGGGCGTGTCCTGAACGGCGACGCGCGCGACCGGTTTCGTCGCACGACCGTCGAGGCCGGCAGCGTAGGGAGGTACGACGTCGTGACCCATGGTGTCATGCCCGATACGGCGCCCCGCTCAGGGGCGGGCGACGATCGGGCTGCGTCGAACGACGCGGCATCGCCGGTGCCGCCCAGGCTCGATCCGGCTGCTCAGACGACCGGTCCGCAACGCTTCGTGATACTCGCCTGCGCCGCGGGCGCCCTTCTGGTCGGGATCTGGTCCGGTTTGGGGCGGTTGGGCTGGGATCTGCCGAATGGGCCGTCGCTCATGCAACTGCATGGGCCGCTCCTGATCTCGGGTGTTTTCGGTACCCTCGTATCGCTCGAACGGGCCGTCGCGCTCGGAGGACGCTGGCCCTACGCGGCCCCGGCCTTCTCGGCTTGCGGGACCGTCCTTCTCATGGGCGGAGCATCGCTCAGGGCCGGCGCCTTGGCCTACCTCCTCGCGGCAGCGATTTTCACGCTCGCGTCGCTCGTCGCCGTGTGGCGGCAACCGGCAGCCTTCACGGCCACGCTCGCGATCGGGGCGGCGGCGTGGCTCTGGGGCTCGGGGCTATGGGCCGCCGGC
The DNA here is from genome assembly GCF_021117295.1 of Methylorubrum sp. B1-46. NCBI lineage: Bacteria > Pseudomonadati > Pseudomonadota > Alphaproteobacteria > Hyphomicrobiales > Methylobacteriaceae > Methylorubrum > Methylorubrum sp. B1-46. The sequence continues at coordinate 164,237 of NZ_CP088247.1, read as the reverse complement.
GTTCCCGTGCCGGACCTAGTAGGCTGGTGGCTCGCCTTCCTCGTCCTCACCATCGCGGGCGAGCGCCTCGAACTCAGCCGCCTCATGCCGCGAAGCCGCCTGAGCCGGCCGCTCTACCTGATCGCCGTCGCGGCCGTCCTGACGGGAGCCGGCGAGGGCTTCGCCACCGCGCGCGGAGCCGTCCTCTCGGGTGTCGGCCTCCTCCTGCTCGCGAGTTGGCTGTCCCGGCACGATATTGCCCTGCGCACCGTGCGCTTGGGCGGCCAAGCCCGATTCATGGCGATCTGCATGCTCGCCGGCTACGCTTGGCTCGGCGCGGCGGGGATCCTGCTCCTCGCGGCCCCGCCGGGGATGCACGCCTTCGGATACGACATGGCCCTCCATGCCGTGCTGCTCGGGTTCGTCCTCTCGATGGTATTCGGACATGCCCTGATCATCCTGCCGGCGGTCATGCGCATCCGGCCCCGCTTCGGTCCCGCTCTGTACGCACCACTTGCGACGCTGCACGCCTCGGTGACGCTACGCGTCGTGTCCGATCTCCTCGCATTGGATGCGGGGCGCCGGTGGAGTGGAGTAGTCACGGCGGCCGCCATTGCGTCCTTCGCGGCCTGCCTCGCCCTCTCGACCCGGAGCGCTCGCCGGCACCAGGGGCGGACCGCGCCGTGAGCGAGTTCGCCGTCGCCCTGACTGCCTTCCTGGTTGCCCACACGATCCCGGCCTCGCCACGCCTATGTACCCGATTCATCGGTTTGCTCGGTCGCGGCCCCTATCTCACGGGGTACTCGCTCCTGTCCGTTGCACTGCTCGTCTGGCTCGTCGTGGCGGTGAGGCGGGCCGCCACAGTGAAACTGTGGGCGGCCTCAGCATGGCAATGGCACGTGCCCCCCCTCATGATGCCCTGGGCGCTGTTCCTCCTCGTGGCCGGCCTGTCCGCCGCTAACCCGCTGTCCGTCTCGCTGCGCTCGGCGACCGAGCCGGGCCCGATCACGGCTGTCACCCGCCATCCGGTGCTCTGGGGGGTTCCTCCTCTGGGCCCTGGCCCACGTTCCGCCCAACGGCGACTTGGCGTCCGTCGCCTTCTTCGGCACCATGGCCGCCTTCGCGGCCGTCGGCATGCCTCTTCTCGACACCAAGGCGCGCCGGCGCCTCGGACGACCGTGCTGGAACGCCATGAGCCGGAACACGTCGTTCGTTCCCTTCGCGGGTTGCTCGGCGGACGCGCCCGCGGCGACGGGCTTCACCGGCTGGCTCTGCCGGCAGCGGCGGCCGGACTGCTCTACGCCTGGATCCTCCTGCAGGGCCACGCGCTTCTGATCGGCCCCGAACCCCTCGCCAGTCTGCGGGCCTTCGACTAACATCGAGCGGCGCCGTTCCTGCCCCGTGACCGGGATGTGCGCGTCCGGCCGACGACCGCCGACGCGCTGTCAGACGGCCCCGCGTTCCACGCATCGCCGTCCGGCACGCGTCCGCGGTGGATGCCAGGGCCCGCACGGACCCGTGCCCCGCCGCCAGCCTTGAGCCACATCAAGGCGGCGCGAGCCGAGGGCCCGTATCGCCGCCGCACGTGACCAAGGCGGCCACGAGCATGGCGGGGAGGCACGGCGCGTGCGAGAGGATCTGAGGGCGCTCTACGCTGAAGCGCGTCTGCCCCGTTACACGAGCTATCCGTCCAGCCCGCATTTCGGTCCTGCTGTGGGCGCCGGGACCTACGCGGACTGGCTGCGCACGCTGCCTGCGGCGGCCAACGCCTCGCTCTACCTGCACGTGCCCTTCTGCCGCTCGATGTGCTGGTATTGCGGCTGTCACACCAGCATCACACGGCACGACGCGCCCATCGCGGAGTATCTCGGGATGCTGCGAGCCGAAATCGATCTCGTCGCCGGCCATCTCGGGACGCCGCCGCGAGTCCGCCACGTCCATTTCGGTGGTGGCACCCCGACGATCGTGGCGCCGGATGCCTTCCGCGACCTCGTCGACCTTCTGCGCGACACCTTCCCAGTGGATTCCGATGCCGAGATCGCCGTCGAGATCGATCCCCGCACCCTCACGCCTGAGATGATCCGTGCCCTTGGCGCGGTCGGCGTGCCGCGGGCGAGCCTCGGCGTCCAGAGCTTCGATCCGGTGGTCCAGGAGGCGATCCGGCGCCGCCAGGGCTACGACGTCACCGAAGCGGCGGTCGCCGGATTGAGGGCGTCGGGGATTCGCCGGATCAACCTCGACCTGATCTACGGCCTGCCTCATCAGACGGAGGCCTCGTGCATCGACACCGTGCGGCAATGCCTGAGCCTGCGACCCGACCGCCTCGCGGTGTTCGGATACGCCCACGTACCCACCTTCAAGAAGCACCAGCGCCGCATCGACGGGGCGACCCTGCCGGACGGTGCCGCTCGCCAAGCCCAGTTCGAGGCCATCGCCGAGGTGCTCGCGGAAGCCGGCTATCAGCGGATCGGCCTCGATCACTTCGCCTTGCCGGACGACCCCATCGCGGTTGCCGGCGCCCGGGGCTCCCTGCGTCGCAATTTCCAGGGCTACACGACGGACCCGAGCGAGGTACTGATCGGCCTCGGCGCCTCGGCCATCGGGCGGCTGCCCCAGGGCTACGTCCAGAACGAGCCGGCGCTGCGCACCTATGCCGAACGCATCGCTCGCGGCGACCTCGCCACACTGAAGGGCTATTGTCTGACCCCGGACGACCGCCTGCGCGCCGAGCTGATCGAGCGGATCATGTGCGATTTCGCCGTCGATGTCGGCGTGGTCTGCGGCGCTCATGGCCGGGATCCGGATGCGCTACTCGCTTCGCTGTCACGCCTGCCCACGCTCGTCGCCGATGGTCTGGTCCGTCGCGAGGGAGCCACCCTCAGCATTCCCGATGATGCCCGGCCGTTCGTCCGGAATGTCGCCGCTGCCTTCGACGCCCATCTCGGGAACTGCGCCGCGGTGCACAGCCGCGCCGCCTGAACCGCAGACTGGAGTCGTCCAGCCAACCGGAGCCGGCGATGCAGGGGCGGGGCCGCGGCCCTGGCCTCATCCGCCTCGCAGGCAAGCGACGGTCATCGCGGCAGCTCGTTCTCGGTCGAACCGATGCCGGTTGCTGGGGCGCGGTACGACGAAGTGGTCGCCGGTTCCTTAAATGGCCCATCGAAACAGTGGCCTACAGAAGCCGGGCTGATGCCGTCGGGTCGGATATAGATCGAGACAGGTTGCCTTGCGAAGCGGGATGCGTTGGAAAGGGGCCGCAGCGGCCGCACGGATGGCGGTTGCACCCGCTCCCGTCGAACGCTCCCGAACCCTGCGGCGGCGTCGGAGATGGCCTCGAAAAACCACCGGATGACGGATTTGTACGAATCCCGCTGCCCATGACTTCCGCTGCTCATGACGAAGCCTGACGACTCGTCTCGCCGGCAGGGGGCCGACGAAGACGTCCACACCGAGGAGCTCAGGCTGACCCTCGACGAGGCGGGCATCTGCAGTTGGGCGCTGCATATGCCGTCCGGCCGCGTCACGATCTCATCGACCTGTATCCAGTTGTTCGGTGTTCCGCCGAACGGCTTGGCGACCTTCGGCGCCATTCAAGACTGCGTGCACCCGGACGACCGCGCGGCTAGGGCTGACGCGATCCGGGACGCGATGGAGCGTGGCGGAAGCTACGAGGTCGACTATCGTGCGGTGCACCCCGACGGAAGCATTCGGTGGCTGCGCTCGCGCGGACAGGTGCAGGACGGCCCGGACGGTCGATCGTCCCGTCACCGGGGCGTGATCTTCAGCATCCACGAGCAGCGGCAGGCCGACGAAGAGTTGCGGGCCCGCGAGGCGCATCTGCGCTCGATCCTGGAGACCATCCCCGACGCCATGGTCGTCATCGACGAGCAGGCCCGGATCAAGTCCTTCAGCGCAGCCGCCGAGCGCCAGTTCGGCTACGCGCCGGACGAGGTGGAGGGTCACAACGTCAGCCTGCTCATGCCGGAGCCCTACCGCACCCAGCACGACGCCTACATGGCCCGCTACCTCACGACGGGGGAGCGGCGCATCATCGGCATTGGTCGGGTCGTTGTCGGCCGGCGCAAGGATGGATCGACCTTCCCGATGGAGCTCTCGGTCGGCGAGATGCGCTCCGGCGGCGAGCGCTATTTCACCGGGTTCATTCGTGACCTGACCGAGCGGCGGAACACGGGGACGCGCCTGCAGGAACTTCAGTCCGAGCTGGTGCACATGTCCCGCTTCACCGCGCTCGGCGAGATGGCCTCGACGCTGGCTCACGAGATCAACCAGCCGCTTACCGCGATCGCGAGCTATCTCAATGGCTGCCGGCGCATCCTCGGCCGCATGGAGGGGGCGGAAGTGCCGTTGCTCGCCGACGCCGTGAACCGAGCCGCCCAGCAGGCGCTGCGGGCGGGACAGGTCATCCGGCACCTGCGCGAGTTTGTCGCCCGCGGTGAGAGCGAACGGCACATCGAGGGGCTGCCGAAGCTGATCGAGGAGGCGAGCGCTTTGGCCCTCGTCGGAGCCAGGGAGAAGGGCGTGCACGTACGCTTCGATCTCGATCCGGACGCCCCGCTGGTGCTGGCCGATCGCATCCAGGTGCAGCAGGTGCTGCTCAACCTCATCCGCAATGCCATCGAGGCCATGCAGGGGGCACCCCATCGCGAGCTCGTCGTCGCGACGAAAGCTCTGCCGGTTGACGGTCTCGTGGAGGTGAGCGTCGCCGATACGGGCAGCGGCATCGCGCCCGAGGTGGCCTCCCAGCTGTTTCAGCCCTTCGTGACGACGAAAGCCAACGGCATGGGTGTCGGCCTATCGATCTGCCGCACCATCGTCGAGGCGCATGGCGGCAAGATCCTGGCCGAGCCTGGCCCCACGTGCGGGACGACCTTCCGCTTCACTCTGCGCACGTTCGATCGAAAGGAGCTCGCGCATGCCCACTGACGCACTCGTGCATGTCGTGGACGACGACTTGGCAGTGCGTCAGGCGCTGGCCTTCCTCCTCGCCGCCGATGGGCTGGCGGTGCGTGTGCACGAGTCCGCGAATGCCTACCTCGACGCCGTGACAGGCCCTGGGGGATGCATCGTCACCGACGTTCGGATGCCCGAGGTCGATGGCATCGAGTTCCTGCGTCGCCTCCGGCAGAAGGGGCCGATGCCGCCCGTCATTGTCATGACGGGCCATGCGGACGTGCCCCTGGCGGTGGAGGCCATGCGGGCGGGCGCCGTCCATTTCATCGCGAAGCCGTTCGACGACGAGGTGCTGCTTGCCAGCGTCAGGTCGGCGTTGGCCCAGGCGGAGCGGAGCGCGAACCTCGCCACTCAGCGCGACGCAGCACGAGCGCGTCTGGCCGCGCTCTCCGAGCGCGAGCGCCAAGTGCTGGATCGGCTGGTTGCCGGCAAGGCGAACAAAGTGATCGGCCTCGATCTCGGTATCAGCCCGTGGACTGTCGAGATCTACCGGGCCGACGTCATGTCGAAGCTGCAGGCGGACAGCCTGCCCGACCTTGTCCGGACGGCTCTCCTTGCCGGGCAGCTCGAAGACGGACGCTGACCCCTGCAAGCAGGTACGCGTCGGCAAGCTCGGAGGGTCCAACGGTCGCCCCCATGCACCTTTGTCGGGGTGTCCGGATACCGACCGGTCCATCCGGGCGCCGAGGCGCTCAGGCGAGATCTTCGTCCGGCGCCCACGCATCGGCCCCTGCGCAACTGCGACGTCGAGCTTCCCGCAATCCTATTCACGGCTCGACCTTCGTTACGACCTGTAGCGATGCGCTGTCTGTCCAGGCTTCCGGTACCTCGTCGAGAAGCCGTTCGAGGACGTCTCGCTCCCCGACAGGATCATTGACGCCCTCTCACCGTCCGCCTGAGAGCCGTCGGGTACCTCCGTAATTCCCCCTAGGTGCGCCCCTTAAGAGAAGAACCGGAATTTCACCCCAGCCAGGTACGGCATTGCCATGGAGCCACGTTCCGCCCCCCCGGAGGCTCCCATGTAGACCTCCCTCGCCACAGCCGGCCTCGTCCCCGTCCTCTCGGCGACCCTGTCGAACCGTGTTTCGACGGCCTGCCTCGATTCCGAGACCTGCGGTGGGGCACGTCGGAACTACGAGGCCGATGGGGAGATCTTCGCCGAGGGCGACCGGGCGATCTGTTTCTACAAGGTCGTTTCCGGCGCGGTCCGGACCTACAAGCTCCTTTCGGACGGGCCTCGTCAGATCGACGCCGTTCACCTGCCGGACGACATCTTCGGCTTGGAGGCGGACGAGGAGCACCGATTCGGCGCGGAGGTTGTCACCGCGACGCGACTGATCGATCACCGGCGCGAGCTCCGAGGCTTGGTCGGCGACGACGGTGTCCTGGCCCGCGAGGTCGTGGCGGCGGTGATGCGCGGTCTGGAGCGGGCGCAGGATCATATGATGCTGCTGGAGCGCAAATCGGCCAAGGAACGGATCGCCACCTTCCTGTTCAGCCTGTCGCAGCGGATGTCGAACGGCAGCTCTGCGCCATCTAGCCGGCTGACCCGCCAAGCCATGGGCGCGGGTGGATCGGTGCTCCTGGCATACCGCCCGGTCGGAACATGCTGGAGCCGTTCCCGATCGCGTTTGAATCGTCCGCGGCCCTTATACGCTATCCGGTTGATTGCTTCGGACTCTCCTGCGCCCTTGCAAGGCGAAGCCGAAGTGATGACGAAGTGGCATCGAAGGGATCAACCGGAAGCCGTATCAGTTCTTGATTTGACGCGCTCTGCTGCGCCGAACCGGTATTCACTTCGACGGAGAGTGCTCCAGCGGCCGCGCAGGAGCACGGCCTTGATCCGACGATCGCGAATCATCCCGCGCAAGAGTGGGCCGGCGAGAACGTTCGGGATCGAGCCGGTGCAGCACGTAGACCGAGCCCGCTGCCACAACCTCGTGGGTTCGCGCCTCGGCGAGCCGGTCCTCGCGGTCGATAGGCGCGAGGCCGAGCTCCGTTGGGCGAGATCTCACCGAAGAGGTGAGTTGTGGCGTGTCCCACTCTACCTCAGGGATAGAGGCGTCCGGATGTCCAGCCGGCATCGCACCGCGTGAACCGGATGCGATCGTGGAGGCGGTAGCCTCCCCCTCGCCAGAATTCGAATGCGACCGGAACGAGGCGGAAGCCTCTCCAATGGGATGGTCGAAGCACCGGCCTGCCTTCGAAGCGCGTGGTCGCGGCATCGACCTCGAGAAGCAGGGTCTCACGATCCGAGAGCGGCTCCGATTGTCGGCTCGCGACGGCCCCGAGCCGACTCCCGCGCGGACGACGAGCAAAGTAGGCATCCGACTCTACCGGATCGATCGGCTGGACCGCGCCCCGGGCGCGGACCTGCCGGCACAGGCTTTCCCAGTGGAGGACGACCGCGGCCTGCGCGTTCTCGGCAAGCTGCATGCCCTTGGCGGACCGCTCGTTGGTGAAGAACACAAGTCCGCGCTCGTCGTAGGACTTCAGCAACACGATACGGGCGTCTGGGAGCCCATCGCATCCCGCGGTGGCGAGTGTCATGGCATGCGGGTCATTCGACTCCGAGAGTCAGGCCTGCGCCATCCACACCCCGAACAGGGGCCACGGATCAACGTAGCCCTCGAACTCGTCCACTTCGGCCGATGGCGGTGCGCGGTGATGGTCGTCTTGCGGCACTGTTTTCCGAGCCCAAGGCACCGCTTCGGCTGAGGAAGATGATGCACGTCGGTTCCCCAGCGCGATGACGCAGATCAACGACAGCGCGGAACGCCGCCACCGGATTTGGATCACGACGACCGCCGACGAGGTCTGTGACGAACGCACCGTTCCTTGCCGGAGAGCGGCTACGACCTGATCGGCCCGTGGCACTCGGCAACGGCCCACAATGCGGCTCAGATGACGCCGGCCACTGCCAACGGCCACTATCGCGAGGTTCCATCGGGGCGCGCTCACCCGCCGAGGTGCGAGCTAGAGCATCGTTCCGAAGGGCGGAGCCCGGCTTTCGGAACGGCGATTATGTAGCTGCAAACCCGGCGCTCTCGCGGTACAGCTTGATCGTCGAAGCCCGAGCTATGTCCGTTCTCAGCCATCCTCAGTTTCACTGCGAAGAAGCCGCGTTCGATTAGCTTGAGGAGACGCTGTGGCCGCAGGGTCCAGTTTGCCCGCACTGTGGCGGCATGGGTCGCATCGGCAAGATCAAGGCGAACAAGGAAGCTCGCGTTCGCACTCTTGACGAGCTTGGACTGCACGACGGACCGTCTCAGTCGTCGTGGTGGTGTGGTGGAGAACCTGTCCCATAGCGCGACCTCCAAGCAGCATCAGTCGTACCACCACACAGCGGGACCAAACATCTAGAGCCCCCAAACCAACACGGGTGGTCGGGGACCGTAGCCCCCGACGCGTCATGCCGATATCAAGACGCTGTCTGCGACCGCATCAGTGGAACTGGCGACCATGCCCGCCGCGGAACCCGCGGCCCGGGCCGCCCAAGTGCCGGCCTCCATACCCGCCGCGACCGTAGAACCGCGGACGCGGGCTGTGTCCTCCGAACCCGCGACCATGGCGACCTCCACGGTAGCCCTGGGGCCGTCCATGCCCGCCATGACCATACTGGACGGTTTCAACGGACGAGGCAGCATTAGATGTCGACGGTACGGCCAGCGGTGCTGCTGAGGCCGCAGGTGCCAGCAGCAGGCTGGCGATAACGAAGATAGCTTTGCGCAATGGATCACTCCTGAGCTGCGCGACCGGACGAGGGCGCAGTCTGAGAGCATGTAGGGCGGTGAATGGTTCAACGAAGACCCCACTATGTTCGACATCTTCAGCCGCAAGCGCCGTAAGGAGCGCCACCGTCGCAAGGAACAAGCGAACCGTCTGCGTCGCGCCTGCCCCCTTGCCCCCAAGGGGCTCGCCGCAGTCGGCCCATTCTGCCTCGGACCCAGGCCTATTCGTGGCCATCGACCGCACAAGCAAGTTTGCCTTCGTTCAACTGCACGAAAAGGCCACTCAACGGATCGCAGCAGCCTTTCTACACGATCTGGTCGCTGCCGTGCCGTACACGATCCACACGGTGCTAACAGGTAATGGCATCCGGTTGGCCGGCAATCTTACGGTGGACAAGGAGGCCGCCTATTGGGCGACCCGGGACCGGCCGCGCATCTACCGCTGGCACTCGTTTGAGGGGGCCTGCGAGCAGACCAAGATCGAGCATCGCCTGACAAAAGCCGCGCTGTCCATGGACGACGGATGAAGTTGAACAGTCCCCTTGTTGCGATCTGTGCTATTTTGTTGCCGCCCACGGGCGACCGCGTGACGAAGAGCCAGGTTCGAGGTGCAAGCCCGGCCGCGCCGTCTTCATAGTCGCTCCTCCTTTGCGGCGCCCGTGGGTACGCGCCGCCCACGCCGGCTCCAGCCCTCAGTCAGGTGTTGGTAGGCGACCTCCGCCTGCTCGACACGCCGCCGCTCCTCCTGTCAGACGCGTGTCAGGTTGTAGGCGTAGGCCGTTCCGCGCTGACCACGCCGTGGCGGCTCGCCCGAGCGCAGCTCCAGTTCCCGCAGCTTCTTGGCGTGGAGCGCCGGACGCACCCAAGTGTTCGTAATGGACCTCGCGGCGATGAATGAAACGGTTGGCTGATGGAACGCGATGACAGACTGGGAGCGGGCTGCGCACAGGAGCACATCCTCCTGATCGAAGACGACGACGGCATGCGGGTGTTGGTCACACGAATTCTGAGGGAAAACGGCTATCGCGTCACCTGTTGCCGGAGCGGCGCAGAGATGTGGTCGCTGCTGCCCGAACCGTCGGCCGACCTCATTCTGCTCGACGTGATGCTGCCCGGTGCCTCCGGCTTCGACCTGCTGCGGGCGCTGCGAACCAAAGGCACCGTGCCGGTCATCATGCTCTCCGCCCGCAACGAAGAGGCGGACCGGGTGCTCGGGCTCGAACTCGGAGCCGACGACTACGTCGCCAAGCCGTTCGGCCGGCCGGAACTCCTGGCCCGCATCCGCGCGGTGCTGCGCCGGACCGCCATCGCGCCGACTGCCACCGGGGCGGCCAGGGCACAGATTCTGACCTTCGACGGTTGGCGGCTCGATTTGCGCAGCCGGCAGCTGACCGATCCCGAGGGGGCAGCCGTCGACCTCTCGGGGGCCGAGCACGACCTTCTCATGGTGTTCTTGGAGCATCCCGGGCGCGTGCTCGGCCGCGAGCAGATCCTGGAGATGAGCCGCGGACGGCTCGCTGCCCCGTCCGACCGCAGCGTCGACACCCTGGTCAGCCGACTCAGGCGCAAGCTCGAACCGCCCGAAGGCACGCTCCCCGTGATCAAGACGGTTCGCGGCTCCGGCTACATGATGACCGCCAAGGTTGAGCGGGCATGAAATTTCTGGTCGATCTAGCCCGCAGCCTGGAGGGGCGCACCGTCGCCGTGCTGTTGCTGGCGGTACTCGTGGTCCACGGGGGCGCGTTGCTGCTGTACCGTCAGTCGGCGGCGGCGGCGGCCGACGAGGCGTTCGCCAACGAGGTGGCACGACAGCTCGGCTTGGCGCGGGAAGCGGTACTGCGGCGACCGCCGGAGGAGCGTGGCATCGAGGCAAAAGCCCTCTCGTCGGGTCATTTCGAGATAGGCTGGGAGCGGGGATCATCCGCCGAGACCGGCAAGACCGACCCCGCCTTGCGCGGTCTGCGCGACCGCGTCCTGGAGATCGAGCCCGTGCTCGGCCCAGGTCTGGCGCTCGCCCTGGCGGCGCCGGACGAGCCGCTGCACCAACAGGACCTGCGCGGCGCCTTCCCGCTACCGGACGGCAGCTTCCTGACCTTCCGGTCCGCCCATTCGCCTCACTTGGTCCACCTTGCACCCTGGGCGTATCTCGCCACCGCGATGGCCATCTTGGTCGGCGTCGCCGCCGTCGTGCTGGTGCACCGGATCGCCGGCCCGCTCAGGGAACTGACGCACGCCACCGTCCGGATCGGGCACGGTACGGTCGTGTCCGTGCCTGAGGTCGGACCGGACGAGACCCGGGGGATCGGTCGGGCGCTGAACGCGATGCAAGGGCGCATCCACCGCCTCGTCGCGGAACGGACGCAGGCTTTGGCGGCGGTCTCGCACGATCTGCGCACGCCGATCGCCCGGCTCCGTCTTCGCCTGGACAAGGTCGATGACCTTGCGGACCGCCGTGCCATGGCTGCCGACCTCGACGACATGCAGGCCATGATCGACGCGACGCTGTCGTACCTGCGTGGCGAAGCCGACCCGGAAGCACGGCAGGTCGTCAACGTGGCGAGCGTGCTGATGAGCGTCGCCGACGCCTCCGCGGACGTGGGCCGCGAGGTGGGCTACGACGGCCCCGGCCGGGCGCTGGCGTCGGTACGTCCCGTTGCCTTCCGCCGCGCGGTCGAGAACCTTGTCGACAACGGTGTGCGCTACGGGATCCGGGTCCGGGTCGGCATCGAGATCGAAGAGGCGACCCTGGTGGTGCGCATCGACGACGACGGCCCCGGCATCGCGCCGGAGGACGTCGCCCGGGCCTTCCAGCCCTTCACCAGGCTGGAGGGGTCGCGTAACCGCAACACGGGCGGGACGGGGCTCGGACTGACCATCGCCCGGCGCGCGGTCGAGGCGGACGGCGGCACGCTCGTCCTGTCGAACCGGCCAGAGGGCAGCCTGCGGGCCGAGATCCGCCTGTCGAGGGCGAAGGGACTTGGCCGAGACGCCGCCTACCGGGCGGTCGCCGGTGCGTCGGGGTGTGCGTCCGGCTGCGCCGACCGCTCGTTCGAGACGTAGCCGCTCCCGGGCAGTGCCACCGTGAGGATGATGCCGGCGACAGCCAACGACGCGGAGAGGGCCGCCGGAACGAGGAAGGCATCGGGTCCAAGGGCCTTCTGGATGAAGCCGCCGGCGACGGCGCCAAGTGTCAGGCCCGCCCAAAGCGGTGCCTGTAGCCAGAACGACGGCGCGGGCTTGTGCAGGACCATGTTCGCCAGACCGGTCCCGAAACGTACGACGGTTCCGGTGACGTAGGTCAGGGCGAGGCTCCGCCCGGCCTCATCCTGCAGGGTCGCATTCAGCATGCCGAGGGCAAGGACGACGGGATAGGCGTGAAGAGGAAACGCATCTGGGGCCTCTGGCAGAAGGTTCCCGATGGACAGCAGGACGGCCTGCGCGCCGAGCAGGACCGAAAGACGCCACCGCCCGGCCCAGGCCGCGACGAGGGTGCCGACGAACGCGCCGAAGCAGAACAGCGCGATGGTGCTGCCGAACCTGGCGACGCCCGACCAATCGAAGGAACTTGCCGCGACGCCGAACCGGGTCGTGTTCCCGCTCATGAACGACATGAACAGTTGGGAGTGTTCCAGGAAGCCTATCGAGTCGACCGCACCGGCCAGGAATGCCAGCGCGACGGCCAGAGGCACGCGGGTCTCGGGTCTCGACGGGAAGGATTTGTCCACCTGGCCACCTGTCGCTGCCGCATCGAATCTCGCCGGGGTCGCGTTCGACCCGGCGTCCGGTCCTGCGGGGAGCCGGTAGGGCTACGTCGATCCCATGGCCGAGGCTTTGCTCGACCTTGACGAAGTGTGTCGGCACGCGTGCCTGACACACTTCGTCACGAACGCGGCGAACGGCAGTCAAACGGGTCGGCTATCTCCACTCCTCAAGCGGCCATGGGGCCGATGGAAGGGAGACAGATCGATGAAGCGTACGCTTGCCGCCGTTCTCACCGCTGCGATGCTGGGCGGGGCCGCAGCGCCTGCCCTTGCGGTCGACGGGCACGGCAACGCCTCCAATCCGGAGCGCAGCGTCCCGAACACGGGTGGCGTCTCCGGCGGACCCGCCCACCGTGACGATCCGCGGGTGCGGGAGGCGCAGGAGAAAGGCCCGGACGGCAAGCCCGCGCATCGCGAAGGCGACGGCCACGCGCACGGGCACAGCCAGGACAAGCCCGGCAAGAAGTAAGCTTCCCACAGGGTGACACGATGAGCGGGAGATGCGCGATGCGGTTGCTGCCCCTGCTCTTCGTCTTCGCGCTCCTGGCCGCGAGCCTCGGCTATGCGCTCGCGGCGTCGCCTTGCATGGACAAAGGTTCACGATGCGGGACCGCCCCCTCACGCATCGTGGAAACGCCCGCCTCGACGCAAGTTGGGGCGGGCGCCCACCATGATCCGTCTTTTCGGGACCTTCAGTCGTCGAAGTCGTGGTGATGGCGGCGTTCAAAGCCGTGGTGGTCCTCGTCCCGGTAGTCGTGATGACGGCGACGAACCTCCACGTGGTCGTGGTCGCCGTGATGGTAGCGGCGCACCTCCTCGTGATGGTGGGGAGGTGGTCCGTAGCCGTAATATTGGGCCGACGCGGCCACGGGGGCCGACGCGGCGGCGACGGTCATGAGGGCGATCAGGAGACTTTTCATGGTCGGAGGTCCCTTTTCTGATCGCAACAGGTTCCATTGACGACTTTGAACAGGGTGTGAAGCAACCGTTGATGCAGTCTCCGGCCAGGAATGCCTTCACCACGGGAGGCGATCATAGCTTGCGACATAGCCTCTGAAACGCACATAAGGATGGCGATGAGTTCGGCGCAGCGCCATAGGACCTTTGAGGTGATGACGGGGTGGTGGGCAACCGCTGCCCTCGCGCTCGTCCTGGCGCTAGCCATCGCGATGTCGACCACTGGGCTGGCGTCGGATCTTTCCCATCATCAGGGCCATCCGGGCCACGACCAGACCGAACTCTCGTTCGTCACGGACACGGCCTCCGGCGTGGATCAGGCCTCCGATACCGGGGCAACCGGCCATGTCGATTGCGGCTGCCACGTCGCCCTGAGTGCGGTCGTCGCTGGCGGTGCCACGCCACGGAACGGCATGCGTCCGTCCTTCGCCACGTTGTCCGAGATCGTGTCCTTGGTCTCTCCCGACCGCCTGCCACGGCCGCCGCGCATCTGAGGTGACGCCGCAAAGGTGGCGCGTCCCGAATCCGGATCCTGGCGACCCGGGCCATCTCCTCACGTTACCGACCGCGATTGTCGGGCATGCCTTCATCGGCTCCCGGCACGACCGAGCAGGCATCATGCGCATCCTTCTGACCGCCCTCATCCTGGCCGCCGGCGTTCTCGTGGGCGCTGGCGTTCCCGCCGTCTCCGGCTTCGTCCAGGGTCTGCTGACCTCGGTCGGCCTGCCCCCGAGCGTCCTCACCTTCGCCGACGGTCCCACAAGCGCGAAATCTGCCGAGGCTCCGGCCGACGATGCCGGCCATGCCGAGGGTGATGGCCACGCCCATGGCAAGCCGTCGGCCAAGCCCAGGGCCGAGCAGGCCCAAGGCGAGCACGAGCACTCCGAAGCCGAGGGCGAGGAGGGGCACGTCAAGATGACCGCCGAGCAGATCGAGAACCAAGACATCAAGGTGGCCAAGGCCGAGGGCGGTACCCTGTCCCGCCACATCCTGGTGCCCGGCACGATCACGCCCGACACCGACCGGATCGCGCGCGTTCCGGCCCGGGTCGTCGGCACCGTCGCCGAGATGCGCAAGCGCCTCGGCGATGCCGTCAAGAAGGACGAGGTCGTCGCCGTCCTCGACAGCCGCGAGGTCGCGGACGCCAAGAGCGAGTACCTGACCGCCTCGGTGAAGGCCGACCTGGAGAAGACCAACTTCGAGCGGCAGCAGGCGCTCTGGGACAAGCGGATCTCGGCCGAGAGCGCCTTCCTGAACGCCAAGGCCGTCTATTCCGAGGCGACGCTTCGTCAGGACCTGGCGCGTCAGAAGCTGTCGGCGCTCGGTCTCGACGCGGCGGCGGTCGCCAAGCTGGCCAAGCGCGACGAGACCACCCCGAACCTGTCGAGCCTGCGCCAGTACGAACTGCGCTCGCCGATGTCGGGGCGCATCGTCGAGCGTAAGGTCGACGTCGGCACCGCGGTTGGCAAGGAAGGCGACCCCTCCGATCTCTACACCGTCGCCGACCTCTCGACGGTCTGGATCGAACTCGCCGTTCCGACCTCGGAACTCGCCAAGGTCAAGGAGGGCGCCACCGTGACGGTCGCGCCGGGCCAGGAGGGCGGCGAGCAGCACGAGAAGGGCAAGGTCGTCTTCGTCAGTCCTTTCCTCACCGCCGACACGCGTGCCGCCAAGGTCATCGTCGCCCTGCCCAACAAGGACATGGCTTGGCGTCCGGGAACCTACGTCACCGCCGAGGTCGAGATCTCGCGGGATGCCGTTCCGGTGAGCGTGCCCAAGGGGGCCCTCCAGACCGTCGAGGGCAAGCGCGTCGTCTTCGTCCGTACGGACGAGGGTTTCGAGAAGCGTGAGGTCGAACTCGGGCGCTCCGACGACGACGCCTACGAGGTCGCCTCGGGTCTCAAGCCCGGCGAGGCCATCGCCGTCGGCAACACCTTCCTCCTCAAGGCCGAGCTCGGAAAGAGCGAAGCCGACCACGCGCATTGAGGGCGCGGGACATGATTTCGAAGATCCTCGACTTCTCGGTCCACCAGCGCTGGCTCGTGCTGCTGCTGTCGCTGCTGGCGGCAGGGTTCGGCGGCTATGCGGTGACCAAGCTACCCATCGACGCCGTCCCAGACATCACCAACAACCAGGTCCAGATCAACACGACTGCGCCCTCGCTCTCGCCCGTCGACATCGAGAAGCAGGTCACCTACCCGGTCGAGACCGCGCTCGCCGGCATCAAGGGGCTTGAGTACACCCGCTCGCTCTCGCGCAACGGCTTCTCGCAGGTCACCGCCGTCTTCGCGGAGAAGCTCGACATCTACTTCGCGCGCCAGCAGGTCGCCGAACGCCTCTCGCAGGTGAAGCAGGACCTCCCGCCCGGCGCAGAGCCCGCCATGGGCCCGATCTCGACGGGCCTGGGCGAGATCTACATGTGGTCGATCCACTACGCGAAGCCGGGCGAGCGCAAGGTCTCGGCCGCGGGCAAGCCCGGTTGGCAGCCGGACGGCAGCTACCTGACGCCGGAAGGTCAGGGCCTCACGACGGAACTGGAACAGACCGCCTACCTGCGCACGGTCCAGGACTGGATCATCCGCCCCCAGATCAAGACGGTCCCGGGGGTCGCCGGCATCGACGGCATCGGCGGCTTCGAGAAGCAGTACCACGTCCAGCCGGACCCGACGAAGCTCGCCGCCCGCGACCTGTCCTTCGGCGACGTCGCCCGCGCCCTGGAGACGAACAACGCCAACCAGGGCGCGCGCTACCTGGAGGACAACGGCGAGGGCTACGTCGTTCGCGCTGCCGGGCGCCTGGAGAGCATGGACGAGATCGGCGACGTGGTCGTCGCCACCCGTGCCGGCGTCCCGGTGCGCATCCGGGACATCGCCGAGGTCCGCATCGGCAAGGACCTGCGCACCGGCTCCGGCAGCGAGAACGGCCAGGAGGTCGTGATCGGCACGGCCCTGATGTTGATCGGGGACAACAGCCGTAAGGTCGCCGCCGCGGTCGACGCGCGCATGGAGCAGATCCGCAAGTCGCTGCCGCCGGGGGTCGAGGTGCAGACCGTCCTCGACCGTACCCGCCTCGTCGAAGCCACCATCAAGACCGTGGCCAAGAACCTGTCCGAGGGCGCCGCCCTCGTCATCGTCATCCTGTTCCTGCTGCTCGGCAACATCCGCGCGGCCATCATCACGGCGCTCGTCATCCCGGTCGCCATGCTGATGACCATGACCGGGATGGTCGAGGCCAAGATCTCGGCCAACCTGATGAGTCTGGGCGCCCTCGACTTCGGCCTCATCGTCGACGGGGCGGTCATCATCACCGAGAACGCCCTGCGGCACCTCGCCGAGAAGCAGCACGAGCTCGGGCGGGCCCTCGCCACCGAGGAGCGCCTGCAGACGGTGCGGGCCTCGGCGGAGGAGATGATCAAGCCGTCGCTCTACGGACAGGCCATCATCATCCTCGTCTACGTGCCGCTCCTGACCTTCACCGGGGTCGAGGGCAAGATGTTCGAGCCGATGGCCCTGACCGTCATCATCGCGCTCGTGGCCGCCTTCGTCCTGTCGCTGACGTTCGTGCCGGCCCTGATCTCCATCGTGATCAGCGGCAAGGTCACCGAGGAGGACAACCTCATCATCCGGGCGCTCAAGGCCGCCTACCGGCCGGTGCTGGCCTCTGCTGTTCGCGCGCCCGTCGCCTTCGTCGCCGGGGCGCTCCTGCTTCTCGTCGGTGCGGGAATCCTGTCCACGCGCCTGGGCACCGAGTTCATCCCGCAACTCGACGAGAAGAGCATCGCGCTGAACGCGACCCGCATCCCCTCGACCTCGCTGACCCAGTCGCAGGCGATGCAGTTGAAGGTCGAGCAGGCCGTGTCGAAGTTCCCTCAGGTGGCTTACGTCTTCTCGAAGACCGGCACGGCGGAGGTCGCCTCGGACCCGATGCCGCCGAACTCGTCGGACACCTTCGTCATCCTGAAGCCTCAGGAGGAATGGCCCGACCCGAGCCTGTCCAAGGCGGACCTGCAGGAGCAGATCGAGAAGGCGGTCGGCGAGCTTGCCGGCAACGTCTACGAGTTCTCCCAGCCGATCCAGCTGCGCTTCAACGAGCTCCTGGCCGGCACCCGCGGCGACCTCGCCGTGAAGGTGTTCGGCGAGGAGTTCGAGCCGATGCTCAAGGCGGCGAACCAGGTCGCCCAGGTGCTGCGCGGCATCACCGGGGCGGAGGACGTCAAGGTCGAGCAGACCGCCGGCCTGCCGTTCCTGGAGATCAAGATCAACAAGGCCGAGGCCGCCCGCTACGGGCTCAGCATCGGCGCCATCCAGGACGTCGTGGGTGCGGCCATCGGCGGCAAGGATGCGGGCGTGGTGTTCGAGGGCGACCGGCGCTTCCCCATCGTCGTGCGCCTGAACGACAAGGTGCGCGAGGACCGCGAGGCCCTGGAGAACATCCCGGTGCCCCTGCCGCCCGGCCCCGGCGGTCGCGCGAGTTCGGTGCTGCTCAAGCAGGTGGCGTCGTTCTCGGTGACCGAGGGTCCGAACCAGATCAGCCGCGAGAACGGCAAGCGCCGGGTCGTGGTCACCGCCAACGTGCGCGGCCGCGACATTGGCTCGCTGGTGGCGGAGGCGCAAGGAAAGGTCGCCACCCAGGTCCAGCTTCCCTCCGGCTACTACGTCACCTGGGGTGGCCAGTTCGAGAATCTCGCCTCGGCCAAGCAGCGTCTCATGATCGTGGTGCCGGTCTGCTTCTTCCTGATCTTCCTGTTGCTCTACTCGGCGCTAGGCTCGCCCCGGGACGCCCTGCTCGTGTTCAGCGCGGTCCCCCTGGCCCTGACCGGCGGCATCGCGGCGCTGTGGCTGCGGGGCATGCCCATCTCGGTGCCGGCGGCGGTCGGGTTCATCGCGCTCTCGGGTGTGGCGGTGCTGAACGGGCTCGTCATGCTCACCTTCATCAAGCAACTCGTCGCCGAAGGGCGGCCCAAGCGCGAGGCCATCCTCGAAGGCGCCATGACCCGGCTGCGGCCGGTTGCGATGACGGCGCTCGTGGCCTCGCTCGGCTTCGTGCCGATGGCCATCGCCACGGAGACCGGCGCCGAGATCCAGCGGCCGCTCGCGACCGTGGTCATCGGCGGCCTGATCAGTGCGACCCTGCTGACGTTGGTCGTGCTTCCGGCCCTGTACGCGCGCTTCGGCAGGGTCGAGACCGCGGAGGCGGCCGACCCGGTGCCAGCGGCCTCCCGGCAGCTCAAGGCAGCGGAGTAGCGTCGATGGGAAGGGTCCTGTCGAACGTGCTCGTCTGGTCCGGCTTGATCCTGGCCGCCCAGGCCGGGCCGGCCAAGATCGTCGGCATTGGGGCCGTCTCCTGCGCCCGGTTCGGCGCGGATGCCGCGGCGCATCCGGCCGCGGAGCGCGACTACTTCGCGTGGGCGCAGGGGTTCATGTGCGGTGCCTTGATCCGGGCGCCGGACGGGGTCGACGAAGGCTTGGACCTCGCTCCGCCGTCCATGCCCCTGGCCGCACAGGCGGACTTCCTGCGTGCGTACTGCGCGGCCAATCCGGCCACGGATTATTCGGAAGCCGTTCGCGCCCTCAACCACCGACTGCGTGGACCCGCGTCCTAGAAACCGGGTCCGATGGGGAACCGATTGTTGAAGTGGCACCTGCGCGTCCTTCACGCGGCGGCCTTAACGGTCGCGCCCGCCATTGCCGCCGATGCGGGCGAAGCACCGTTCGGCTTCGCGTGGGGACCGCTCTCCGAAGTGCCCCGTCCGCTGAAGGTCGATCGTGAGGCGAACCTGACGGCCCTGTACTACCCGCGGGGCTGGCGGCCGGCCACGGGAGCCGGGACGGCCGAGGTCATCCTGGTGATCTGTCGGACCGAGGGTTTGCAACAGGTGGTGTGGGTCGGCGTGCCACTTTCGGGTGACGACCTCGCGAGGGCGCGGCGGGCCATCCACGACGAGGGGGTTCGCCGCTACGGCGAACCCGAGCCCGGACCCACGGCGGATACGGAACTCTGGCGCGACGGGCAGGCGCTGCTGGCAAGCCGCGAGACGGCGGACGGAAGGCGCGAACTGGTCATGACGACGTTCGGTCCCGATTACCCGGCCTGTTCCAGGACCCATCGCGTCGAAGCCGGGCATCCGGCGGGCGCGCACGTGGCCGAACTGATCGGCACCAACCTGCCCTGAGACCTTCGGTCGGAAACATCATCGCAAACCTGGGATCGGCATATGGGACACGGACACGCGCACGGTGGCGGCCATGGACATTCGCATGGCGGCGGCATTCCCTCGGGCTCGGCGGCGGCCCGCAACAAGGGACGCCTCGCCTGGGCGCTCGTGCTGACATTGACCTACATGCTCGCCGAGGTCGTCGGCGGACTGCTCACCGGCAGCCTCGCGCTCCTGGCGGATGCCGCGCACATGGTGACCGATGCGGGCGGCCTCGCCCTGGCGTTGCTCGCCATTCACTACGCGGCCATTGCGCCGACGGCGAGCAAGAGCTTCGGGTACATGCGCTTCGAGATCCTGGCGGCGCTCGCCAACGCCGTCGTGCTGCTCGGGGTCACCGCCTACATCCTCTACGAGGCCTACCGGCGCTTCGTGGAGCCGACCGAGATCCTCGGCTGGCCGATGATGCTGGTGGCGCTGGTCGGACTGGGCGTGAACCTCGCCAGCATGAAGCTGCTGTCGGGCGGCTCTTCCGAGAGCCTGAACGTCAAGGGAGCCTATTTCGAAGTCTTCTCGGACATGCTGGGCTCGGTCGGTGTCATCCTCGCGGCCCTCGTGGTGATGGGCACGGGCTGGACCTGGGTCGATCCTCTCATCGGCGCCGGCATAGGCCTTTTCATCGTACCCCGTACCTGGCGACTGCTGAGCGAAGCCCTGCACATCCTGCTGGAGGGCACGCCTCCCGGCGTGGACCTCGCCACCCTGAAGACCGAGATCGAGGCGATGCCGGGGGTGCGCCGCGCCTATGACCTGCATGCCTGGACGTTGACGTCGGGCTTCGACGCGATGAGCGGGCACGTGGTGGTCGACGACGTCGCGGCAGGCCCAGGGGTGATCCGCGCGGTCCGCGCCCTGATGAAGGAGCGGCACGGCATCGAGCACGTCACCCTCCAGGTCGAGGACGAGGCGCTCGCCACGGAAGCTGCACACCTTTCCGTCTGAGGTGGCGTAGCCATGGTAAGCAAGAAGCTGGCCCGGCAAATCAATGACTGGGGAGCCCAGCCGCGTGGCAGGCGGCGTGCTCGCCTGCACGTCAGAAGGCGGGCGGGCCGCGACCTCGTCAAGGTGCTGGCGCTAGTCTTCCTGCTCCTTGGCTTGCTGGTGCTTCTGGGCCACTTCGCATGACACGGAACCGTCGGGTCCGGGCGGTCTGCAGCGGGATGGAACCGCGCGGTCGCCCTGCCCCTAGCCCTACGGCTTCTCGAAGCGGACCTGGATGTTGTGCCCATGTAGTTTCGTGGACAGCCCAACCTTCGCGCCCGTTGCAAAAGGGGCCTTGAGGTTGGCAACGAGCTTGTTCGGCGCCGCCGGGCTCTAAGTAAGCGTCTCCGTCTTGCTGCCGACCTGGACGAAGACCTTGCCGAGAGGCCAGCCATCTTGGCCAGCTTACCATCCTCGCTAGTCACGAAGAACGTGATGCCGGTATCGGTCGCAACGAACTCGATGAGATAACCATCAGCGACCATCGGCTGGCCGCCGTTCGGGCTGGCGGCGAGGGCTACCGCGGGGGCAGCGGGGCGCAAGGGGAAGTGCATGGCGTTTTCCATTTTTTCGGTTGATTGGAAAGGTCTCAGAAAGCCTCGACGGGCGCACTGGTTGGGAACCAATTGGTGGACCTGCTAGTGGGTTCGCAATCGTAATCATCGCCATCAAGGGCAACATCAAGATTCTGCGCGACGCGCGCCGAAACCAAAAAAAGCGAAAGGAGGTCGTCATGAACGACAAGCTCGAACTCGATATACCCATCCTGCTGCCCGACCTCCCCGATGCAGCCGATGCCTGCCTGGACCGCCTCGTCTCGACGCTCTCGGCGAAGGGTGGTGTCGATCGGGTGCATGTCATCAACGATGCACAGATGCCGGTAAGGCTGTGCATCCATTTCGATGCGGCCAAGCTACCGCTGCCGCGACTGCGCGAGATGGTGCGAGCGGCCGGCGCCGAGATCACCGAGCGCTACGGCCATACCATCTGGCAGGTTTCGGGCATCAACCATGAACGCCGTGCCCGCACAGTCAGCGAGGCGCTATATGCACTTGCTGGCGTAGTGCAGGTCGGTGCCACCCCCGGCGGTACGATCCGCATCGAATACAACCGCGAGCAGACAACGGAA
Source organism: Methylorubrum sp. B1-46 (assembly GCF_021117295.1). NCBI lineage: Bacteria > Pseudomonadati > Pseudomonadota > Alphaproteobacteria > Hyphomicrobiales > Methylobacteriaceae > Methylorubrum > Methylorubrum sp. B1-46. Next base: position 142,514 of record NZ_CP088247.1, on the reverse strand, counting down.
GCCGAGATCCGTGCGACGCTTCGCAAGCTCAAGGTCGGCCTTGGCAAGCGGATCGCGCCCGATGACCATGCTGGCCACGATCATGGCTCGGGCGGGCACGCGGATGGCGAGGAGAAGCATGACCTGGGGGACGGTCACGACCATTCCCATGCGAACTTTCTTGGTCCGAATACCGAGCTGATCTTTGCGCTCGTCTGCGGCGCGATGCTTGGCATCGGCTATCTCATCGATAATCTGGTCACGGGCGCGCCGAAATGGTTGCCGACCGGGAGCTATGTCGCCGCCTACTTCTTCGGCGGCTTCTTCACGTTACGTGAGGCGATCGACAACCTTCGCCTGAAGAAGTTCGAAATCGACACGCTGATGCTGGTAGCGGCGGCCGGTGCGGCGGCGCTGGGAGCGTGGGCCGAGGGCGCGCTGCTGCTGTTTCTGTTCAGCCTCGGCCATGCGCTCGAGCATTACGCGATGGGTCGCGCCAAGCAGGCGATCGAGGCTCTGGCGAAGCTGGCACCCGAGACCGCGACCGTGCGGCGCGACGGACAGACGAGCGAGATCCCGGTCGAGCAGTTGGTGGTCGGCGATGTTGCGATCATACGCCCGAATGAGCGACTCCCCGCCGATGGCTTCGTCATCAAAGGGTCGAGCGCGATCAACCAAGCGCCGGTCACCGGTGAAAGCATTCCTGTCGACAAGGTGCCTGTCGCCGATGCGGTCGCGGCGCGCGCTGAGCCCGATGCGGTCGAGGCGGAAAGCCGAGTTTTCGCCGGCACTATCAACGGCGGGGGCGCAATCGAGATCGAGGTGACGCGCCGCTCGAACGAGAGCGCGCTTGCCAAGGTTGTGAAGATGGTGAGCGAGGCGGAGACACAGAAGTCGCCAACGCAGCGCTTCACTGATCGCTTCGAGCGAGTCTTCGTGCCGGCCATCCTGGTTCTCTCGGTGCTACTGCTGTTCGCATGGATCGTCGTCGACGAGCCGTTCCGCAACAGCTTCTATCGCGCGATGGCAGTCTTGGTGGCGGCGAGCCCGTGTGCGCTTGCGATCGCGACCCCGAGCGCGGTGCTTTCGGGCGTCGCGCGTGCCGCGCGTAGCGGTGTGCTGGTAAAGGGCGGGGCGCCGCTGGAGCATCTTGGCTCGCTCAAGGCAATCGCCTTCGACAAGACGGGGACATTGACCGAAGGACGGCCGCGCATCACCGATGTCGTGCCCGTCGACGGCACGGACGAGGGCGAGTTGCTTGCACTCGCCGTTGCCGTGGAGGATCTAAGTGATCACCCACTTGCACAGGCGATCGTCAAGGATGGCCGCGAACGCTTGCAGGACCGTGCGCTTCCCGTCGCAGCCGACATGAAGAGCTTGACCGGGCGAGGCGTTACCGCCACGGTCGACGGCCATACGGTGTGGATCGGCAAGGCCGAGATGTTCGGGACCGATGGCGTCCCGGCGCTGGGACAGAGGGCGACAGATGCCATCGCCCGTCTGCGCGAGAGCGGCCGCACCACGATGGTGGTCCGCATGGGCGACCGCGACCTGGGTGCAATCGGCTTGATGGACACACCGCGCGAGGCTGCCAAGATTGCGCTTCGTCGCCTGCGCGGGATGGGCGTGTCGCGGATGATTATGATCTCCGGCGACCACCAGAAGGTAGCGGAGGCAATCTCCAACGAAGTCGGCATCGACGAGGCCTGGGGCGATCTGATGCCCGAGGACAAGGTCGCGGCGATCAAGAAGCTGGCCGGCGAGGATAAGGTTGCGATGGTAGGTGATGGCGTCAACGACGCGCCGGCCATGGCGAGCGCCACAGTCGGCATCGCCATGGGCGCGGCGGGCTCCGACGTTGCGCTGGAGACAGCCGATGTCGCTCTGATGGCCGATGATCTGGCCCATCTGCCATTCGCGGTCGGTCTGAGCCGCCATACCCGTAGCATCATCCGGCAGAACGTCTTCGTGAGCCTCGGCGTCGTCGCCTTCCTCGTGCCGGCGACCATCCTGGGCGTGGGAATCGGGCCGGCGGTGGCAGTTCACGAAGGTTCGACGCTCTTGGTCGTCATCAACGCGCTGCGGCTGCTGGCCTACCGTGATCCGGCGAAACTGACAGCATGACGACGGATCGCCACACGTCTGATCGTCGGTGGCGGACCTCCCGCCCGATCCCTACCGCGAGGCGGCTGCGCAACCGCGCCTTTTGGGACGGCTGCATTGCGCTGGTCCGCTTCGACAATCCGGACCAACTGCCACCGCACCACGGCGCCAACAACCAATTACGCCTGGATCTGGGATTGCCCTGTGGCGACAGAGCGGGTTGTAGAAGGCTTCGATGGAGCTGAAGACCGCCGTCCGCGCCTCTGATCCGCCCCCAGCGGACTTTTCTGCCCTTTAGTATGGCTTTCGATCCAGGAGGACGGATTGATGTCGAGGAAGCGACCCAAGCCCGAGGAGATTGTTGCGAAGCTGCGCCAAGCCGACGTGCTGATCGGCCAAGGTACGAGCGTGGCGGAAGCAATCCGAGCGATCGGCGCGAGCGCGGTTACCTACTACCGCTGGCGTCGTGAGTTCGGCGAAATGAAGACGGATCAGGTCCGGCGCATGAAGGACCTGGAGACGGAGAACCAGCGGCTCAGGAAGGCGATTGCAGACCTGATGCTCGACAAGCTCATCCTGCAGGAGGCGGTACGGGGAAACTTCTTCTCTATTCGGGGTTCATCGGTCAACTCCCCTGCGTGCTCATCCCTATCCAGTGCGTGAACGGTCCTGCGGAGTTCTTGCTTCTCTCCGAGGTCGGCGCGTGCCGCCTCATGATGGGATCAGAGGGAGTGGGTGGAGCTATTCTCAAGCCGCGCGCTCGGCAAAACCGGCGCTCGAGTTTCCTCGGTCTCACCCGCTCCCGTCGTCCCCGCAGGGACCTCCTCCACGCCGGAGGAGCTCGATGTTACTTGGTGGCGTCGGTGGACCTCAGGCCGCTGTCGTGGCCGACCAGCGGACGTCCGTCCCGTCGCGCCACATGCGGTGCAACACGATCGCCAGCTTGCGGGCAACGGCCACGAGGGCCTTCTGCATGCCCCGGCGCTTGGCTACGCCCCCCACACCTTCAGCCCTGACCACCGGCCGCGTGAGCCGGTCAGCAGCACGAGCGCGGCCTCGTAGAGCGCGGCGCGCATCATCCGATCCCCGCACTTCGAGATCCGCCCGACCCGCATCGTCTCGCCGGACTGGTAGAGCCGCGGCGTCAGACCGTAATGCGCCCCGACGCACTGCGAACGTCCAAACCGGGCCGGGTTGTCGACGCAGGTGCGGTAGGTCAGCGCCACGACCGGCCCCACTCCGGCCGCGGTCATCAATCGCCGGCAGACTGGGTCGGTGCGAACCTGCTCCAGCAGCATCTTGTGCAGCTTGGCGAGTTGAGTCCGAAGCGCCGCGCGCGCCTCCAGCAGCGGCAGGACCACGGCGGCGACGAAGGGCAGATCGAGCACGAGGTCGCGCACGCGCTGCTCGAAGCCCACCGCCCCGACGACGCCGACCTTGAGGCCGAAGTTGCGCAGCTGGCCGCGCAGGTCGCTCTCGATGTCGTAGGCCTTGCGCTGCAGGAGCTTGCGCGAGGTCAGGAGTAGGCGGCGCTGCTGGCTGGCCGGCGTCTTGACGTGGACCGGCTTGAACAGCCCGACCCGCATCATCTGCGCGATGCCCAGGGTGTTGTTGCGGTCGGTCTTGTTGATGCGCGCCGAGAGGGCGGTGTGCATGTGACGGGTCTCGACGCAGATCGCCGGCAGCTCGACCTCGACCAAGCCGGCGTAGAGCCACGGCGAGAGCGGTCCCGCCTCCAGGCCGAACGTCCTCATCGACACCATGGATCTGGAAAACGCTCTTCGCGAGGCCGATACCGACCGTGGCAAGCTCGGACATGGATGGCTCCTCAGCTTGAGGCGACAACATCCCGACTATGCCCCGAGGCACCGCCAGGAGCAGGAGCCATCCACACCATAAATCGAGCTGGCCTTCGCGAAGCTGAAGGGCCTCATGCGTAGCGCTGCGGCGCGGACCATCCCAGATCTCTGGGAAGCCATACGGCAGAGCCTGGACCGCTTCGTGCCGACGGAGTGACAAGCCTATCTTACTGCTGCGGGCTACGAGGCAGCCTGATCGGATGCCGCTCTAGGTGTGGATGCTCAATAGGTTGTCCTCGGCCAAGCCGAGGCGGCTGATTGGTGTTTTGCCGTTGATGCTGCCGTGCGGGCGCTTCCAGTTGTAGCGGAACAGGAAGGCGGACAGTTCCGCGCCGCGCTGCTCCGAGGTGTCGTCGGCGCGGGCGTAAGCCCATTCGCGCAAGGACGTCTGGACGAAGCGCTCGGCCTTGCCGTTGGATTTCAGCGTGTAGGGCCGGGTACGCTTGTGGCGGATGGTCAGGCGCCGCAACGCCTTGGCGTAGCGTCTGGATTTGAAGGCCGGCCCATAGCACATCGGGAAGATGGCTCGCCGGTTCTGGGGCGGCGCGCGAAGCCACGCTGAGCGCAGCGCGCCGCCCTGGGCGGTCATGGCCGATCAACAGGTCTCTAGAGTGACGGTGTTCGAAGCCTCATTCCGGAGACGGATCGACCATGACCAGACCGCAGCTTACGCCTCCTGCCGGCGTTCTCGTAGCCATCGACGTTGCCAAGGCCCGTAACGAGCTCCTAATCGAGGTGCTCGGCTCCGGCCGACGACGCCGGTTGAGCGTCCTCAACACACGGGCCGAGCACGACCGCCTGATCACACTCCTGTCCGATCTCGGACAACCAGTGACCTGTGGCTTCGAGGCGACCGGCAACTACCACCGCCCGATCGCTTGACGCATGCTCCAGGCCGGCTTTGCCGTGCGCCTGATCTCCTCCGTGGCGCTCGCCCGCACCCGCGAGGCCCTGCACAACGGCTGGGACAAGAACGATCCGAAGGATGCCCAGGTCATGCTGCACATGATCCGCATCGGCGCCTCGCAGGTCTACCAGGCTCCACTCGTCGCCGGGATCAACGACGTGCAGGAACTCTCCAAGACGCACGACGCCGTCTCGCAGGCCAAGACCGAAGTGCTGCACCGGATCCTGAGCCACTACCTGCCGCTGTACTTTCCAGAGATCGACCGTTTCCGGCACAACAGCCGCTCGGACTGGTTCTTCGCCTTCCTCGATCGCTTCCCCACACCGGGAAGCATCACCACCCTGAGCAAGGAAGCCTTCCTCGTTGCGGCCTGGGAGTGGTCGGGCGCAAGGTCGCCAAGGCGCAGGTGCTCGGCGACATCTACGAGACGGTGCGCAGCTCGATCGGGCTGCCGGTGTCGCCGGATGCTCCGGCGGTGAGCTTGTTCCGGCTCGTCATCGGCGAGGCGCGCGGTCTCATCCGGCAACGCGACGCGATCGAGGTCGCGGCCGACACCCTCCTATCGGACAGCGCCGATTACAAGCTGCTGCCCCGCATCCCCGGCATCGGCCCGATCAACGCGCTGACCATCCTGGCTGAGGCCGGCGATCTGCGCCGCTTCAGCCATCACCGCCAGTTCCTGAAGTTCTGCGGGCTCGATCTGGCCACGCCGCAATCCGGCACCTTCCGGGGCCAGACCAAGCTGTCGAAGTACGGCAACGCCCGGCTCCGGCGTACGCTCTGGCTGGCCGGTCAGATCGCCATCCGCCAGCGGGAGAACAGCTTCCGCGACAAGTTCGAGCGCTACATCGCCCGCGACCGGCACAATGCCGACCTGCGGCGCAAGGCGCTGACCGCGATCACCGCCAAGATGGCGCGCGTGGTACAGGCCGTCATCAAGACCGGTGACGACTATCGGCCCTTTGTCGAGGGGCCGGTGCCAGGTGGGAGAACCCCTCTCAGCAGAGCCGTGAGGGCGTGAGAGCCACGACCCTGTAGATGATGCTCGGGTCTCCTGCCTGGATTGGCATCTCGTGTTGAGGACGGTGAGGACCACGGTGCCGCGTGCATCGGCTGGATCCTATGTTCGCTATGGCCGAGAGTTCTTCCGGATCGGCAGGGGCCGCCTGGATCGACGTTGACGAAGTTCACGCCGCGAGCGCATGTTCGCGGACGGAGACCTGTTGCCCGGCCAACCGTCCTTCCTCGCAACGTAGGACGTTGTCGGTCATCACACGCTCGACCGCGATGCCGTGGCGGCGGAAGAAGCGGAGCGCGTTGAAGAGGAAGGCGAGGCAGGAGCCGCGCTGCTCGTCCGGGTGGATCTCGGAATAGGCCAGCCGCGAATGGTCGTCGATGGCCAGATGCAGATACTCCCAGCCGATGCCGCGGCCCGAGCTCTGCCGGGTGCGGTCGCCGGTGATGCGATAGCCCATGCGTTCGAAGCGACCGAGCTTCTTGATGTCGATGTGGATCAACTCGCCCGGCTTGTCGCGCTCGTATCGCTGGACAGGCACAGGCGGTTCGAGGTCGCGCATGCGACTCAGGCCGTACCGGCGCAACACTCGGCTGACGGTGGCCGGCGAGACGGCGAGATCACGGGCGATCTGCGCGCCGGTCAGGCGCTGACGGCGCAAGGTCACGATGGCTTCCTGGGTCGCGACCGGGGTCGGGCGGTGCAGCGTGTGAGGCCGCGAGGAGCGATCCTGCAGCCCGGCGGCTCCTTCGGCCTCGAAGCGGGCGACCTACTTGCCCACCGTTTTGAGGCACACGCCTATCGTCTCAGCCACCGCCTTCGGGCTGAGCCCGCTCTGGGCCAGCCGCACAAGGCGCTCTCGACCGGACGGCATCAAACGCGCATTCTGGTGGATGTTCATCCGTTCTCTCCGGGATCGCTGAAACCTCGCAACTCCAGCGTCCTCGGTTCAGGCCGGATGGACAACCTCCTGAAAGCTCACATCTAGGGAGCGCGCAAGACCCGCCGCAGCGACCGTTTGGCCGAGGCACAGACCGATATCGGCATGGTGCTCGGCGGCGAGCTCAGCGCGCGACTGTCGTAGCGCTTGGCCATGCCGGTCAGCGGCGACACCGTCCTGCGCCCGCCACACCGTCGCGGGATTGTACCGACTTCATACGCAGCTCGCCGCTCACCTCGAACGATAGTACGACAGACCGTCATGGAATGAGGTCAACTGTTTGGCCGCCGCCAACTACGGTAGCGACTTGGCATATACTTCCGCCAGACTGCGTATGATGTTCATAGCCTGACGATTGCGCCTGGAGCCAATGTACAAGAACTGGATCCAGCGATGCGATCAACCATACCCCAAATAGTGACGTTGCCACCCTCGTTGAATACCGTCCCGCCGACCATTCCATGAACTTCGACTCGGGCGCCGGCTTCCACGATGAGGTCGCCGATCACTACTCCGCGCAATATTAGCTCCACGCCGCACTTTACGGTCATACCCTCAGTCGCCATCCCGCGAAATTCGATATTTCGTTCCAAGACGTATGGTCCAATGATCTTGTCGCCGACTATCTCCAAAAATGCCTCCAGCTGCGAATGAAGAATGATTTCGATGAACTATCCTCGTTTGGACCTGACAGGGGGAGAGTGGTTACGGCATCTGGCAAGCCCTTTCGGTGCGCAATAGGATCCTGACCGGTGGCAGTCGAAGTGACGGCCCTGTTTGTCTGTCTTGCGATGGTACGGCTCATCCCCGACTCCGTCCCATGCCCCTTCGAACCAGTGCGAAGAGCTGAGTGGCCGGATGATCCGCCCTGTCACTCAATCCAAACAGTTGCCGAGCAATGGTCGAGCTTCCGCTATCTAATCGGTGCTGAGCTTGGACATCAGGACGGAACGTGAGGTTTCGGCCGTCGGGCAGGCAGCACGGGGCGGTCGCGCACCCTGCCCAATGCCCGATGCTACTGGTTCTCGAAGCGGGCTTGAATGTTGTGCCCGTGCACCTTCGCGGACAGCACGACCTTCGCCCCCGCCGTCAGCGGACCCTTGAGATCGGCCGCGAGCTTGTTTGGCGCCGCCGGTTTCAGGACGAGTGTCTCCGTCTTGCCGCCGACTTGGACGAAGGCCTTGGCCGCGAGGCCGGCCGTCTCGACCGGCTTGCCGTCCTCGCCGGTCACGAAGAACGTGATGCCGGTGTCCGTCGCGACGAACTCGATGGGATGTCCATCGGCGACCGTCGTCTGGCCGCCATTCGGGCCGGCGGCGAGGCAGGGCGACGCGAGCGCGAGGGTGACGGAGAGGATCGTGGATCGGAAACGGAGGCGCATGACGTGTCCTTTCTGGGTCGGTCGGGAAGGTCTCAGAACGCCTCGACGGGCGAACTTCTCGGTGCCTCGGGGGAAACCTCGGGACGGTGACGGGCATCGTCGCGCAGCCGCTCCAGGGGCTTGCGGCCGAAGGTGAGGAACAGCACCGGGGTCAGCACGGTGTCGAGGAGCGTCGCGCTGATCAGGCCGCCGAAGATCGTCACCGCCACGGGATGCAGGATCTCCTTGCCCGGAGCGTCGGCGCCGATGAGCAGCGGCACCAGCGCGACGCCGGCGGACAGCGCGGTCATCAGGACCGGCGCGAGCCGTTCCAGGCTGCCGCGGATGACGAGGTCGCGCCCGAACGGCATGCCCTCGTGAATGGCAAGATTCAGGTAGTGGCTGATCTTGAGGATGCCGTTGCGGGTGGCGATGCCGGTCAGCGTGATGAAGCCGATCATCGAGGCCACCGAAAGAGGTTGCCCGGCGAGCCATAGGGCGGCGACCGAGCCGATCAGCGCCAGCGGGATGCTGCCCAGGATGATCAGCGTGAACACCACCGAACGGTAGCGGCTGTAGAGCAGCGCGAAGACCAGGGCGAGGGAGAGGAGCGAGAGCAGGCCGATGGTCCGGCTCGCTTCGGCCTGGGCCTGGAACGAGCCCTCCAGGCTCGTGGTGTACCCGTTGGGCAGGCTCGCCGCGGCGTCCTTCTCCTGGATGGCCTGGACGATCTTGCCCATGTCGGAACCGGGCTGGGTGTTGGCCTGCACGACGATGCGTCGGCGGGCGTTCTCGCGCAGGATCTGGTTCGGCCCGTCGGTCTCGCGGATGTCGGCGATCTGGCGCGCCGGCACCCAGCCCGATGGAGTCTCGATGAGGAGGTCACCGAGGCGCTGGGTGGTACGCATCGTGTCGGAGAGGCGCATCACCACGTCGAAGCGGCGATACCCGTCCACCACCCGCGAGACCACCTGCCCGTTCGAGAGGCGGCTCAGCTTGTGTAGGGCGGTGACAAAACCATCCACTGGAGCGTCGGCTTTGTGCTGATGCGGGCGGTGTAAAAGCCGGCCAGTGGAGAGGCTTCTCTTTCGAGAGGAGCCGAGGATGTTCGTCGTGGAAGTCTACGCAGCCGTTCGGCAGTTCGTGTTCATCGAGGGCCAGTCCCGGCGTGAGGCGGCTCGGGTCTTCGGGTTGAGCCGAGAGACGATCGCCAAGATGTGTCGGTTCTCGTTGCCGCCGGGCTACACACGCTCGAAGCCGGTCGAGAAGCCGAAGCTCGGGCCTCTTCTGCCAGTGATCGCGGCGATCCTTGAGGCGGACCGGACTGCACCGCTCAAGCAACGCCATACGGCCAAGCGGATCTTCGAGCGCCTACGCGACGAGCACGGCTATGCCGGTGGCTATACCGTGGTGAAGGACCACGTACGGATCTGCCGAGCACGGGGGCAGGAGACTTTCGTGCCGCTCGCCCACCCGCCCGGCCATGCCCAGGTCGATTTTGGCGAGGCGGTCGCCACCATCGCTGGCGTGCGCCGCAAGATCCATTTCTTCTGCATGGATCTGCCGCACTCCGACGCCTGCTTCGTGAAGGCGTATCCGCGGGAGACCACCGAAGCTTTTCTCGACGGGCATGTCGCCGCCTTCGCCTTCTTCGGCGGCGTGCCTCTGTCGATCCTGTACGACAACACCAAAATCGCAGTGGCCAAGATCTGCGGCGACGGACAGCGTGAGCGTACGCGCGCCTTCACCGAGTTGGTGAGCCACTGCCTGTTCCGGGATCGCTTCGGCCGTCCGGGCAGGGGCAACGACAAGGGCAAGGTCGAGGGGCTGGTCAAGTTCGCCCGGTCCCACTTCATGACCCCGGCTCCGGAGGCGGCCTCGTTCGAGGCGCTGAACGCTGACCTGGAGCGCCGCTGCCGAGCTCGGCAGAACGAGTGCGCCGGGCGGCATCCCGAGAGCATCGGAACGCGGCTCATGGCCGATCGAGTGGTTCTGCGAGCCCTGCCGGCGGTGCCGCTGGAGCCGTGCGAGAAGAGGGCCGGGCGCGTCTCGTCGACCGCGCTGGTGCGCTATCGCGGCAACGACTACTCGGTGCCGACCACCTACGGCTTCCGGGACGTGCTGGTGAAGGGCTTCGTCGAGGAAGTCGTGATCCTGTGTGCGGGGGTCGAGATCGCCCGGCACCCGCGCAGCTACGGCAGCGGCGTTTTCGTCGCCGAACCTCTGCACTACCTCGCGCTGATCGAGACCAAGCCGAACGCCCTCGACCAAGCCGCGGCACTCCAGGGCTGGGATCTGCCCGAGGCGTTCCAGCACCTGCGCCACCTTCTGGAGGCGCGCATGGGCAACCGCGGCAAGCGCGAGTTCATCCAGGTGCTGCGCCTGATGGAGGCGATGCCGAAGGACCTCGTGGCCTGGGCCGTCACCGAGGCGATCCGGCTCGGGGCGATTGGCTTCGATGCGGTCAAGTTGATCGCGCTGGCCCGTCTCGAACGGCGGCCGCCTCGGCTCGACTTGTCGGCCTACCCGCATCTGCCCCGGCCTGCGGTGCGCGCGACGATGGCCGCCGACTACACGGTGCTGGTGCCGGAGGTGGCGGCATGAGCGTGAGCGGCGATGAGACGACACCGGGCGTCCTGCTCGCCCATCACCTCAAGCAGTTGAAGTTGCCGACGGTCCTGCGCGAGTACGACAAGGTCGCCCGGGACTGCGCCCGGAGCGGCCTCGACCACCCCCGCTATCTGCTGCGGCTGGTTGAGCTGGAACTGATCGACCGCGAACGGCGCATGGTCGAGCGCCGGATCCGGGCGGCACGCTTCCCGGCGGTGAAGAGCCTCGACACCTTCGACTTCGCCGCCATCCCGAGCCTGAACAAGATGCTCGTGCTGGAGCTGGCGCGCTGCGGCTACGTCCTCGGTCGGGAGAACGTCATCGCGCTCGGCAACTCCGGCACCGGCAAGACGCACATCGCCCTGGCTCTCGGACTGGCAGCCTGCCAGAAGGGCTTCTCGGTCACGTTCACCACGGCGGCCTCGCTGGTCAACCAGCTCATGGAGGCGCGTGACGAGCGCCGCCTGCTCCGGCTTCAGAGGGAGCTGGCCGCGGTGAAGTTGCTGATTGTCGATGAACTCGGCTACGTGCCGCTGTCGCCGACGGGGGCCGAGCTTTTGTTCGAGGTCCTGTCCCAGCGCTACGAGCGCGGCTCGACGGTGGTGACCTCGAACCTTCCGTTCGAGGACTGGACCTCGGTCCTGGGCTCGGAGCGGCTGACCGGTGCGCTGCTGGATCGGCTGACCCATCACGTCAGCATCCTGAGCCTGAACGGAGACAGCTACCGCCTCAGATCCTCCCGCAGCCGGCGGGGCCGCACAGACAGGGCGGAGCAAAACCAGGCCACCCTTGATGACCCTGATCCCGCGACGGGCGAGATCCGGCCAGCCTGACCTCACGATCCGCGACAAACGATGAAGAGGCCCGATCGGGCCCCTTCATCGTTCAGGCTGTCCGCAGTCCGTGGCCTGGTTTTACTCCGCCACGGCGGCCTAAAATTGGTCCGCCCTTTACAGAGTGGGGTTTCCGCGACCGCCCGCGTCACGAGGATTTGTCCGCCGGAAGGGACAGCGGCAGCGTCTCTATCCTCACCCTGCAGGCTCGACGCGAGCAGCATGCCGTCGTCCCGGTAGAGGCTGACGATGGCACCGGGTCCAGCACGGACGCTACGATAGTGCTGCTCGAAATAGGTCAGGGGGACTGGGCAGATGATCAATCCCAGGAAGCTACCGGACGCATTCGCTATGCGGTAGGCGAACGGGATCACCCATTCGCCATTATAGCGGTTGCGAATTGTCTTGCCAATATATCGGTCCAACCGATCGTTCTTCTCCAATGACAGAAAATAATCACGATCAGCTACGCTCTCATTTCGCTGTGATGGCGTCAGAAATGTCCGTGATACGGCGATAATCTTGCCATCCTTGTCAGAGATGAGCAGGCCATGCAGCGGACTCACTGCATGCTCCAGAACCTTTAAATGCTTATAAGTCGCTTCTTGGTCTGCCAGAAGCTTGAGATCTTCCGGCGTGCGCACGCCAGCCGCGCTAATGTAATCAGCGACACTTTTATGTGCGACATCAAGCGCCTGTATCGTGCGCTTGGATTGCGCCGAAATCAGTTCGGCGATGATCCTTCCGCCTTCCTGTGCGCCGTTGAGCTCATTGCGATGCTGCCAGTAGAGGAGCATCGATGCTCCCAGGTTGCTGCTCAGTGAGACAGAAAATGCCAGCAGCACGACGGCCTTTTTCGGACTTATTCCACGGCATAGTCTGCTATCGCCCCCACACAGAACTTTGTACAACCGATAAAACATGACAAATCAGCCCTTACTAATATTCCGCTGGGCAAAATCGCTTTTGATCAACCTATACACACTCAGACAACGGCCGGAATTATTTGCCTGGCGGCAAACTCCACCAATTCCGATCCTCCGCATAAGCATGAGACCTCTCATGATCCATCCATGGGCGCGAGCTTCCATTCTAGGGTGGTCCATTGTCTGGTAACGACGGGTCTGCCTGACGTCGGCGACAGGGACCTGGAGGTGGTGGATCGTGCAGATCCGCATCATGTGCCGGCGATGAGACCAGCGCGGCACCCTCTGGTTCCTGCGGTACCAGCTCATTGCTGCCATCAGCGCTCTGGAGCACACAGGCCGCAGCAAGAAGCGTCGCTAAGCTGCCACCCAGGGGGGCACAAAGAAGAGCGACCCATTCTCCCAATGGCCAGAGCAGGACGATCGTCAGTCCGCCGCCGAGGTACCCGGCAAACACCAGGCCAAGCATGGCGTCGCCTAGAGGCGCATAGGCGCCTCAAGCGGCAGCCCTGCGCACCGGCCGGCGGAGCTGTTCATACTCACGAAACCGAGCCGGGGATGAGGGCTCTCCTGCATCTGAGAGTCCCTCCGCAGGATCAGCGACTGTGTCAGCCATAACCTCCAGTGCTGTCATGCGCCCAAAAACTCCTGTTCCCGCTAGGCGGGAGCTGAAAAAACGGTGCCCGCTACGGCCACATCGTAGAAGTACCGCACGATGAACTCCGTTCAGACTGGATGGTGGCTCACCCTTGTCACCCGCGATGCCAGCAAGGTGCCTGATGGAAGAATGTTCTCCGCCGGGCACCCTTACACGAAACGACAATGGCGATGCGGCGGATCGGCATAGATTCCCACGATACCACGCATAAATGCGAAGACGGTTAACGCCCACGACTGTCCTTAAACCGAGTATTAAATATTTTGGCACAACTCACGATCGGCCGTGCTCCTAGAGACCACACGAAGCTTTCCAACAGATGTTGGATAATAAAACGGACGCCGGAAAACGATCTAGGTGCACGATTTTTTGCAATGCAGTGGAAACTGCAGCGAAGAGTTGAACGGCTCGATCACCGCCCACTGCTCATCCGAGAGCCAGAACAGATCCGCCACCGCCGCCTCCGCGCTGCAAACGGCGGCCTCGAACCACAAAATTACAGACCAAGCAACACCTTGATGCGGTTTTGACCCTAGGCCGCAACGCCTCGAAGGTTCGAAATGGGGCATCAGGGATGCTCCGGTGGCGAGCCTGCGCCTTCGTAGGCACAAAGCTCTTCCCGCTGATACCGTGCCGTGCGGCTCGCCCGCGCCTCGGCCACCACCTCGGGACGGCGGGCGGCAACCACAGCGCCACCCTTGTTTCCAGCGCTAAGCCCCACATCAATGACGTGGTCGGCTCCCGCGACGACGCGCATACCGTGCTCGACCATGACCACCGCATTGCGCGCATCGACCAAGCCGTTGAGCTCGAGCATGAGGCGATCCACGTCGGTCGGGTGCAACCCGGTCGTCGGCTCGTTGAGGACGTGGAGCGTGCCCCCGCGCTGGCCCCGCTGCAGCTCGGTCGCGAGCTTGATGCGCTGGTCCTCGCCACCGGAGAGTTCGGTCGCGGGTTGGCCCAGACGCAGGTAGCCCAGACCGAGATCCCGCAGCACGGAGAGCGACCGTAGCACCGTGGGCTCGTCCGCGAAGGCTTCACAGGCGCGCTCGACGGTGAGCCCAAGCACGTCCGCGACGGTCGCCCCGTCTCAAGTAACCTCCAGCGTTTCCGGCGCGTAGCGGGACCCGTGGCAGGTCGGGCAGGGGGCGTAGACGCTCGGCATCAACATGAGTTCGACACTGACGAAGCCCTCACCCTCGCAGGCCGGGCAGCGGCCCTTGACAACGTTGAAGGTGGAGTGGCGCCTCCAAGCGGCGATGCGGGGCGCCGCTCCGGCCAGCGGACCGCAGCGGGGCCTCGTCGCCCTCAGCCTTGCCGGTTGGATTGGCCTCGCGACCACCTTCTCCCGAGGCGAGCTCCTTCCTTTTTGTGCGACCGGCGGGTGGGGAGACCGGGGCGGCGCCACGTCGGAGGCCGCGTTGACGACGGGGGCCATCCAGGACGGCTTCCTGCATTGGGTGATGATGGTCGCGGCGATGATGTCACCTCTGCTGATGCCGCCCGCGCGCCACGTCGCCGGCTGCAGCTTCCGCCCGCGACGTGCCAGGGCAGTTTCAGCGATCCTTGTCGGGTACGGCGCCGTATGGATGGTGGCTGGCGCTGCGGCCGCGTCGATGAACGTCGGCCTGCGGGTCGTGGACGTGACGCTGACGGCCGGGCAGGCGGTCCTTCCGTCCGGACTCGCCGTCGCGTGGCAGTTGTCGAACTGGAGGGCGGCGGCCCTCCGGCGGTGCCACCAGACGCGGGCGATCGCGGCGGTTGGGGTTCGCGCCGATTGGAGCTGCGCGCGCTACGGCATCTCGCACGCATCGGCTTGCGTGACGGCCTGTTGGACGGTCATGGCGGGTGTCATGCTGGCCGAAGCGAGCCTCGTCCTACCCCTCCGCCCTGGCAGCCACCGCGCTGCTCTTCCTCGAGCAGGCGAGCTCCGCTCCGCAACCCTGGGCACGGACGGCGATGCTCGCCCCGGTCGCCGTTGGCCTGCTTGCCCGACAATGGTCCTGATCGGCCCCTCAGGATGCGTTGAGCGACGCGGAGTCGAGCTCGTTCTCATCGAGGATGATGTGAATGAGGCTCGGCTCCGCTTCGATCGTTAACGATTGCATATAGGGGAAGACTACCACGTCCTTCGGGACCGTGTGCGTCCTCCGCGAGGCTTCGTCGACGATGGTCTTAACCGACCTGTCCGTGACCGCCGGCTCAAGCGGACGCGAGTTGCAGTCGCTTCACAGGGCCATAACGAGCCGGGGATCGATCCTATGATCGGGTGTCTTCATGAGGTTGCCTCCGGGAGGGCCAAGGCATCAACGGCGTCGGGCACGCCTTTGTTGCCCCTCAATGTGCTGATTCCGGCGGGGCGTTTGCAAGAGCCGGTGGTCGCATTTTGGATCGCGTCGATGGACGCCTCCGGCCGATGCTGCATGAGGAGGGCGGCCAAGCCGGCGACGTGGGGCGCCGCCATCGACGTTCCGGACAAGGAGCGCATCCCCGCCCCCGGCACGCACGACCATACGTCAGCCCCGGGGCCGATCAGTGTCGGTGTGATGCGCTTCGGAACCTCGTCGATCTGCTCGCTCGACGAGCGGTACCAGATCTGATCCGTCTGGTCGATCGCGCCGACCGACAGCTGGGATCGTGACGGTGCCGAGCGCCTGGAGACCAGCTTGCGCCAAGCGCGAGTGAACCTACAGGTCGCAGGTCCGCACTTGCCATGCCACGCGCCCTCAATTAAATCCGTACATATGGATTTATGATGGAGTTGGGTGAATGGGGCGAACTCGAACCATCGACCGGGACAAGGTGCTGGACCACGCGGAGCAGATCGTCCGCCGCGACGGTGCTACGGCACTGACCTTCGACGCCGTTGCTAAGGCGGCCGGCATCACCAAGGGCGGCCTGCAATACTGCTTCGGCGATAAAGACGGTATGATTGCCGCCTTGATTGAGCGCTGGTTCGCAGCCTTCGATGCCGAACTCGAGCGCAGCACCGCGCCGGGCGGCGATACCGCGGAACAAGCACGTGGCTACGTTGCAGCTTCGAGCCGCGTCGACGAAGCGTCGCAGACCAAGATGGTCGGCATGCTGGTGACCCTGCTGCAGTCGCCCGAGCACCTGGAACGCGTCCGTGTCTGGTACGCTGGCTGGATCGGCAAGTTTGACCCCAGTTTCGAGGCGCAACGGCGGGCCCGAACGGCTTTCTTTGCTGCCGAGGGCGCCTTTTTCCTCCGCAGCCTCGGGCTGGTCGAGATGGATCAAGCTGAATGGGACGGTGTCTTCGCCGACTTCCTGAAGCTGCTCTGACCGGTCCCGACGCTCAATCCAACCCAACCAGTAGAGTGACAGATGAACACGGAGCCTCGCTTCTCCGCACCCGAGAACCTGTGCGCCATCACCAACGCCGGCCACGCTCTGAGCCGGCGGCAGAACCGTGACGGCCATTGGGTCTTTGAGCTGGAGGCGGATGCCACCATCCCAGCCGAATACGTGCTCCTGGAGCACTACATGGACCGCATCACACCACATCGACAGGCCCGGATCGGCGCCTACTTGCGGCGCATCCAGGGCGAGCACGGCGGCTGGCCCATGTACCACGGTGGCGTCTTCAACATGTCAGCCAGCGTGAAGGCGTACTGTGCCCTCAAGGCCATCGGCGAGGATCCTCAGGCGCCGCACATGGTACGAGCGCGCCAAGCCATCCTCGGCCACGGCGGCGCGGAACGCGCCAACGTCTTCACCCGCATCCAGCTCGCCCTGTTCGGCGCCATCCCCTGGCGCGGCGTTCCGGTGATGCCGGTCGAGATCATGCACTTGCCCAGGTGGTTCTTCTTCAACGTCTGGGCAATGTCCTACTGGGCTCGCGTCTGCGTGGTGCCGCTCCTTGTGCTACAGGCACTCCAGCCTCGTGCCCGCAACCCGCGCGCGGTGAGCTTCGAAGAGATCTTCCAGACTCCGCCGGATCAGGTTCGAGACTGGATCCGCGGCCCCTACCGCTCGCGTTGGGGCATGGTGTTCAAGCACATCGACACCGTGCTGCGATGGACTGAGCCCCTGTTCTCGAAGCTTGCGCGCGGGAGTGCCATCGCCAAGGCCATCGCCTTCGTGGAGGAGCGCCTGAACGGCGAGGACGGGCTCGGCGCGATCTACCCGGCCATGGCCTACGCGCTGATGATGTACGACGTGCTCGGCTATCCCGAGGACGATCCACGCTGCGTCACGATCTGGAGAGCCATAGAGAAGCTTCTCGTCGAAAAGGACGACGAGGTCTTCTGCCAGCCTTGCGTCTCGCCTGTCTGGGACACCAGCCTCTCCGGACATGCCATGATCGAGGCCCTGCGCACTGGCGGCGTTGAGGCGCAGAGAGACCTGAATGCGGCCTGCGACTGGCTGGCGGCGCGGCAGATCACGAAGGTTCGCGGTGACTGGACCGCGATGCGACCCGAGGCCGAGCCCGGCGGCTGGGCCTTCCAGTATGGCAATGACCACTACCCCGACGTGGACGACACGGCAGTCGTCGGCATGCTGCTCCACCGCAACGGCCGACCCGAGCACACGGAGGCAGTCGAGAGGGCACGGCGCTGGATCGTCGGCATGCAGAGCCGGAGTGGCGGCTGGGGCGCCTTCGACGCTGAGAACGACCGCGAGTTCCTCAACCACATCCCGTTCGCCGACCATGGCGCGCTGCTCGACCCGCCGACCGCCGACGTCACCGGCCGCTGCATCTCCTTCCTGTCCCAGCTCGGACACGAGGGGGACCGTCCGGTCATCGAGCGCGCGCTGGCTTATCTGCGCGCCGAGCAGGAGGCGAACGGCAGCTGGTACGGCCGTTGGGGTACCAACTATATCTATGGCACTTGGTCGGTGTTATGCGCCCTCAACGCCGCGGGCGTGCCACACGGTGATCCGATGGTGAGCCGCGCGGTGGACTGGCTCGTCTCGATCCAGCGCAAGGACGGTGGCTGGGGCGAGGACCAGCGGAGCTATGACCTCGGCCGTTACGTCGAGAACGCCGAGAGCCTGCCCTCGCAGACGGCTTGGGCGATGCTCGGACTGATGGCAGTTGGGCAAGCCGACCACCCGGCGGTGCTGCGCGGGGCGGCTTACCTTCAGCATACGCAAGGAGCGGATGGCGAGTGGCAGGAGCAGGCCTACAACGCGGTTGGCTTTCCGCGGGTGTTCTACCTCAGGTATCACGGCTACCGGTTGTTCTTCCCCCTCCTTGCCCTGTCCCGCTTGCAGAATTTGCAACGTGGCAACAGCCGCGAGGTCAGCTTCGGCTTCTGAGTTCCGCGGACTGTATAATGTAAACCGAGAAGTTGCTGTTGGGTGCCTATGACCCTGCGTATCAAGAAATTATCAAGAGAGTTTCCACCAAATGGCTGACAACTTCGAGATGGAGTTTGTTTGCAGGCACGCGGCGACCAAGCAGGCAGTTGAAGCATTCTTGGCTAAGCATCTCTGCGATGAGGCTGATCCCGGCGAGATGGCTAGGGCGCCACGTCTAATGGAAGCGATGCGCTATGCCGTATTTGGCCGAGGCAAGCGTCTCCGGTCATTCCTCACCATCGAAACCGCACGAATGCTCGGCGGCTCTGAAGTACTGGCGCTCGCGACGGGAGCGGGGGTCGAACTTGCACACTGTTACAGCCTCGTCCACGATGACCTTCCGGCGCTGGACGACGATGACATGCACCGCGGCAAACCCGCCGTTCATAGGGCGTTCGACGAAGCAACGGCAATCCTCGCTGGTAACGCACTTCAAGCCCTTGCGTTCGAGGTGATTGCCGACCCACGCTGGCAACCCAACCCGGCGATCCGGGCAGAGCTCGTGCTGGGACTTGCCCGGGCGTCCGGACCCGGTGGCATGATCGGCGGTCAACTGCTCGATCTCTCAGCAGAGGGGCGCTTTGGTGCAGCCGACATGGATATAGACGGGACCCTACGGATGCAGACCATGAAGACTGGTATGCTCCTGGCCTTCTCGGTCGAGGCCGGTGCGCTGATTGGGGGAGCCGACTTTCACGAGCGCGACGCCCTTCAGCGCTATGGCAGGGCACTCGGACAAGCCGTCCAGATTGCCGATGATATCCTGGATCGGGTGGCCACTCCGGAGGTAGTCGGCAAAGCTACGAGCAAGGACAGGGGCCTAAAGAGGGCCTCGCTGGCCGACTGCCTCGATTTCGATAGAGCCCAGGCCGAGTGTTACCGTCTCGTTGCCATCTGTGATGAGGCCGTTTCGCAGTGGAACGAGGCCGCCGCAGTACTGCGCCAAGCAGCCCGCTTCGCAGTTGCGCGCAAGGCGTAGCTGTGGAAGCTCGACACTCTTTCGCAGTTGAATTGCCGCGGGCGCCTATGATTCAGTACACTGGTATTGAACCTTGGCTTCTGAAGTGCAAGGCGATGGAAGCCCTAGCATTACAGTTGCATTTTCTTTTTGAGATGCGCCTGTCGAGCGGCAGCTACGTGGGCACGCCGCAAAGCTGTGCGCCGGTGCGGTCGAGCGAGTAGAAATAGGCTGTAGAACTCGACCTGGGGGCTCGGTACATGGCATGAGGTCCGTGGCCTGAAGGATCAGGGAACGGTGATCGATCCGGCGGCGGGAGGCGCGCGTGCGCCGGCTCCAGTTACTGGAGGGCCGCGGGGACAGGCGAAGACCTCAGGGCGCCAGGTCACTGCAATGGCCTTACGAGCAGGCCAGATGAACGGCACCGACGACACGGGCGGGACCGAGGCGAAGCTCAGGGCGTGGGTGACGAGGCAGCAATCCGGGTGCCCATACGAGGGGGCGCCTTAAACGGCCCCTCGCTGCTGCCCGCATCCTGCTGGCAGAGGACGTGCGCGGGGTCGCGGGAGGCCACGAGGCTCGCGCGACCGAGCACCGCCTGCCGCGTAAGCGCGAACCGGGCAGCCACCGCGATGGCCGCACGCCAGGCACGCATCAAGAGACCCTGCCACGCCACCGGCGCTGCGCTGCTTGAGGGCATCAGAAGGACAGCCGTATGCCGCCGACGAAGTTGCGCGGAGCACCCGCGAACACCGGACCGGTGGTGTTGGCCAGGACGCCCGCTCCGTTCTGTAGGCCGGAAACGGCGCTGATCGAGTTGGCGAGGTTCTGGGCCGAGGCGATGTAGCTCCTGTCGAAGACGTTCTGCGCCTCGACGAACAGGTTCAGCCGCTTGGCGTAGCCGACGAGCTCCTTCGTGTAGTGAACGTTCAGGTTCACGATGGCGTAGCCGGGCGCCTTCAGCAGGTTGGCGTTGTCGATGAAGAGGTCGTCCTGGAACACCGTTTCCACGTAGCCGCCCAGGCCCGCCAGGGGGCCAGTGGCCTCCTCGTAGCCCACGCGCGCCAGGAGCTGGTGAGCGGGCACGCCGGGGATGTGATTGCCCGCCCGGTCGAAGCGTCGGGTCAGGCTGCCGGCGCTGAGCTGCTCGACGTACCTCGTGTAGATCTGGTCGTCGAAGGTATAAGCGGCGGTCGCCCGCCAGCCAGGCGCGAAGGCCCAGTCCGCCCCAACCTCGACACCGCGATGCTCGGAGGCCGGCGCCGGGCGACTGCGTGACGAGCTCGTTGTGGAAGAACTCGTAGAAGCCGGTCACGCTGAAGCGGACGCCGGGTAGCGGCGTCCTGTCGACGCCGACATCGAAACCGAGGTTTTCCTGAGTCTGAAGCTGTCCGTTGTTGCCTGGCACACCGGCGGAGGTGACGGTGAGGTTCGAGGCCGAGGGTGTGGCGTAGCCGGTGGCGACCCGCCCCCGGAACTGCCACTCGGTGTCGGGCCGGTAGAAGGGAAAGCTCGGGCGCGACGTTCAGGAAGCTGCGGTCGATGTTGGCCAGCGTGGTGGTGACGCCGCCTGCAGCCGGGAAGCCGTAGGTGATGTTCCGGCCGTTGATCGTCGTGTTCTCGGCGCTGATGCCGGCTACCGCAATCCACCGCTGAGTTCGTGCTCCCGATTCATACATTCCACAGCAACGGCGCTGTCCATATGCGAGCGACCGCTGAGCATCGGATTCGGCGCTTGACAAGAACGCAATGTTATAACATTACATAAATCTGAACTGGGCCCGAACGCGCTACCCGCTCTGTCGATCGAGAGACACGTGCCGCGGCGATGTGCAAACCGGCTCGACACCTGTGTGCGAGGTATCCAGGGGTGCGATTGCCCTCTTCAAGAGTGCCGATGCTGCCCCGTCCGCCTGAAGCTCCTCCATGCACAAAGACTGCCAGCCTGGCGCTGAGAAGGTGAGCTTCGCTTTTTCTGTGTTGCTGGCCACATCTGCTCGTGAGTGGAGCTGCCGCATACGATATCAAGTAAATTGGCTCGGCGAATTAGATCAACATGAGATAGTTTTCTGGCGGTTGACAACCTTCACGCCGCTTGGTCTATGAGCTGCGATCAAGGTTCTCGCCATCCGATATGGCGAGCTAAGAGGGAATCCGGTGCGGCGCTTGCGCCCAAACCGGAGCTGCCCCCGCAACTGTAAGCGGCGAGTCATCCGTCGATCTGCGTCACTGGTGAGAGATCACCGGGAAGGCCAGACGGGTGGCGGCGACCTGTGAGCCAGGAGACCTGCCTTGACCGTGAAATGTCTCGTGGGCGGGGTGTCCCAACGGGCCGCATGAACGCACGTTGCGGCAGCCGCGACGTCGGCTTGCGCCCACGGTCCCCCGTCAAGGTTCGGGGAAGGACCGATGGAACTGAGTTGCACAATCATACGACCCTTCAGCGTTGCGCCGCCTGAAGCGAGCGAGGTCGGCGTCGATCCTCTCGAACTCTACGCGGTCGGCATCGACACATCCGACTACGTCGCGCATGTCGCACCGCTTGTTCGAGCGGCAGTGCCGCGCATTGGTGACCTGCTTGATGTCGGAGCCGGGGGTGGGCAGCTCGGCCAAGCCGTGCGCGATCCGCTTGCCGCCTGGATCGCCGTCGAGCCGAACATAGGGATGCAGCAGCGCCTGCGGGCGCTCGTGCCGCCGCCGCACCTTCTGCCAGTGGGGTGGCAACAAGCCGATCTGCCCAAAGGATCCGCAGACACCGTGCTGGCCGCCAATATCGCTGCCCCGCTCACGGATGCGGGCGTGTTCTTGCGTCAGTGCCGCGCTTGGGCCCGCAGCAATGTCATCTGGCTGGTTCCGGCACAGCGTGGCCCACGAGGGCTTTGCCTTGCCGGCTGTCTGCCGTCTGCCTGGCACGGTGAAGACGAGACGCCGGGCATCGACGTCGTTCTACGCAACCTGCCGCCATGTGATCAGCCATCCATCGCGGCGCGAGCAGAGTGGACCTTCAGCGCCGTCGTTCGAGACTTGGAGCGGACTTCCGGGCACCTTGCCGACCGCCTCGGTTGGGCCCTCGATGACGGCCGCCGACGCGAGCTTTACGAACATCTTTCAGCCCAAGCCGTGCCCGTGCCTGGCGGACACCGCCTCTCCGTTCCCCGAGCTTCCGCCCTCCTCGTGTGGAGGACCGCCTCGTGATGCCTCGCGCCATTTTCCCTCTCGTGCTCCTCCTTGCCGGCAGCACGCACTCAGTCTCCGCGATGGCACAGGAAGGCACCCCCGTCGTCGGCAGCGCCGCGGTGAGCCTCGATGAGCTCGTGGTGACCGCTACCGGCCGGCCCGAGCCGCGCTCCGAGATCGCCGGCACCGTCCAAGTCATCGACCGTACGACGATCGAGAACACCACCGCCAAATCGGTGACCGATCTGCTGGCCGAGAACGCCGTCGGCTTCTTCTCGGAATGGACGCCGGGCCAGACCTCGATCAACATCCGCGGCGGTGCCACCGACGGCCAAGGCAAGGACTTCCGCAGTCAGGTCCTCGTCCTCATGAACGGCCGCCGGGCTGGTACGGCGAACCTCTCCAAGCTTTCCATCGCCGATGTCGAGCGGATCGAGATCGTGCGCGGGCCCTCCTCGGTGATCTACGGCAGCCAGAACATCGGCGGCGTCATCAACATCATCCTGAAGACCGGCCGCACGGCGCCCGGCCCCCTTGTCGAGGGCATCGGCGGCGTCTGGGGGCTGGCGCAGGGACGTGCGCAGACCGGTGGGGTCGTCGGTCCGTTCGACTACTATCTCGGCCTCTCGGGGGCCAAGCGCGACGACTACTATGCCGGTTCGGGCGACCGGATGGCCAATACTCAGTGGAACCGGATGGGCATCACCGGCGCGCTCGGCTTCCAGATCGACCCGAACCAGCGACTCGATTCCACGCTTCGCACGGACGGCATTTACGGGGTCGGCTTCCGCGGTTCCGGTGGCAACCTCTACAGCCGAGACAACCGGATCAACGGTTCGTTCGATGCGAGCTATACCGGCCGCACCGATGACGGGCGCGCGAGCCTGTTCGCGCAGTTCTACAGCGTCACCGACGAGGACCGTTTCAAATGGGCCTCGCCGGTCCAGCGCGGCGGAACCGGGCTCCCTGTGCCGGGGACGCAGGCGGATTTCAACTCGCGCTACCTCGACATCCTCGGCACCCGCTTCCAGCCACGCGTGAGCCTGTTTGCAGGCAACGATCTGCTTCTCGGCTGGGATTGGGAGACGAGCCGGCTGCGCTCCGATCGCTTCCGCGTGGGCGTGCCCGGCAACCCGTTGGCCCAGGTCTCGCCGCAGGACAACAACCAGACCGACCAGTTCCACGCCCTCTACGTCGAGGACACCCAGCGCCTGTTCGACGACCGGGTGACGCTGCGGGCCGGCATCCGCCAGACCTACGGCACCACGAGCTTCGATCCGACGCCGTTCCTCGCCGGACAGATCACCGGATCGCGCCCCTACGAGGCCACGACCTACTCCGTCGGCGCGACCTACCGAGCAACCGACTGGGCCGCCTTCCGCGTCGGCGCCTCGTCGGGCTTCCGGGCGCCGACCGCCACTGAGATCGCCGCCGACTTCAACACGCTGGGCGGCGGGCGCGTCTTCGGCAATGCGAACATCCGGCCCGAGACGAGCGAGCAGATCGAGATCGGCACCACCCTGACGAACGGGGTCTCGCGCCTCGATGTGGCTTTGTTCCAGAACATCATCTCGGACCGCATCATCACCCGCTCGCGCGGGCCCAACAGCAACACCTCGGACTACGTGAACAACGCGGGCGACGTGGTTATCCGCGGCATCGAGGTTCAGTACGAGACGGACATGATACGCACCCTCGGCTGGGAGCCGGGCATCTGGCGCTGGCGGGCTTACGCCAACGGCAACTACAACTTCGACATGAAGGACGAGGGCGCCGTCAGCGTCGCCACCGCCAACACGCGCCGGGTCGAGCGCGTCTACGAGTACCAGCTCGCCCTCGGCACTCGCTTCGGTCAGACCGACATCCCCTATCCCTGGACGATCCAGGTTCAGGGGGTGCTCAACGGTCCGGTCTGGTACAACACGGAGGAGAACCTGCTCGTGCCCGCGGCCGAGCCCTACCGCGAGTACATCTGGCGCAAGGATCCCTTCGTCCTCGTCAACATACGCGGTGAGGTGGACCTGCTGCCGGGAGTGAAGCTGTTCGCGCAGGTGCGCAACTTGTTCGACGTGAACTACCACCCGCTCTTCATCGCCATCGCTGGGCAGCAGCCGACCCTGGCCGACCTGCGTCTTTACAACGGCGGAGGCGGCACCTCCGCACCCGGTCGGGATCTGCAACTCGGCCTGCAGGCGCGCTTCTGAATGCGCGTGGCGATCATCGGGGCTCTCGCCGGACTGACTGCGGCCAGTCCGGCTATGGCCGAGCCAATCCGGCTGACCGATGCCCTCGGTCGGGCCGTGGAGCTGCCGGCAGCCCCGCGGCGGGTCGTGACGATCTTCTCCTCGAACACGGAGTTGGTGGCGGTCCTTGGTCTCACGGACCGCATCGTCGGCATCGACGCCTTCACCCGCTACCCGCCCGAAGCCGCAAACAAACCCGTCGTCGGCGGTCGCCTCGGCTTCTCGGTCGATGCCGTTGTGGCGCAGAACCCGGACCTCGTGCTCGTCACGCCGGCCCGGCAGGCGGTGCATCAACTCCTCGCACCGATGGAGCGGCTCGGCCTGCCGGTGATCGTGCTGACGAGCCGCAGCCTCGATGAGGTGCTCGGCAACATTCGCCTCGTTGGGCGGGCCCTCGGAGAGGCGGAGCGCGGGGAGGCGGTCGCGGCGGGGCTGGAGGCGCGGCTCGCAGCAGTAGCCCGCAGGCTCGCAGGCACGGTTTGCCCCCGCACGATCCTCGTGACCGGACGTCTCGGCAATGGGCTGCTGCTGGTTGCGCGTCAGGATACCTACACCGGTGATGCCCTCGTCCGCGCCGGCACTTGTCCGGCGCTCGCCAATCGCGGAATCGCCCAAGTCTCGCCCGAGGCGGTCCTCGCCGCGGATCCGGATGTGCTTCTTCTCGCTGGACAGGAGTGGGAGCTGGCAGAGCTCACGGCTCGGCCGAGCTTTCGTGAGATGCGCTCCGTACGGACCGGCCGCGCTCACACCCTGCCGCGCGCCGAGTTCCTGATTCCGGGCCCACGCACGGTCGACGGGATCGAGCGCCTGGCTGCCCTTCTCCATCCAGCTCAGACCGCGCCGTGAGGCTCATCCTACCGATTGCCGCCATCCTCGCTCTCGCCCTGTTGTTTGGCCTCGCGGCCGGACACGACTGGGCCGGGCCGCTGGAGATCATCCACGTCCTCGGCGGGACCGATGACCTGCGGACGCGCCTGCTGCGTGACTGGCGCCTGCCGCGCGTGCTCGCTGCCGGTCTCGTCGGAGCCATGCTCGGCCTGGGCGGCGCGATCTTCCAGGGGGTGTTCCGCAATCCTCTCGCCGAGCCCTACCTGCTCGGCGCCTCCGGCGGTGCGGCGATCGGAGCGACCGTCGCCCTGCTCGTGCCGCTCGGCCTTCCGTCGAGCCTCGCGCTTGGCGGCCTCGCCTTCTTGGGGGCTTGGGCCGCAACCGTGCTGGTGCTTGCCGTCGCGCGAGGCTCGGGCGCGGCGGATGCCGCTGGCCTGCTGCTGGCAGGTGTCGCCGTGGCAGCGATACTGGGCGCGGCTCGCTCGTTCCTGATGCTCGCTCTTTCGGATGAAAGCGTCAGCCTACAGATCGTTCTGAGCTGGACGCTCGGTGGCATTCAGACGCCGGACTGGACGGGCCTCGCTCTGCTCGCTGGCCTAGCGGCTTTCGCCCTGTGTATGAGCCTTCTTCTGTCCCGCGGCCTCGACCTCCTCGGTCTGGGTGAGGATCAGGCTCGTGCCTTCGGACTTGTTGCCGACCGCTTCACTGCCTGCGCCGTACTGGTCGGCGCCGCCGTTGTGGCGCTCGCCGTCGCCTATGGTGGTCTCGTTGCCTTCGTCGGTCTTGTTGCCCCCCACATCGCCCGCTGGTGGGTCGGACCGCGCCACCGCGCGCTGCTGCCGATTTCGGCCGCGACGGGCGCCGCCCTGGTCATCGTCTGCGACGGGCTCGCCCGCGCCGTTCTGCCGCCGGCCGAGTTGCCGCTCGGCCTCGTCACCGCCGCGGCGGGCGGACCATTCTTCCTCGTCCTGCTGCGCCGCAGGCTTCGCGCATGACCCACCTTATCGCCAAGGGCATCACTGTGACGGCAGGCGCTCACCGTCTGCTCGATGCGGTCGATCTCGACATCAAGCCCGGCGCCCTCATCGGGTTGATCGGCCCGAATGGGGCGGGCAAATCGACCCTTCTGCGCACGCTGGCCGGCCTTTCACGCCCGCAAGCCGGTGTCGCGATGCTTGATGGCCGACCCGTCGTGGGCCTACCGCCCCAGGAGCGCGCCCGCCGCATCGGGTATCTGCCACAGACGTTCCAGCCGGCCTGGGACTACACCGTGCGCACGATCGTCGAACTCGGTGCGAGCCGGATGCCGGGCGCCGAGCGCCGTCTTGATGAGATCCTATGCACCCATGATCTCATCGATCTTGCCGAGCGCCCCTGGTCGCGCATCTCTGGCGGCGAACGGGCACGGGCGCTGCTCGCCGCAACTATGATCGCTGAACCGGAGGTGCTGCTTGCCGATGAACCAGGAGCGAGCCTCGACATCGGCTACCGCATCGACCTGATACGGCGACTTCACGCTTATGCCCGCGAACGGATCGTCGTCCTCGTCTTACATGACATCGAGCAGGCCGTGCGCGATTGCGATCGGCTCGTGCTGCTGGGGCGAGGGCGCATAATGGGAGACGGAGCAGTCGCGGAGATCGCTCGGGGGAACGATCTGGACCATTTGTTCGGTGTTCGCTTCGCTCGCACCTATCTCGATGGAGCGGTCGACGCCGTGCTGTTGCTCAAATCAGAGGTCTAGATCAGAGTTAGATCGAAGTTGCATCATCGAATTGACAGTGTACGTCTTATTTTTCGCAGAAACCTCCGCGATGCGAGAAACTTAGCCCGTCTATTTAAAAAGCACAGTCAGGAACGTAGATCATCTGACCATCAGGAAGGCGGTAGGTTGTTCCGGCTCGTACTCCTTTGCCCTCTCCCATTTCGGAGTTGGTTTGATAACGTGTCAAATCCTTGCTGTTCTGGATTGTCATATTCTGCTCCGACGCCTCGCCGCTCGAGGCTTGGGAAGCAAATCGGTTGCTCGGGTTTTGAAGAATTGCGATCATCAGCATCGCAATCACGACCAGAAACACGTCGACGAGATTGATGACCGACAGCAAGGGATCATCGGCTTTTTCATCCTGTAAGAACCTTATCAGACGATCCCCTTTGCCCGCTCGACCGACCGAAGTTCTTCCAGCAGCCAGCGCCGCCGAACGGTCAGGACAAGGATCTGATGGATGCACTCACGAGGTCGAGGATCACGGACGAAAATGCGACGGCTAGGTTGGCCCCTACGGCGCTGGCATCATTGCTGGTCAAGGCCAACAAGGCCGGTCCCATCGGGATCATTGTCGCGACAAGGCCCAGCCTCGGAGCCGAGCGAGAGACGATGCGCAGCCATTCGAGCCGGCGCATGATCCACAGCTCCAGATCGTCGCCGCCGACATTCGCCTGGGCCTGGAAGGCCAGCAGACTGGACCTGTAGGTGCCGCGCCGGCGTTGGAACGCTTCGACTACGAACGCCCCCAGAGTCGCGAAGGCATAGGCCAGAGACACCATGATGAGGAGCGTGACCGGCACGAGGAAGATCCGCGCGAGGTCGTAGAGGGTCGTCTCGAATGTATTGATGCCGTGGATCCGAAGGCAGTACGCCGGTTTGTGATGGCTTAAAGAGCCATGCCCGCTGCGAGGAGGAGCAGTGGGAGCAGAGCGATGAGGCGGCGGTACCAAGCCGGCGGTTCCGCAAGGGCGGCCTTCATGAGCTGGCCACGAACGGTTTGTGGCTCGCCTACTATCGCGGAAGATGGGTTCGGCTCAGGCGCCCCGCCCTGCGCCTCGGACGCTGCGGCCTGAAGCCCGAAGCCGGCAGCCATCTCGCCGACGAACGCCTGCGTCGTCTCTGGTGTGATCGGTAGGTCGTCACAACCGGTGAGTTCCTGCCACCGCTCAATTATCTCGCGTCGGGTGCGGTCGGATGCGTCCCAGTATCCCTTTCGGAACGCCTCGGCCAGCGGCTCAAAAAGCTGCCTTTGGGCTGCTGGATTGATGTTTGCGAACCACTGATTGAGGCCGAGTTCGCGGACGTCGCGCACAAAAGGTGTCGTCGATTGCCTGCCGTTGGTCGGCACGAACGGTCGAAGGATCGACGACTTGCCAGCCCCAGAGGCTGTTGACCGCATTCAGGATCTCCGGCGTCCCAGCGTAGCCTTCCCGCTTCATCCCCTCGATCCAGTGCGTGTTGAGATACTCGCGCGAGCCGACGAAGCCGCCCTGATCGACAAATACCCAGCGCTCCACAGGCGGCTACGATATTCTCCGCTGCTGGGCTGCGCGGCAACGGTCAGGGGCGCCGGTCCGACGTCAACGGTGCCCTTAGTCCCAAGGGCCCGCAGCAGATCGAATCCGGATGCGCCAGGCAGCATCACGTCGAGCAAAACGAGATCGACCGGCGTCCCGGGCAGCAACGACCACATATCGGCGCCACTCCGGCAACTTGTGACAAGGTAGCCGCTTTCCCTCCGAATCCGCGTGACCAACACTCGCATGCCATCGTCGTCCTCAATCAGGACGATGTGTTCCGGTGCGCATTTCGCCCCCCCATCTGTCATCACGTTCCATTAGCTGGCCATTTCTTCATCGCCGCGAAACCCGCGACTAGCAACGCCTTCGACAAGTTCAGCCGCGAAAATGAGAGACTTTTACGGGGTTAACAATAAAACAATAAGAAAAATTCCGCGAAAGCGCCTTGGCCCGTATAGACATTATCCAATCCAGTCACCGAAAAGGCTGACGAACATCATTTGCAAAAGCCGCTGCTGCCACACTTATACATTGACGCAAGAGAAAAATCATAGCTTATATTGTTAATTATAGATTAATTTGAGAAGAGCGTAGAACGGAATACGGGCTTCGGCTTTCGTCGAATGTCGCATTGAGTGCGCCAATGCTTACTCACCCAGAATCTCGATCAAAAACAAGGTGGGGTTCGATACCGTTGTTCCGCACCGCTGAGCTTTAACGAATGATCACCCATGTCGCATCCAGGACGGTGGATCGCGAGTTAAAGGCTTCTTAACCATCATAACTCAGGCTTGGTTAACCGAGTTGTGCATGCCGGGACAAGATGCCGGCGGGGAAAGAGGCTATCGACAATGAAGGGAGACATTTCCGGGACAAGCTTGGCGGCAGCGGCCCTCCGCATACATCAGGGCCGTATGCGCGTAATGGTCGAGAACATTGCCAACGTACGATCCACGGCGTCTGTCCCCGACGGGGAACCCTATCGGCGCAAGATTGCAGTGTTCGAGCCGATAACTGGCTCCACCGACGAGTCGCCAGCCATCCGAATCATACGCGACAAGACCGAGTTCCCGACGGTTCATAGTCCAGGGCACGCTGCTGCCGATGCTGACGGCAACCTCAAGCTTTCCAATGTCCGACTTAACGTCGAGATGTCTGCGTTGCGCTCTGCCATGCGCGCTTACGAGGCCAATCTGCGCACCATAGCAACGTTTGATGACCTGAAGGGAAAAACTCTCGCACTGTTGAAGAGTTGACTGTAGATCGGCGCCGCGTCGTCCTCAGTGGTTCGCCAGGCATCGCGCAGCGTCACTCCCGACGCGTCCGGGTCGCCCACCCGCACCAGCTCGTCCGCCATAGCTGCAAGCCAGAGGGCGAGGTCGACGGGCGTCAGCATGCCTTCGGAGAGGCAGAGGGACCCGGCGAGGGTGCGGGACAGGAGCGTGATGAAAGCGGTCGGCACGGGGCTTCTCCGGGGCTGCGAGACAGGGTGCCAGGCCCGCGCGCCAAGTTCATGGGCAGTGCGCAACACACCTACTGCACGATCCGAGAGTTAGGCACTCGGTTGCCGTCTTTCTACAGTTGGTTAGCCGGATTGGCTTCGCCGCGAAAATTAGCGCTTAAAAAGAATAGGGGTTCTTTGGGCTTCGGCCCTGAGATTTCTCATGTGCGGCCCCGTCGAGCCAGCGGCCTGCTGCGCAGGCCGGGGACCCGGAGAGGGGCGGGAAGGAAGAGGTAGGGGCGGCCGGGCGGATCCCTCCCGTGCTCATGACTGAATCAACGGCAGGGTCCCCAGGATCCGCACGTGCCCCGGCGTTGATCCTTGCTGGGCCGAGGGCGACCATCCCCGCGTACGACACGCCTCGGAGCCCCGCACGTGCCCCATCCCGCCGAGACCCCGACCACCGAGACGAACCCCGTCACGCGCAAGGCCCGCCGGAAGGCAGGCGCGCGGCGCCGGGCGCAGATTTGGCGCGACAGGCGCGCCCCCGAGCGTATCGAGCTCCAGACCTCGCCGCATGTCCGGCTCCTTCAGTCCTGGCTGATCCTCTCAATCAGCCCGGTCCAAAGCCAGCCGGTTAGGTCAACGTTGCAAAGCCTAATGCAATAGACATAGGGCCGCTGATGGCTAGCAGCAGGTATGCCGGAGATTCCGAATTATCGTGCGTCGATGACAGGCATGGTGCGCAATTCTGCAGGATGAGGGACGCTCGATGAGTGTGACGCGTGTGTCATAACTCTCGTCTAAGCCGGCGATCAACAGTCAGGGCGGGCTGATGCTTTGCCCCTTAGATCCAGGACTTCTCGGCAAAGCCTAGAGGCAAGCTCGCGATGTTTCGCATGAGATGCGCGTCAGTTCGTTGTACAGCCTTCGTAGCCTTCTTTCTCGTTGTCTCGCCCCTGCTCGCTCAATCTGTCCAGCCGGCAGATCCAGGCAAATCCGCCGTTATGGCGGAACGGAACAAGCGCGGTGACGCGGGCCTGAGAGGCTATCTGAGTGACGAGACCACACCGAACCTCGTAGCAATTCTGCCGCCGCCTCCGGCCGGACAATCTGCGGCGGAAGCCGCTGACAAGGCAGTCTACAACGCCACGCGGAGTTACGAAGGCAACTCACGTTGGGCGCTGGCCACGAACGACGTGGCTGAAGGCGGTGCTGCGCTTCTCGAGGATTATACCTGTGTGCTGGGACAGCGCGTCGAACAGATGCACGTACCTAGCCTGATGAGACTTTTCGATCGCACGCGTATCGACGTTGCTCAGGCGACGCGACACGCGAAGCGACGCTATCGCCGCCTGCGTCCCTTCGTTAGCAACAGTGCGCCGATCTGCGTCGCCCGAAAACCCGAACTCGCCGACAGCTTCAGCTACCCGTCCAGAAATGCCAGTCAGGGATGGACCTTCGGACTCATCATGGCAACCCTGATGCCCGAAAAGGCCACGCAGTTCCTCGTGCGCAGCCGGGTCTACGGCGAAAGCCGCGTGGTCTGCGGCGTTCATTGGCTCAGCGACGTTGAAGCGGCCCGCACTGGTGCCTCGGCCCTTATAGCGGTGCTCTTGGCTGAGCCTGTCTTCCGCGCAGATCTAGAGCGCGCCCGGGCTGACCTGAAGCAGGCTTTGAGCCGCGAGGGTACAAAACCAGATCCAGCAGTGTGTGCCAGCGAAGATGCCGCTGCTCGGCAACCCCTGCTTTAGGGCTGCTGGCAGCATGTCGATTTGATGAGGAGGCACCACGGCGCCAATACCCTCATTGCATACGAAGGTCCGGCAGGTCGCCCGCTTCTTCGAACTCGTCACGGTGCTTATGTGGGGCGTCAAATTGTCAGCAGAAGCGTCCCTGATTTTATGTAATACTTGTCGCGCAAAACTGCGACCGTGCAGATAAGGTCATTGACCTGCCCCGCGAGTTTACTGCTGATACTCAAATAATTTCTGTGCAGATAAAATAGGAAATGAAGTGGGTCTGGGAGCAAAGCTGATCATGATCGCGATCGCGGCTGGCATATTCATGCTTTTGATGGATGTGCTATCACCTCCAGATAGGTGCGACGACGAACAAGTGCAAGTTGATACAATTGCTGGGATAGCATGTATGCCACGA
This sequence comes from Methylorubrum sp. B1-46, assembly GCF_021117295.1. Taxonomy (NCBI): domain Bacteria; kingdom Pseudomonadati; phylum Pseudomonadota; class Alphaproteobacteria; order Hyphomicrobiales; family Methylobacteriaceae; genus Methylorubrum; species Methylorubrum sp. B1-46. The sequence continues at coordinate 109,904 of NZ_CP088247.1, read as the reverse complement.
ACGCGGTGAAACTTATAAATCTGACAGCGACACACAGATTTTCAATGCATTATTTGCATCACATCAGTATTTTTGTTAGAAAACCTTTCGGTATGGTCCGGCTTTACAATGCCACAGCTTAGCCGCAGTGTTCCAGTAGCTCGGCTGTCGCCTGTGATCGACACAGGGCATGTCGTTTGGTGGGATCAATGCGCAACCTGTATCCTGCTCTTGCAGCCCTGTTGCTGTTCAACACACCGGGCATAGCCGAGCCCCTTCGTGGGACTGCCACAGTCATCGATGGTGACACCCTTGAAATCCACGGCGCTCAAATCAGGCTCTACGGCATCGACGCACCGGAGCGTGGCCAGCTGTGTGGGGATGCACGCGAGCGGGACTATCCGTGCGGCCGGCGTGCTGCCCAGGCGTTGATCCAGAAGGTCGCTGGCGCCGCGGTCACCTGTGAGCCGAAGAGTACGACAGCGAACAAGCGTGTTTATGCCATATGCCGGGTTGGTGAAACCGATCTGGGAGCCTGGATGGTCAGGTCGGGCCTGGCTCTGGCCAACCGGCATGTCAGCCGGCGTTATCTGCCGCAGGAAGAGCGCGCCTGGGGCGCCAAGACAGGGCTATGGGCCGGCGTGTTCGAGATGCCGTGGGAATGGCGCAAGCAGCAGACTGCCAAACCTACACACAAGACAGCCTCGGCTGACGCGCCGGTAACCGGTGCCATATCCTCCCCAAGCGCACCTGTTGCGGACACCCAATAGCTGGGCCGCTTCGTTCCCAGCCCTGAGGCTTCCGTCTCGCCTGGCTTGCGCAGGACGGAAAACGCGCTGGCCGTCAGGGCAGCGGCCAGCCAGCTCCGCAGGGATGCAGATCAGGCAGTGTGCCCGCATCGCTCTCCGCACTTATGCGCCCGGCTTGCCTGTCGGTCGCCAAATACGTGGGCCACCCGGAATTGCTCGCGACGCAGATTCTGTCGCCGCCTGCCGTCAGAACGCCCGACAACTGAAACAGCTTTGCCGACAATACATGCGCGCAAAATTCAAAGGGTGAGCAGTCACCGGCGCGTACGATTTTGATCCCTTGCGGCGCTGATTTATTTTATTTTTTGGCCTGTACGTGCGGGATCTTATCGAGTAGGTACCCGCCTACGGTCTTCCATTACGGTTTTCGTCCGGGCGCATGGTTGCTACGTCACTGTAGTTCTCGACCGAAGACTCTCGCTTTCCCGAAGCGGGCGACAACCATTGTCGTTCGTCTTTTCCGGATGCTGCATGGCAGCGGATCGTGGCCCTCAGTCCATGGACCGCCATCAATCCTTGCATGGCGTTGCTGACAGCGTTCGGATGTAGCGGGACAAATCTCCCAAGACCTTCCTCGCACATCACAATTGCCAGCCCTTCACAAGCAAGGACGCATAATCTCTAAAGGTGGCGAGCCAGCCGCCCCCGAGAAGAGTTTGGCTGGCCCGCATGACGTCTGCTTTTTGTGTCAGAAGTCCCACAATCTTGACGATGATTTAGTAACAGATCAGACAGGGTCTTTCATCCCGCCCTCTTCCAGATTTGTGTTGCTTGCGCGGTTACTGAAAGTTCTCCAATCGATCAATTCGCCATTGGAGAGGCGGATGCCGACGTTCCGCATACCTAGCTTCGTAACTCGCTCAGCCTCTTGATAAGCGCTGAGGGCGGTCAGGCGCACCACCGACACGCACCCTTTGGACGTCGTCCACTGAACTGTGAAGGCCATCTCTACTCCGAGCGATGGTTCAGACTTCAATTAGCCCGCAAATCAAGCGTTCAAGGCGTTTTGATCTATCAGATATGCGCCAGATTTAAATAAAACATGATCTAAAATATGACTTTCCTTTGTCTGGATCGTCAATGCAGTAACTTGCTTTTCAAAAGCATTGCTAAAATATGTATACAAAATACGCAGCATTATACCTCATAATGCGACACCAACACAGATCACAACGAAGAGGTCGCCGGAGTGGCCGAGCTTTCTCATGCGGCGTACATGCCGCCAAATAGGGGCGCTTCGGAAGCCCATTCGTTGCACGAAACTTGGGAATGCATTGCCGCTCGCGCATCGCTCCAAACGGATTAGAGTCGTGCCCGGTGGTGTTGCGACAGGAGGGTAGCTGGAGCGTTGACCGGTGAAGGAGCCAGCGATGCTTCACCGTTGTCTGTCGAGCTGCGCGAGCGCGTCGTGGCGGCTGTGACTGAGCGCAGCAAAGTAGGACGGAGCAGCCGGGGAGTTGGCGACGATCAGCGCCAGTGCGGCGCTGAGGATGAGCACGATGCCGCCGGATGCCTCGCCGGTCATGAAACGTCGCAACAGCCCCGCGTGTGAACCGCGCCGGGTTTCCCGGAGGCCATTTGGTTTGTGTCAGGCGGCGGCCAAGGCTTGCCCCGCAGCCTGAGTGAAGTAGCACGCTTCGACCTCAGCGGGAGGCACGTTGCCGATCGGTTCGAGAAGCCGGCGGGTGTTGAACCAATCGACCCATTCGAGGGTGGCGAACTCGACCGCCTCGAAGGACCGCCACGGTCCACGGCGATGGATCACCTCGGTCTTGAACAGACCGTTGATCGTCTCGGCCAGGGCGTTGTCGTAAGAGTCGCCGACGCTGCCGACCGAGGGCTCGACGCCCGCCTCCGCCAATCGCTCCGTGTAGCGCAGGGCAAGGTACTGCGAACCCCTGACGCCCTTCTATGTGTCAAGGGGCGACACGGGTCTGATTGATCGTCCGCTGCCGGTGGGTGATGAGCGTGAACACCTCGCGGGCGATGTAGCGCTTCAGGCAGCGGATCGCTTCCAGCTTGGAGTGGCCTTCTGCGATGCGGCGGGCCACGTATGCCTTGGTCCGCTCATCGGTTCGCAGTCGCCCGATGGCGATGATGTGCAGCGCGCTGTTGGCCGTGCGATCACCGCCCCGGTTGAGGCGATGGCGCACTGTCTTGCCCGACGAGGCCGGCACGGGGCTCACGCCACACAACGCCGCGAAGCCTACCTCCGAGCGTAGGCGTCTGGGATTGTCGCCGGCCGTCAGGAGAAGCTGCGCGGCGCCATTGCGGCCGATGGAGTTGCGGGCCACGAGTTCCGGCGCGAGTTCGTCGACGATGGCGCCGATCATGGCATCAAGATCGGCGATCTCATCGTGCAGTTACAGGTAGCGCCGCGCTAGGGACTTCAGGCCGATCCGGTAGGCGGCCTCGACGTCGCGATAGGCGCTTAAATCAGGCCGCCACGCCGCCAGGGTCCGCACGAGCTGCATCCGGGTCATCCGGCGCAGCGTCTCGCGCAGTCCGTCGGGCGCGCACACGATGGTGTTGTGAATCATCTGCAGGGCGATGCGCCGAGCCGCAACCGCGGTCTTCCGGCACGCGCTCAGGACGCGCAACGGCTCGACCATGCCGTCTCGGGTGCGTGGTGTGACGGTACGGGTGCCAGCAAAAGCCGCGTGCGCCGCGCTCTGAGCATCGAAGTCGTCATTCTTGCCGCGCCGACGGCGATCCTGGGCGTCGGGGGCTGTCACCTCCAGCACCTCGATCCCAGCCTGTTGCAAGAAGCGCAGAAGACCAGCGCCGTAGCTGCCGGTCGATTCGACCCCGACGCGTTGCAGCAGGCCGAACGAGCGCATCCAGGCCAGCATCTGCCGATAGCCCTGGCGGGTCGCTGCAAAGCTGGTGGTCGCCAGAACCCGATCCCGGTCGTCGACGACCGCAGCAACGTGCAGATCCTTATGAGTGTCGACACCACCGACGACGTGTCGCTCATGAGCTTGCTGCGCACCCATCCCATCCTCCTGGCGATCGAGCCTGAGGGCTTCACCACGACCGGATGCGCGGACAGGACAGTCACGAGACCAGACGGTCAGGCCCTTCTCGGGTCACAGGCATCGGCGAGGCAAAACCTCACCGCAGGGCGTTCCCGGGCAGCCGACAGGTCCGGGGAAAGACACGATCGGTCGATTAGAGTGCGGGTCAGGCCACGCCAGGACGCCCTGCGGCGCCAACTTAACCGATGGTCCATCGCTGTGCGGGTTAGACCGCCCGGGAACTGGCGCCGATCTTCTGACTATCCGAGTGCGCCGAGCGGCGAAACGGACGCGGCCATTTGACAACACCCTGCGGGAATGAGCGAACCTGCGCCGATGTTGGAGACCCTGTCGGCACACCTCATCCGGGCGGCGCTCGGCCTGATCCTGGGAGCACTGCTGGGTTTTGTCGCGCGCAGGAGCCGGTTCTGCACCCTGGGTGCCATCGAAGATGCCGTCTACGCGCGAGACACGCGCCGCGCCCGTGCTTGGCTACTGGCCGCCGGCCTCGCGATCCTGGGGACGCAGCTTCTGGAAAGCCTCGTCGGGCTCGACCTCGGCCGGTCGCTCTACTCGGGGCCAACTCTGGAATGGGGCGGCCTGATCCTCGGCGGGACGATCTTCGGCCTCGGCATGGCCCTCGTCGGCACCTGCAGCTTCGGGGCGCTCCTGCGACTCGGCGGCGGCGATCTACGTGCCTTTCTCGTCCTGCTGGTGATCGGTCTGTCGGCCTACATGGCCATCAGCGGTGTGATCGGGGTCGTCCGCGTGTCGGTCATCGAGCCGTTGAGCCTCGATCTCGGCGCGCAACGACTCGGCGTGCTCCTCGGTCTCGACCGGACCGGCCACCTCGCCTTGAGCCTCACGTTAGGGGTTGCCCTGTGCATCGCGGCACTCGCGGCCCGTGACTTTCGGCAGAGCCGGCGCCTGCTCGTCGGCGCCGTCGTCATCGGAGGCCTGATCGTCGCCGGATGGTGGACCAACGGATATGCCGGCTACGACGCGTTCGAGACGCGCACGGTCGGCTCCTTCAGCTTCGCGCGGCCGGTCGGCGACACCCTGCTCTACGTCATGCTTGCCAGCGGAGTCAGGATCGACTTCGGCGTGGCCTCCGTCGTCGGCGTCCTTCTCGGATCCTACGCCGCCGCGCGCCAGGCGGGCGAATTTCATTGGGAAGCGCCGGACGACGCGCGCGAGGTGAAGCGCCACGTTCTCGGAGCGTTCCTCATGGGGACCGGGGGCGTGACAGCCCTGGGCTGCACCATCGGTCAGGGCCTGAGCGGGCTCTCGACGCTGTCGGTCGGATCGATGCTGGCCATCGCCTCCATCCTCGTCGGTGCGCGCGCGGGCCTCTACTACCTCGTCGATCGGCACGCCTGAGAAGGTGCGTCGCTCAACGATGCCGCGCGTCGCAGAAAGCGCGGTGCAGGGCCGCGATGATCTCACGGACCTCGGGACGGGCGAGGGCGTAGTAGATGTTCTTCCCGTCCCGGCGCGCCTCCACGAGATCGTCGGCGCGCAGGCGGGCGAGCTGTTGCGACACCGCCGGCTGGCGTAGATTCAGCAACTGCTCCAGTTCCGAGACGGACCGCTCACCCTCGACCAACAGGCAGAGGATCACGAGCCGGGCCTCGTGGGCGAGCGCCTTCAGGAGCTCGCTCGCGTCGCGGGCGTTGGCGAGCAGCAGATCGAGGTCGAGCGCTCCCTGCTCCGGGCCGGTCGTCACCGTTTCCGCCTGAAGCGGCATCGTCCCATCCTCTCAAACAGTGTCCGCGAGCAACTCTCATGCCCGGTCAAGGCGCTGGCGGCAGCCGACCGACCAGAGCCTCGATCCGGGCCCAGAAGAAATCCTCTCCGGAATAGCCCTCAATGCGGTCGACTTCACGCCCATCCTCGACGAGCACGAAGGTCGGTGTGTAGCGGATCGGGCCCGTCAGCGTGAGTCCGGTGGGGACACCGTCGCCGAGCGCGACGCGCCGCAGAGGCGCGCGCCGCCCCACCTCCGACTTCGGATAGATCGGCCCTATCGTGCGGTTCCAGATCGTGCACCACGGGCAACCCGCAAGTTCGAAGAGCACGAGTTCGGCCGCCACCGCGTTCGACGCGATGAGAGAGAGGCCGCCCGCCAAGGCCATCACCGATCGGCGCGTCGCCCGCATCACGCGTTCCCGCTCAAGCCCTGCCAGTGGCTCATGATATAGTAAAAGGCGAATGTGTTTCGAGGGGCTTTCCTGCCGCCGTTGCCCGAGGCGCTGACCTCGCCTACACATGCATAAAATCGAATATCGGCCGGGAGGGCTGCCACGATGGCGATCATGCTGACGCGACGCCGGTTGCTGAGTGGCGGCGTCGCGGGGCTGGTGTCGGGCTCCCTTGCCCGCCCGGCTCGAGCCCAGGCCGTCCTCGGTGACGACGGCCTCTATCATCAGCCCTGGTTTCTCGAGAGCTTTCTCGACCTCGCCGACGACCTGCGCGCTGCCGGCGCGCACGGCCGGCGCCTCGCAATCCTGTGGGAGCTGCGCGGCTGCCCGTTCTGCAAGCGGCTGCACCAAGTGAACTTCGCCGACGCCGCCGTCAGCCGATACATCCGGAAAAACTTCGACATCCTCCAGCTCAACATCATCGGAGCCCGCGAGGTCACGGATTTCGACGGCGAACGTCTGACCGAGAAGAGATTCGCCGCAAAGTACGGCGTCTACTCGACCCCGACGGTGCAATTCTTCGGAGAGACGGCCGAGACCCTGGCCGGCAAGCCTCCGGCGGAGCGGGAGGTGCTGCGCATGAAGGGTTATGTGCCGCCCGAGGAGTTCCGGCGCACCTTCGCCTTCGTGGCCGAGCGCGCCTATGCAGGCAGCGATCTCGAGGCCTACCTCGCTCGTCCGGCGACCGGAAGTAGCGAATGATTTTATCGCCGGTCGGTCGCGGCGTAGAAGTTTTTTTCTTGACTCGGACGAAGCCTCGGTCAAACTTGCAATAATTCGCATATGTCGATGGGTTGAGGCCCGGCGACGCAGCGAGCGGTCGGGACCGACCGCGCAAGCCGCTCCAGACGGCACAACGAGGAAACGCCAGATGCGCAGGCAGATCCATGCCTTGGCGGTCGCGGGAGCTTGCGCTCTGACGACGGCCGCCGGGGCGGAGACGAGTTCAGGCGGCCTTCCTCCGTTCCGGATCGTTTCCGTCGACGGGACCGCCGCCATTCCCGAGCCCCTCACCGAGAAGCCCGGCGATGCCGCCGCCGGCGCCATGGTCGTGGTGAACCGCCGTCAGGGCAATTGTCTCGGCTGCCATCAAGTCTCGTCGCTCAAGACGGAGTCGTTCCACGGCGAGGTCGGCCCCTCCCTCGACGGCGTCGCCGGCCGCTGGAGCCCGGCGCAGCTGCGCATGATCGTCGTCAACCCGAAGCACGTCTTCAGCGAGGCGACGGTGATGCCGGCCTTCTACCGGATCGACGGCTTGAGCCGTGTCCGCGCCGAGTTCCAGGGCAAGCCGATCCTCACCGCCCAGCAGGTCGAGGACGTGGTCGCCTACCTCACCACCCTCAAGTGATACAACCCTGACGTGATCCGGGAGCCGCTTCCGATGAGAAACGCAATGAATCGCCGCCAAGCCCTGGCCCTGGGCACTGGCGCCGTCGTGGCCGCGACGCTGTCCCTGCGCGCCGGACCGGCGCGTGCGGCCAAGAACAACAGCGAGGAGGCCATCAAGGCGTTCACCCGCGGCAGGGAGCCGGTCAAAGGGAAGGTCAAGCTCGAACTTCCCGAGATCGCCGAGAATGGCAACACCGTGCCGATGACGGTGAGCGTCGATGTACCGATGACGGAGAACAGCTTCGTCGAGGAGGTGATGATCGTCGCCGAAGGCAATCCGAACCCCGGCGTCATCAGCTTCCATTTCTCGCCGTCGAGCGTGGCCGAGGCCAACACGCGCATTCGCCTCGCCGAGACCCAGAACGTCGTCGCGATCGCCCGCATGAACGACGGCTCGGTCTTCAGCGACGTCCGCCAAGTGAAGGTCACCATTGGCGGCTGCGGCGGCTGACGTCTGGGCGAACCAAGACAACGCAAGATCTGGAGGACGACATGGCCGACGTGAAACCGCGGATCAAGCTGGACAAGAAGGAGATCGTCAAGGGTGGCGTCATCGAAGTGAAGACGCTCGTCTCGCACACGATGGAATCGGGCCAGCGCAAGGACAAGGATGGCAAGACCATCCCGCGCAAGATCCTGAACACGTTTAACTGCGACCTGAACGGCAAGACGATCTTTAGCGCCAACATGGAAGGCGCTGTATCGGCCAACCCGTACTTCCAATTCAAGATCAAGCCCGCTGAGTCGGGAACATTGACCTTCACCTGGATCGACGACGACGGCTCCAAAATCCAGGCCACGGAGCAGATCAAGGTCTCGTGACGCTTGCCCGGGGCCTTCCGCCCCGCAGCGCCCGCCAACGCCCGAGTCGGAGCCCTCCATGCCGTCCGTTCCCCTTCGCGCGGCCCTGACTGCCGCCGTGATCCTGGCTTCCGCCGTCGCGCCGCACGCGCAGGACGGCGCGGAGCGGCCGGCTTGGCAGGGACATGGCATCAAGCCGCAAAGCCCCAATTCTCCGTTCGATCAGGTCGTCTCGGGCCTGTATTTCCGCTCGAAGGAGACACAGGCCATGCAGGCCGACGACTTCAACAATCCGGGCTTCCTCGCCGTGGAGCAGGGCGAGGAACTCTGGTCGAAGATCGACGGGGCGGCGGCCAAGTCCTGCGCGAGCTGCCACAACGAGGCGGCGACCTCCATGAAGGGCGTCGCGGCCGCCTATCCGAAGTGGAACGAGAAGCTCGGTAAGCCGGTCAATCTCGAACAGCGGATCGACCTCTGCCGCAAGGGGGCGATGAAGGCCGAGCCCTGGGCCTTCGGCTCGCCCGAACTCACCGCCATGACGACCTACCTCCGCAACCAGTCCCGCGGCATGCTGGTCGCTGTGAAAGTCGACGGGCCGATGACGCCCTGGTTCGAACGCGGCAAGGCGCTCTATTACCAGCGCAACGGCCAACTCGACCTCGCTTGCGCGAGTTGCCACCAGTCCAACCACGGCAAGTATCTGCGCGCGGATTTCCTCAGCCAGGGCCAGAGCAACGGCTTTCCCGTCTACCGCCTGCGGGATCAGCGCCTCGTGCCGCTGCACGAGCGCATGGAAGGCTGCATGCAGGACGTGCGTGCCACACCCTTCAAGCCGCTCTCCGACGAGTTCATCGCCCTCGAAACCTACGTCGCATGGCGCGGCCTTGGCCTTCCGGTCGAGACCCCAGCCGTCCGCAACTGAGCGCCGGGACGCGAACCATGACTTCACGCCGCGACTTCCTGCAGATCGCCGCCGCCACTGCCGCCCTCGTGCCATCGGGCTGGACCCGCGCCTTCGCCCAGCAGCGCCTCACCCAGGACGACCTCCTGGCCTTCGAGCCGATGGGCAACGTCACCCTGGTCCATCTGACCGACATCCATGCGCAGCTCCGGCCGGTGCTGTTCCGCGAGCCCTCGACCAATCTCGGCGTCGGCGAGGCGCGGGGGCAGGTACCCCACATCACGGGGCGTGCCACGCTCGACCTCTACGGCATCCCCGGCGGCTCGCGGCTCGCCCACGCCCTGACGCCGGAGGATTATGTCGCGCTCGCCCGCAGCTACGGCCGCATGGGCGGCCTCGACCGCATCGCCACGATGCTCGACGCGATCCGCGCCGAGCGAGGCGACAAGGTGCTGTTCCTCGACGGCGGCGACACTTGGCAGAACAGCTACACGTCAATGCTCAGCAAGGGCCAGGACATGGTCGATTGCATGGCGCTGCTCAAACCCGACGCCATGACGGGCCACTGGGAATTCACCCTCGGCACCGACCGCGTGAAGGAGATCGTGGACGGGCTTGGCTGCCCGTTCCTCGGCCAGAACGTGCGCGACGCCGAGTGGAACGAGCCGGCCTTCGAATCAACGAAGATGTTCGAGCGCGGCGGCGCGAAGGTCGCAGTGATCGGGCAGGCCTTCCCATACACGCCCATCGCCAACCCGCGCTGGATGATTCCGAACTGGTCGTTCGGCATCCGCGAGGAGGACGTGCAGGCCAGCGTCGACAAGGCTCGCAAGGAGGGCGCCGACCTTATCGTCCTGCTCTCGCACAACGGCTTCGACGTCGATCGCAAGCTCGCTTCGCGGGTGAAAGGCATCGACGTGGTCCTCACCGGCCACACCCACGATGCGCTGCCGCAGGCGGTGAAGGTCGGCCGGACCCTGCTCATCGCCTCGGGCAGCCACGGCAAGTTTCTGACCCGGGTCGATCTCGACGTACGGGACGGCGCGGTAAAAGGTTTTCGGTCGAAGCTGATCCCGATCTTCTCCGACGTGATTGCCCCGCAGGCGGCGATGGCGGCCAGGATCCAGGCGATTCGGGCGCCCCACGAAGCCATGCTGGGGAAGGAGCTCGGCCAGACCGAGAGCCTGCTCTACCGGCGCGGCAACTTCAACGGCACCCTCGACGATATGATCTGCGACGCGCTGCTCTCGGAGCGGGATGCCGAGATCGCGCTCTCGCCGGGCTTCCGCTGGGGCACGACCCTGCTTCCGGGCCAGCCGATCACCCGCGAGGACATCTATAACGCCACCGCCATCACCTACCCGGCGGCCTACCGCATGACCATGACCGGCGCCCGGCTCAAGGAGGTGCTGGAGGACGTAGCCGACAACCTCTTCAACGAAGACCCGTATTACCAGCAGGGCGGCGACATGGTGCGGGTCGGCGGCGTCTCCTACGCTATCGACATCGCCCGCCCGGCCGGCCAACGAATCTCCGACCTGACGCTCCTGCGCACCGGCAAGCAGATCGAGGCGGGGGCGTCCTACACTGTGGCCGGCTGGGCCAGCGTCAACGAGGGCACCGAGGGGCCGCCGATTTGGGACGTCGTGGCTGCGCATGTCCAGCGGAAGGGAACGGTGAGCCCAACGCCGGCGCAAGTCACCGTCCGCGGCGCCTAATCACACCTTAGATATTCACGTATCAGAATACATGAAACAGTTCGGAGAGACCCATGTCTGAACCGAAGCAACGCCCCGATGCGTCGCGGCCGACCTCCCGGAGGACCTTTCTGCGCAGCGGGCTCGCACTGGGCGGCGCGGTCGGAGCCGGCGCCTTCGCCGGCCGGGCCGCCGCCGAGACGCCGGATGCCAAGAACCTGCCGCCGAACGTGCCCGAATGGTCGCAATCCCTCGGCGACGGCGTCGTCAGCCGGCCCTACGGCCGCCCCTCGAAGTTCGAGGCGGACGTGGTTCGCCGCGACGTCGAGTGGTTGACCGCCTCGCGCCAGAGTTCGGTCAGCTTCACGCCGCTGCACCGGCTGGAGGGCATCATCACCCCGAACGGCCTCGGCTTCGAACGTCATCACGGCGGCATCGCCGAGATCGACCCGGCCGAGCATCGGCTGATGATCCACGGCCTCGTCGAGAAGCCGCTGATGCTGACCCTAGAGGACGTGAAGCGCTTCCCCCGCGTCAACCGCATCGCCTTCCTCGAATGCGCGGCCAATTCCGGCATGGAGTGGAAGGGCGCGCAGCTCAACGGCTGCCAGTTCACCCACGGCATGATCCACTGCGTGATGTACACCGGTGTGCCGCTCAAGCGCCTGTTGGAAGAGGCGGGACTTAAGACCAACGCCAAGTGGCTGCTGCCGGAAGGCGCCGACGCCTCGGCGATGACCCGCTCCGTGCCGATCGAGAAGGCGCTGGACGACGCCATCGTCGCCTACGCCATGAACGGCGAGGCGCTCTATCCCGAGCACGGCTATCCCTTGCGCCTCGTCCTGCCCGGCTGGCAGGGCAACATGTGGGTGAAGTGGTTGCGCCGGATCAAGGTCGGCGACGAGCCCTGGCACACCCGCGAAGAAACCTCGAAATACACCGCCCTCCTGCCGGACGGGCAGGCCCGGCGCTTCACTTGGGCGATGGACGCCAAGTCCGTCATCACCGATCCGAGCCCGCAGGCGCCGTTGCACCGCAAGGGCTTCACGGTGCTCTCGGGCCTCGCCTGGTCCGGCCGCGGCGCGATCCGGAGCGTGGATGTCTCGCTGGACGGCGGGCGCAATTGGCGCGCCGCGCGCCTCGACGGGCCCGTGCTCGATAAGGCGCTGACGCGCTTCTACTACGAGTTCGACTGGAACGGCGATCCGCTGCTGCTGCAATCGCGCGCAGTCGACGAGACCGGCTACGTCCAGCCCACCAAGGCGGCGTTGCGCCAGCACCGCGGTCTCAACTCGATCTACCACAACAACGGCATCCAGACCTGGCACGTGCTGCCCAACGGGGAGATCGAGAATGTCGAGGTCGCCTAACCGCATCCTGATCGCCTTCGCAGGCCTCTTCCTGGCGGTCGCGCCGGCTTCGGCGGAGCGGCTGAACATCGGGCGCGCCGCGACGCCGGAGGAGATCAAGGGCTGGGACATCGACGTGCGCCCCGACGGCCAGGGTCTGCCGGTCGGCAAGGGCACGGCAGCGCTCGGCGAGACGATCTTCCAGGAGCGCTGCGCCAGTTGCCACGGCGAGTTCGGTGAGGGGGCCGGCCGCTGGCCCGAACTCGCCGGAGGCGCCGGCACGATCAAGTCGGACAGCCCGGTCAAGACGGTCGGCTCGTACTGGCCCTATGTCTCGACCGTGTTCGACTTCATCCATCGCGCGATGCCGTTCGGCGCCGCGCAGACGCTGACGCCGGACGAGACCTATTCGGTCACCGCCTACCTTCTCTATCTCAACGACATCCTGAAGGATCAGGACTTCGAGGTGAACGAAAAGAACCTCGCCACCATCCGCCTGCCGAACGAAATGAACTTCTTCATGGACGACCGCGAGACCGCGGAGAAGGAATTCTGGAACGCCAAGCCCTGCATGAAGGACTGCCTGCCGAAGGAGGCGACCATCACCAGTCGTGCGCGCGTTCTCGACGTGACTCCCGAGAAGGCAGCCGAGGCGGCCAAGCAATCGGCGCCGGTCCAGTAGGCTACGGCACTCCGGGAGGCCTGACGATGCCCGACTTTCAGAACATGGTGAGGCCCGGATCGGCTGCTCCGACTTGCGACAGGCGGGCGGTCGTCGCCGGCATAACGGCGCTGCTGGCAACTGCTTGGCCGGCCGGCCGGACAGCCGCCGCTTCGGTGGAGGTCGTCGAGGCAGGCCAGGACACAAGTAAGGGCACGGTGGAGACGGTCAGCGATGGCACGCTGTCGTCGTCACTCGGCTTCATGCTGCCCGAAGCGCCGCGCGCCGAGATCGACGCGCTGTCCAAAACCGCAGGAGCTTCCGTCGAAGCCAGCCCGATCCCGACGAATGTGTCCGTCGTGCGCGTCGGAGGAGGGGTCATCCTGATCGATGCGGGTTCCGGAAATTCCTTCCAACCGACGGCGGGCAAGCTCGCAGATACGCTGGAAACGGCCGGCGTCGCGCGCGAGGCGGTCACCCAGGTCGTGTTCACGCACGCTCATCCCGATCACCTTTGGGGCGCCATCGACGATTTCGACGACAGCGAGCGGTTTCCCAATGCCCGCTATGTCGTGCCGACCGCGGAATGGGACTTCTGGACCCGCGACGACGTCGAGACGATGGTGCCGGACTGGCTGAAAGGGTTGGCGGTCGGCTCCCGGCGCACACTCAAGCGTCTGGAAGGCAAGATGGAGCGGCGCAAGCCCGGCGAGACCGTCGCACCGGGCCTCACCTATGTGGCGACGCCCGGACACACGCCGGGGCACGCCTCGGTCCTCGTCGATGCGGGTCGTGAGCAGATCCTGATCGGAGGTGACGCTTTGAGCCATGCGCTCATCTCCTTCCGCCGGCCCGACTGGGCGTTCGGAAGCGACCTCGACCGCGATCTGGCGATCCACACCCGCCTCGCTCTCCTCGACCGCTTGGCCAACGAGCAGATCACGCTCGTCGGATTTCACCTCCCGGGCTCGGGCGTCGGGCGCGTCGAGCGATTCGATCATGCCTACCGCTTCGTGCCCGGGTGAATTGTTAGGGATCGGACGACTGCAAGGGGCTGCTTTAAGGTCCGCTTAAGCATCGGCCAGCAGGCGAGCATGAGCCTAGGGCCGCGTTCGGAGGAGCGAACATGTTGCTGTCGCGCAGGGGCGTTTGGGGCATTGCAGCGCTGATGACTGGCATCGTGTCCTCACGGATCGCAGGAGCCGCGGAGGCCGGCCCGAAGGCACATCGGACCGCGATGCAGGTCAGCACGAATGATGCCGGTGTGTTTGATCTCGCCCTCAACAACGCCGTGAACCTTGCCCGTGAGTACGGCGAGGCCGCGGAAGACATGGAGGTGGAGATCGTCGCCTACGGGCCGGGGCTGCACATGGTCCGGACCGACACGTCCCCGACGAAGGCACGGATCAAGTCCGTGTTGGAGAGCGTGCCGGGCGTCGTGATGTCCGCCTGCGGCAACACCATCACGGCGATGGAACATGCAGAGGGACGTAAGCTGGAGCTCCTACCGGGCGTCGGCGTGGTTCGTGCCGGCGCGGTCCGCCTCGTCGCGCTGCAGGAAGCCGGTTGGAGCTACCTTCGCATCTGATTGGCCCTCAGGCAGCTCCGAGCGGGTTCTTTGCGCACGGGTCCCTGTGCGGTAGCCCGAGCGCTTTGCTCGGAATACGGCGTAGGGCGCTCAGCATCAGGAGCCGGCGACCGCGAGGGGGATTGCTGCTCGTCTTGAGCTCGGTCAGGTGTTTAGCGCCGCGAACAGGAGTGGGTGGTCGCGGTCAGGGATGGAAACGGTGTTTCAAAGGCCTTTGAAACTGAGCGACGAGGCGTTCTTCGTAAGAACCTCGACGAGAAAGGTCCGAGCCCGGCTTACCCGACTTTTCACCGTGCCGACCCGGCATCCGAGCCGGGCGGCTGCCTCCTCGTAGGTGAAGCCCTCGGCCCCCACGAGCAGCAGCGCCTGACGTTGCGGGAGCGGCAGCGTCTCGATGAGGTTCATCACGGCCCCGAGCGCCACGACGTGGTCCTGGTCCGGTGCCGCCGTAAGGGTCGCGGCGTGCGCGCCCTCGGCGTCCTCGACCTCGCGCTTGGCCTTGCGCATCTCGGTGTAGAACTGGTTGCGCAGGATGGTGAAGCTCCAGGCCGTGAAGTTGGTGCCGGGCACGAACTTCTCCCGGTTGGCCCACGCCCGGACCATCGTCTCCTGCACGAGGTCGTCGGCGCGGGCCGCATTCGCGCAGAGGGACATCGCGAACGTCCGCAGCATCGGCAGCGCCTGGAGGAGATTGTCCCGGAACGTGACTCCGAGACGCTCGCCGGATGCGACCAGCGACGCCTCGAACCGTTCGACGAGAAGCGAGAGCCTCTCCGGGATGGCCGCGTGCTCGGCGACCGAGAAGTAATCCCGCAAGGGGCCCGTAAGATGGGCGGCGATGCCCGCCTTGGGGCAATCGCCGCTGGGCAACGCCGTTGGATCGGCGGCATGCGAGGTGTCGGTCACGGTCGAGAGCCTCTTCGGGCAGGAGCAAGGTACGACGACCGCACGATGCATTCGGTGTGGCGCGGAACCCCCAGCCCGATCGCTGGGACGGTCCTCAAGCGGGATCGACCAATGCCCCCGCCTCGGCCAGGGCGGGGAAACTGCCGGCGACATGGGCGACCGGTCCGAGGCCCATGTCGTTGAGCGCCTTCGCGGCCAGGGCCGAGCGATTGCCGGAGGCGCAGTAGAGAACCAGGCGCCTGCCGCCGCCGAGCTCGGCCTTGTGGGTCGGGCTCTCCGGGTCGGCCTGGAATTCCAGGAACCCGCGGGGCACATGGACGGCGCCGGCGATCCTTCCGGTC
Source organism: Methylorubrum sp. B1-46 (assembly GCF_021117295.1). Lineage (NCBI taxonomy): Bacteria > Pseudomonadati > Pseudomonadota > Alphaproteobacteria > Hyphomicrobiales > Methylobacteriaceae > Methylorubrum > Methylorubrum sp. B1-46. The sequence continues at coordinate 94,265 of NZ_CP088247.1, read as the reverse complement.
TTGGCCAGTTCCTCGCCTTCCCGGACGTCGACGAGCATCGTGTCGGGCTGGCCGAGGCGGGCGAGCGCCTCCTCGGCCGACAAGGTCTCCACCTCGCGGTTGGCTTGCGCCACCAGGTCCTTCGCGCTTTTCATGGTCATGGCTTCCTCCGTCACTCGCCCCAGGCCGCGCCGTCGAGGGCGTCCAGCGGGATCTTCAGGTAACGCCTGCCGTTCGCCTCGGGCTCGGGCAGGCGGCCGCCTCGGATGTTCACCTGCAGGGAATGCAGGATGAGCTTGGGCATCGGCAGTTCGCGGTCGCGTGCCTCGCGCATGCGGACGAACGCCTCCTCGGTCGGGGTCTCGACGAGGTGCGGGTTCTCGGCCCGCTGCCTAGCCACCGTGCTCTCCCAGGCCGCCTCGCGCCCGTCCGGGCGGTAGTCGTGCCCGGTGAACAGCCGCGTCTCGTCCGGCAGGGCCATGATGCGCTGGATGCTGCGCCAGAGCGCGTGCGCGCTGCCGCCCGGGAAGTCGGCCCGCGCCGAGCCGCTGTCGGGCATGAACAGCGTGTCGTGGATGAAGGCGGCGTCGCCGATCCGATAGGCGATGGAGGCCAGGGTGTGGCCCGGCGTGAACATCACCTCGACGTCGAGGTCGCCGATCCGGAAGCGCTCGCCGTCGGCGAACAGGCGGTCCCACTGCGAGCCGTCCGTCCGGAACGTGTCAGGGAGGTTGTAGAGCCCCTTCCAGAGCCGCTGCACCTCGACGACCTTCTCGCCGATGGCGGTCGGGACGCCGGTCTTGTCGTGCAGGTAACCGGCCGCCGAGAAGTGGTCGGCGTGCGGGTGGGTGTCCAGGATCCACTCCAGTTCGCAGCCCTCGCGCTCGACATGGGCGAGCAGGGCGTCGGCGGAGCGGGTCGCGGTCGCGCCGGACTTCGGGTCGAAGTCGAGCACCGGGTCGATGATGGCGCAGCGCTTCGTCTCGGGATCGGCCACGACGTACTGGATGCTGCCGGTCGGCTCGTCATGGAAGCCGGTCACGATGGGATGCCCGCGCAGGGCTGCGATGGTCTGGTCCGACATGAAACGCCTCCTTTTCCGGGTTCAGGTGTTTGCGCCGAGGAGCGGCAGGGCTCCGCGGGCGACGACGTAGAGGCCGACCAGAATGACGAGGCCGGCGAAGGTGACGGTCAGGGCGCGCTTGCGCCCGGCGAGCCGTTGGCCGAGGCGCGTGCCGGCGAGGCCGCCGAGCACGCCGCCCAGGATGAACAGGCCGGCCAACGGCCAGTCGATCAGGCCGGAGGCGGCGTAGCTCGCCGCGGTCGCCGCCCCGAAGGCGCTGACCGCGACCAGCGAGGTGCCGATGGCCATCGGCAGCGGCATCGACGTCGCCAGCATCAGGCCGGGCACGATGAGGAATCCCCCACCGATGCCGAAGAAGCCGGAGAACAGGCCGACCGCGAAGCCGATGCCGATGAGCCAGGGCAGGAGCAGCGGGGCACTCGCCTTGGTCAGGCGCACCTCCGGGTCGCCCTCGCCGCGCCGGGTGCGCAGCATCAGGCTCCCGACCACCAGCATCACGACCCCGAACAGAGCCAGGAGGCTCTGCCCGTCGACCGCCTTCGCCGCGGTTGCGCCGGCGAGCGCGCCGAGGATGCCGGCCGTCGAGAACACCGCCGCGCAGCGCCACTTCACGTTCCCGGCCCGCCATTGCGGGACGAGGTTGCCGGCCGCGCTGACCGACACCGCCAGGGCGCTGGTGCCGATCGCCACATGTGGCGAGGACACGCCGACGACGTAGGTCAGGAGCGGGACGGCCAGGATCGAGCCACCCCCGCCGATGAGACCGAGGATCACGCCGACGACCCCACCCGAGCCGGCCGCGAGGCCGGATGTCAGCAGGCCGGGCGTCATGCGTCGGCTCCCTGGACCGCCGGCTTCGGGGCTGCCGCGGGGAGAAGGCGAAACGCCAGCATCCCGACGACCATGGCGACGAAGGTCGCCGCTTGCGCCGGTGCGACCGTCAGCAGGGTGAGCGCGGGTCCCGGGCACAGGCCGGCGAGGCCCCAGCCGATACCGAACACCGCGGCGCCGGCGATCAGGCGCGGGTCGAGGTTGCGCCGGTTCGGGATCTCAAGCCGGGAGGCGAGCAACGGCCGCCCACGGCGCCGCGCCACGAGATAGCCCGTCGCCGAGACCGCGACGGCGCCGGCCATCACGAAGGCGAGGCTCGGGTCCCAGCGCCCGGTCACGTCGAGGAAGGCGAGGACCTTGGCCGGATCGGCCATTCCGGAGACGTGCAGGCCGAGCCCGAACAGGAGGCCGACGGCGAAGGCGGAGGCGGTCTTGGCCATGGCTCAGGCTCCGACGAGATGGCGCACGACGAGGACGGTCAGGATGGCGACGGCCATGAAGGTGCCGGTGGCGACCAGGGAGCGGGGCGAGCCGCGGCCGATGCCGCAGACGCCGTGGCCGCTCGTGCAGCCGGCACCGAGGCGCGATCCGAACCCGACCAGCAGGCCGGCGACGGCCAGCAGCGGGAACGAGGCATCCACCGTCACCGGAGGTAGGCCACCGCCCATGCCGGCGTAGGCGAGCGGCGCCAGGACCAAGCCGGCCAGGAAGGCGATCCGCCAGCCCGTCTCGCGGGAGGGCGGAGCGAGCAGCCCGCCGAGGATGCCGCTGATGCCGGCGATGCGTCCGTTAAGGAGCAGGAACAGGGCCGCGGAGGTCCCGATCAAGGCACCGCCGGCGAGGGCGCTAACAGGCGTGAAGCCATTCATGGTGGTCGCTCCCAAGCGGTGGTCCGGGGGATGCCCGGCTGGCCGAAAGGGACGTCCTCCCCTGCCAAACCAGAGCATTAGATTAAGCTTAATTAGCATCAACTAATGTAATGGCAAGCGTGAAACCGACGGCCTGGATTGGGACGCGCAGAGGGGGTGCGGTGGCGCACGGGCGCCTTCGCCTTTAAGCAAACGCATCGTTGGCATGGCCTCGATGCCGACGGAAGGTTCGCCGTCTCCCGTTCGACCAGCTCAGGGATGGATGTAGGCGAACCCCATGCCCTGCAGCCGCGCCAGCTCGGCGGCGCCGCTCGGCACGACGTCGTCCTCGGTGACGCCGTAGAGCGTTCCACGGTCGATCTTCCGCTCGCGCAGGGTATGGCCGCAGACGAGGAACCGAACGCCCATCCCCTTGAGGGCATCGATACGGGCGGCGAGCTCCCTATCGCTCGCGGCCGACTGGAAGAGCGCGACCCCGTTGCCGTGGCTCACCACGCGGATCTCGACGTAGGTCTTGCCCACGGTCTCGACGTGGTTGCGCAGGTTGCCGAGCAGGCGCTTGAAGTATGCGGCTCCGTCGGGGCCACCGTCGTTGTGGTAGGCCACCTTCTGGTCGGCGTAGTACCCGGCGGGCGCCTCTGAGCCGGCATGAGCCGCCCCTACGCCCAGGGTCGCAAGCACGACCGCGATCATCAGACTCCTAAAGACCGTCATCGTCCGCCTCCCCGTCGTAGGCCGGAGGCTCGGGTGCTTCCGACGCGCTGCGCGATAGGTTGTCGAGCCCCGCATGATCGAGGCCGTCGTCCGGCTTCGGTCCGGAGGATGCGCCGTTCCTGAGGCTGCCCGTCGTCTCCGGCGCTTTTGGCCGTGCGGCGTGGACGGTGCCTCGGGACCCGAGCACCACCACCTTCGTGCCGGTGGGGACGCGCCGGTGCAGGTCGATTACGTCCTGGTTCAGCATACGGATGCAGCCCGAGGACACCGCCTCGCCGATGCTCCACGGCTCTGTCGTGCCGTGGATGCGGTACAGCGTGTCCTTGCCGTCCTTGAACAGGTAGAGCGCCCGGGCCCCGAGTGGGTTCCTGTCGCCGCCCGGCATGCCGCCGGCCCAGCGCCCGTTCCGCTCCGGATCACGCCGGAGCATGTCAGGAGTCGGCGTCCATCGCGGCCAGGACGCCTTGCGGGCAACGGTCGCCTCGCCGGTGAACTCGAAGCCGGCCTTGCCCACCCCGACCGCGTAACGCATCGCCTTGCCGCCCTCCATGACGAGGTAGAGAAAGCGTTTGTATGGGTCGACCACGAGGGTGCCGGACGGCTCCTTCGATGGGTAGTCGACCAATTGGCGGACGTTGCGAGCCTTGAGGTCGCGCGGGTCGACAGCCTCGACCGGGAAGGGTTCGTCCGTGACGGCGGCGTACCGACGCAAGACCTCCGGGGCGATCTGCGGCCGGGCTTCCGCGACGGGGGCCGGAGCCCCCTGCGAGGTCGAGCAGGCGCCGAGCGCCGCGGCGAGCGCGATCAACGTGGTAAGGCGGAGGGGCCGCGGCATCACGGGCGGCCCTTGGCGCGCGCCTGGGCGACCGCCTGCCTGAAGCCGTCGTACTCGAGAGCCGCCGCGACCTTGAGCTGGCCGATCAGGAAGACCGGCGTTCCCTGGAGGCCCAAGGCGTCGGCCTGGTCGAGGTTGCGCTGGAGCAGGGCCGCGATCTCGGCCTGGTGCGCCTTCCGGTCCTCTTCCAGGCGGGCGAGGTCGACGCCCGAGGCGGCCACCGCCTCCAGCATCCGCTCCTTGGGAATCTTGCGACCCGGGATCGCCATGAGCGCGCGGTGCACTTCGTCGTAGCGGCCCTGATACTTCGCCGCGAGGGCGAGCTGGGCGCCGTAGACGGAGGCGTCGCCGAGGATCGGCCAGTCCTTGTGGACGAGGCGGATGCGCCCGTCCGTCTTCACCAAGCGGGTGAGGTCGGGCTCGGCCTTCTTGCAGAAGGGGCAGTTGTAATCGAGGAAGGCGACGATGGTCAGATCGCCCTTCGGGTTGCCCGAGACCGGCACCTCCGGGTCGTTGAGGATGGCGTTCGGGTCGACGCCCTGGGCGAAGGCCTCCTCGATGGGGGGCGCCAGCGACAACAGGGCAGGAGCGACCGCGACGGCGGGCAGTAGGGCGAGCAGGGTCCTGCGGTTCATGACGGTCTCCGGGGATGTGGGTGGGTCGAAAAGGGGCTGCTCAGGCGCCGACGAGGGCGAGGCGGCGCGTCAGGTCCTCGACCGTGAGCTCGCCCTCGGTGCGGGCCTCCCGGACCTCGCCGCCGTCGGGGCGCATCAGGATGAGGGTCGGCGGTCCGACCACCTCGAAGCGCCGCATCAGGGCGCGGGTAGCGTCGTCGTCGCGGGTGACGTCGGCGCGGATGACCGAGACGGCCTTTAGCCTCGCCCGGATGCCGGCATCGGCCAGGACCGTCCGCTCGTTCGTCTTGCAGACGGTGCACCAGTCGGCGGCGAACTCGACGAGCACCGGCTTGCCCTCGGCACGGGCCGCCGCGAGGGCGGCCTCGAACGCCGGGACGGAGGAGACCGTCCGGCTCTCCCCGACGTGGAGCGCCTGCGCCCGGCCGAGGTCGGCGAGCGGCCGGAGCGGGTCGGTCCCGCCGCTCGCGGCGCCGACGACGAGGGCGCAGCCGTAAGTCACGGCAACGATACCGGCACCCTTGCCCAGCCGGCCCGCGGCGCCTGCCGTGACGACGTCGAACGCCCCGACGAATGCGCCGATGCCGATCGCCAGCGCGCCCCAGAGCACGAGGGAGACCTCGGACGGCACGAGGCGCGAGACCATGGTGATGGCCAACGCGAGGAAGACCACGCCGAAGGCCTGCTTGGCGGCGACCAGCCAAGGACCTGACTTCGGCAGGATACCTGCCCCGAACGTCCCGAACGCGATCAGCGGCAGGCCCATGCCGAGGCCGAGCGTGAAAAGGGCGGCGGCGCCTCGCGCCACGTCGCCGGTCTGGGCGACGTAGAGCAGGGCCGCGGCAAGCGGCGGCGTCACGCAGGGTCCGACGATCAGGGCGGAGGTGAAGCCCATGACGGCGGCGGCGCCGAGCGCGCCGAACCGACGCCCGCTCAGGCGTGACAGCCGGCCGGCGACGCCGGACGGCAGCGCCAGATCGAAGACCCCGAACATCGACAGGGCCAGGGCGACGAAGGCCGCGGCGAGGAGCCCGAGCGCAACGGGAGTCTGGAGCGCGACCTGGAGGTTGCGCCCGGACCAGGCCGCGGCGACGCCGAGCGTTCCGTAGGCCAGCGCCATCGCGAGCACGTAGGTGCCGGACAGGACGAAGCCGCGCCAGGCCGAGAGGCGCTCTCCGGACCGGGCCAGCATGCCGGCCAGCACCGGGACCATCGGGAGCACGCACGGGGTGAAGGCCAGGAGCAGGCCGAGTCCGAGGAAGGTCGCCAGGACGCCCGCGAGATGGCCCGAGAGCAGGCCGCTCTCGGCCTCGGGCTGCGCGTCCGTGGTCGGCGTCGCGGCGGTCGCGGTCGCCTGCGCACCTGGCGCCGGGACCTCGACGAGCGTGTTGGCCGGCGGGTAGCAGATGCCCTTCTCGGCACAGCCCTGATAGGTGACGCGCACCTCGCGCGCCCCCGCGAGAGCCGCACCCGGCACGAAGGCCTCCGTCGCGCCGTGATAGACTTCCGTCGGCCCTAAGTTGGGGTCGTCCTTGGTCTCGCCGGGCTGGGTGTTGACGGGAAGCTCCCTGCCGCTTCCGTCGGTGGCGGCGATCTTGTCACGGTAGAGGTAGGTGCCGGGTGCGATGGTCCATCGCAGGCGCAGCGAGAGGTCAGGATCACGGGCCGCATCGACGGTGAACGGCGTCGGCAGCGCACCGGGCTCGCGGCACTGCCCCGGCGACCACAGCGAGGAGCCGGTCCAGACCAAGGCGGCGAGGATGAGATTGGCGAGGATGCTCGGCATGGGCGAGGTCCGGGATCGGATCGGTCCGCCGCGGGTCGGAAACGCAGCTTAAGCCAGGCTTAAGCGGGGCCCGGAGGATGGGGCCGTGAAGGGAGACACGCATGCGCATCCTCGTCGTCGAGGACGACACCATCCTGTCGGACGGGCTCCGGGCTGGCTTGGGACTGGGCGGGGCGACGGTCGATTGCGTCGCGACCTGCGCCGACGCCGAGGCGGCGCTGGCCACGAGCGCGTTCTCGGCCATCGTGCTCGACCTGATGCTGCCCGACGGCTCCGGCCTCGATGTGTTGCGGGGCCTTCGCCGCCGGAACGACCGGACGCCGGTCGTCCTGCTGACGGCCCGGGACGCCGTGTCGGACCGGATCGCTGGGCTCGACGGTGGCGCCGACGACTACCTCGGCAAGCCCTTCGACCTCGACGAGCTCTCCGCCCGCATCCGCGCCGTCGTCCGGAGGGCCTCGGGTCGGGCATCAGCGATCCTGGAGCACGGCGGCATCCGGCTCGACCCCGGTAGCCTCGCCGTCACCGTCGACGGTTTGCCGGTCGCCGTCTCCCGGCGCGAGGTCATGGTTCTGGCGGCCCTCATGGAACGACCTGACGTGCTTCGGTCCAAGGCCGAGCTGGAGGAGCGGCTCTACGGCTGGCAGGAGGAGGTCGAGAGCAACGCGGTCGAGGTCCACGTGCACAACCTGCGCGCCAAGATCGGCAAGCATGCCATCGAGACGGTCCGGGGTCTCGGATACCGGATGAGGGCACCCGCATGAGGTCGCTCCGCGTCAGGCTTTTCGCCATCCTCGTCCTCGCCACCGGCCTGATCTGGCTCAGCGCGGTCGCCTGGATCTACCTTGGCTCGAAGCGCGAGGTGGAGCAGGTCCTTGACAACCGCCTGCAGGAAGCCGCCCGCATGGTCAGCTCTCTGGTGGGAGCGGTCGGTGGCACGGCCACGGACGGGGCTCCCCGAACCTTCCCGGCCCCGACGGCCTACGAGCGGCAGCTTTCCTGTCAGATCTGGTCGCTCGACGGACGCATGGTCGCGCGGTCGACCGGGGCCCCGGAGCGGCGCCTGACCGACGCGCCGGCGGGCTTCTCGCAGCGCGAGGTCGACGGCGAGATCTGGCGGGTGTTCACCGTGGAGGATGCCGAGAGGGGCGTGCGGGTCATGGTCGGTGACCGTCTTGGCCTCCGTGAGCGCCTCGTCACCGACCTCATCATGGGCCTGGTCACGCCCGCCATCCTGATGGTGCCGTTGCTCGGCATGCTGATCTGGGCGAGCCTCGGGCGGGGCTTGCGTCCCTTGCGGCTGATGGCGCGGGACCTCGCCGGTCGCGGCGCCGACGACATGAGTGCGATCGACACAAATCGGACGCCGACGGAGGTGCGTCCCCTGGCAGACGCCCTGAACGGGCTGTTCCTCAAGGTCGAATCCGCGCGCCGGCACGAACGGGAGGTGACAGCCTTCGCTGCGCACGAGCTGCGAACACCGCTCGCCGGCCTCAAGGTCCAGGCCCAGGTCGCCATGGCCGCCACCGACCCGGACGTGGCGAAGGCGGCGCTGCGCCAGATCCTGGCGGCCGTCGACCGGACCACGCGCCTCGTCCGCCAGTTGCTCGACGCCGCCCGACTCGACGCCGCGGGGGAAACACCCTCCCTGGCGGAGGTCGACGTGGGCGCGCTGGTGACGGAGACCGTGGAAGGTATGCGGACGCCCCCCGGGGTTCGAACCCAGATCGACCCGGGCTTGCGCGGCTATATCCTGCGGGCCGACCCGGAGGGCTTGCGCCTCGCCGTCCGGAATCTGCACGAGAACGCCGTGCAGCACATGGAGACCGGGACGGTGGCATGGGGCGCGCGGCCGCATGGCGGGGGCATCGTCGTCCGCGACGAGGGGCCGGGCATCCCGGAAGACGAGTTGCCCCACGTCACGACACGGTTCTTCCGGGGACGCCACAAGAGCGCGACGGGTAGCGGCCTCGGCCTCGCCATCGCCGACATGGCGTCCCGCCGGAGTGGCCTCAGCCTGCGGCTGCGCAACCGGACGGATCGCCCGGGGCTTGAGGCTGAGATCGCCGCGGGCTGAGACCGGTCAGCCTAGATCGGGGCAGAAGATGTCCTTGAGGGTCGCCAGAACCCGCGCGGCCCTGGGGTCCTCAAGGCGGTAGTGGATCGTCTGGCTCTCGCGCCGGAATGCGACCAACCCGTCCTCGCGCAGCTTGGCGAGGTGCTGCGACAGGGCCGATTGGCTGAGCTCGACCTCCCCGGCGAGGCTGGTCACGTCCATCTCGCCGCGGGCGACCAGCAGGCATAGGATGAGCAACCGCTTCTCGTTGGCGAGGAGGCGGAGCAGGCGGGCCGCGTCGGCGGCCTTGTCCTGCAGGCGAATCAGGTCGGTCGGCGTGACGGCGTCCATCGGTCCGTGTCCCTGAATGTCAGACCCGGCTTTTTTAGGTTCTCCTAATATAATGTCACCGTATGCGGCTGTCTTCCTCCGAGCCACAGGCCATCGGGGGATGCATCGTCTACCCCGTGCCATCGTCCGAACTCATTGACGGGCCAGGCCCCGCCGGACCTTGACCTTCCCATCGTGGGAAGCCCCATCTGGATGGGACGTCATCCACGGGAGAGCGTCATGCATCGCTTTAAGGTCGAGAAGATGGGCTGCGGCGGCTGCGTCAACTCAATAACCCGCGCAGTCCTCGGCATCGAGCCGAACGCCCAGGTTGAGGTCGACCTCGGTGCGAAGCTCGTCACGGTGTTGGGTGCGACCGTCCCGGCCGACCGGATCGCCCAGGCCATCGCGAATGCCGGCTTTCCCGCCGCGCCGCTGGCCGCGGCCTAAAACGTGACGGCGGCAACCATAAGCCCCGATCCAGCATTCACGTCCCACCCGCCGACATAGTCCCGCCACCCGAAACGGTGTAAGCCAGACCCATGAGCCCCGACCGGCAGATCGCGCGCCTGATGGCGGCGATGATCCTCGCGATTATCGCCTACGTCGCGCCGTCCGCCGTCTAGGCCCACGAGGGCCATGCGCACCACGGCCACCACGTGGCCGCGACCCGGCCTACGGTCGTCCCCGCAACGGCGTAGACAGCGGTGGTCACCCCCGCCAAGCCGGTGACCCGGCCCGTGGCCCCGACCTGGTCCAAGGTGGCGCTCCCGGCCGTCGTGGCCGCGCGCATCGAACTCGCGCAAGACGATTGCTGCCAGCCCGGTTGCCAGACCCGCTGCTGTGGGACGATGGCCTACTGCGCCACCGGCGTGCTGTTGGGCCCCTCGGTCCTGTCCCCGTCGCTGTTCCGGACCGTCACGCTGGTCCCGCGCGACGTCGTCGGCCGTTCGGGTCCCGGCCCCGAGGCCCTGCCGAAGCCCCCACGAACCCTCGCGTGAAGTAGGGCGCGCCCGAGGCGCGCGACGCCCGGATTGCGCCCGCGAACGGCACCGTCCGGACTTCCCGACGCGAGGATTCCTTTCCAAGCCGATCCGTCTTGCCGCCGCCTATATGGCGCGGTGGCGTTGCTTGCCGCCGTCCTGGCGGGGCCTGTGCACGCCCACGAGGGGCATGACCACGGCGCCGCCCCGCCGCCCATCTCGAAGACCATAGCCCCGCGTGGCGAGGCCCTCTCGGACGCCTTCGAGCTCGTCGCCATCCCGCGGGACGGCACCCTGTCGCTGTTCTTCGACCGCTTCCGGACGAACGAGCCCGTGCCCGGCGCGACCATCGAGGTCGAGACGCCGGACGGTCCCAAGGTCGCGACCGCCACGACCGACGGCGGGTACGCGCTGCCGGCCCCGTGGCTGTCGAAGCCCGGCCGGCACGAACTCGTCGCGACCGTCACCGCGGGCGAGGACGTCGATGTTCTCACCGTCGCGGTCACCGTGCCCGACCCGAACACGGCAGAGGCCGCCGCACCCGCCAAGCCGGACCCAATGCGGACCGCACTGGCGCGCGTGTCCGAGGTCGCCCACGGCGTCAGGGAACGCCTGGGCGCCAAGGACCCGATCCTCTTGGCCGCGGTCGCCGTCGCCTTCCTGCTCGGCGCGCTCGTGACGGCACTCGCCCGCGGGCGCCGGGGTACGCCGGCCGTGGCCCTGCTCGCCGTCGGCATCACCCTCGTCATCGGCACGGCCGCCTTCGCGCATGGCGACGAGGACCACGACGCGCCGGTGCAGGGGACGGTGCTGATCGAGCCCCGGGCCCCTGGCTCGTCAGACCTCGCGCAACGCCTGCCCGACGGCTCCGTCTTCGTGCCCAAGCCCACTCAGCGCCTGCTGGTCCTGCGCACCACCATGACCGAACAGGGCAGCTTCCACCGCTCGGTCGAGCTTCCGGGCCGCATCATCCCGGACCCGAACGCCAGCGGCGTCGTGCAGTCCTCGGTCGGCGGCCGCCTCTCGCCCCCGCCCTCCGGCATCTTCCCCCGCTTGACTGACGTCCCCCCATCGCTTTGGTCCGTCCTGAGTGGGAGTTTTCCGGTTTTGTGAGACCCTGACGGGAGGATCGAAGCCGTGAAGAAGAGCAGGTTCACCGAAGAGCAGATCGTCTTCGCGCTGAAGCAGCCCTGACGATCGTCGATGCGTTCACGCGCGAGGCTCTGGCGATCGAGGTCGACCAAGGCATCAAAGGCGAGCAGGTCGTGGCTGCCGTCGCCCGCTTGGCACTGCTGCGCGGAGCGCCGCGCGCGATCCAGGTCGATAACGGGCCTGAGTTCGTCTCGAAGGCGCTCGACCGCTGGGCCTACGGGAACGGCGTCACGCTGGACTTCTCGCGGCCTGGCAAGCCGACCGACAACGCCGTGGTCGAGTCGTTCAATGGCCGCCTGCGCGACGAGTGCCTGAACGCGAACTGGTTCTTGTCGTTGGCCGACGCGAGGAGCAAGATCGAGACGTGGCGGCGGCAGTACAACGAGAGCCGTCCTCACACCGCCCTGGGGTGGCTGACGCCCCAGGAATTCGCCTTGGCGGCGGCTCAACAAGTCGCCGAATGAGACCCGGAGGCTCACCTTTCGGCCGGACCAAAATCTGGGGGACCCTCAAGCCAACCCGGCACTTAACGTAGAACTTGGACTACCGCGTGGGGGCCGATCACTCGACGCCTCAGTTTGCGCCTATGCCCCGACTGAGCCGGACCTGCTCGTCATTCCGGACCTCGGTGCCGACCCGCGCACCCGGGCCAACTCGCTCGTCACGGGAGAGCCGCGCATCTGTTTCTATGCCGGGGCGCCGCTGCGTACCCCGGAGGGCCAGCATGGATTGAAAAAACGACGTTGATGGCCGTTAATTTGGTCGAGTCATCGAGGTCGACCACGCAGCGAAAGCTGAGTGTCCACACGATCTCTTGACCTTGGCGGCAACGTGATCTGGCACTTTCCGTTACATCATTCGGTCACGCAAGTGCGCCAATCTCCACAGGCACGCCATCGAATATGTATCTCCGCACATGGAGAATGTCCGCATGACATCAATTTCCAGCAATTATAGCAGACCAGTGGAAGAGAAGCGATCATGTGGATCAACAGAAGAGCATAAACAGACTGGTCCGGCGGATGAAAATGTGGCCAGCAAGCAGACGTTTATTGCTCTAATCCATGCCATCCGTGTTTTTGAGTTGTCACTGGATCACATGCACGAAATCGGAGCCTATTTCGTCTCCGATGCAGGGGGTCGAACTTTTCATGTGAGGCGCATAAGCCAATCTGGCAGCCTGATCATATTCGAGGGCATGTTCGATGGCCATCCGATCCACCTGGTAAAACATTATACGCAGGTCAACATAGCTTTGACCGCCTTACCAAAAATAAGCGCCGAACCAGTACGTATTGGATTTGTTGCGGTCGATTGATGTTTTCGGCAAGTTTACAGCGATTCACAAGCCACATCTGAAATATACAATCGAAGATGCATAAAAAAAAATACTAGACACAATTTTGCTTTATGTTAGAATGGATGACAGAGATACTTGCATAAAAAACAACACATCACGTTAGAGATGATCAACAGTATGGGCTCCGCATTAAATTCTTGACTGCCCGAGCGATGACGATTTCTTCATTCGTCGGGATAACAAGCACGTGGGTCCGGCTGAACGATCCGTTGATCCGCCGCTCGCTCGCCTTGTTGCGCTCGCGATCGAGCTCGATCCCAATCCAGTCCAGCCCCTCGCAAACGCGTTCACGGATGTAACGCGAGTTCTCGCCGATACCACCGCAGAACACCAAGGCATCAATACCACCAAGTGCCGCGGCTAAGCCGCCGAGCTCGCGCCGGATCCGGAAGACGAAATAGTCGATCGCTTCCATCGCCTCGGGCGTTGCGGCCGCCTCCAGCGTGCACATATCGTTCGACAGCCCGGACAGGCCGAGGAGGCCTGACTTGCTGTAGAACAGCTCGCGCACTTCATCGATCGTCTTCCCCTCCTGCTGCACGAGGTAGAAGACGACACCCGGATCGATCTGTCCGCAGCGTGTCCCCATCGGCAGGCCGTCAAGCGCCGTGAACCCCATGGTGGAGGCGATGGAGCGACCGCCGAGCATGGCACACATCGAGGCGCCATTGCCGAGATGCGCAACGACGACGCGGCCGTCATAGAGCAACGGCGCAATGCGCTTCAGCTCGCCCGCGATGTACTCGTAGCTCAGCCCATGGAAGCCGTACCGCCGCACACCCTTGTCATAATACTCGCGCGGTAGCGCAAAAACGTCGTTCACCTTGGGCTGGTGCCGGTGGAATGCCGTGTCGAAGCAGGCAACCTGGATCGCTTCGGGAAAGGCCGTCAGTGCTGCCTCGATGCCGGCGATGTTGTGCGGTTGGTGGAGCGGGGCGAACGACGACAACGCGCGCAACTCATCGAGCATCGCGCTTGTGACCAGCACGGGCACGGCATAATGCGGTCCGCCATGAACAACGCGGTGCCCGACGGCCGTCACGTTCAACTCGCCGAGATGCTCCTGCAGGAACGTGAGCACGATATCGAGTGTACTTGCGGGAGTATCCGTCTCCCGCGCGCCGAGATCACGGCTCTCGAACAGCTCGCCTCCGGCCTTCATCTTGATGCGCGGCCGATCGCCGATCCGTTCGATCAGGCCGATGGCGATCTCCTCGGGCTCGCCCCGTGCGATATCGTAGACAGCAAATTTCAGTGAGGAGGAGCCCGCGTTGAGCGTCAGGGCAATCGACCGGCTCACTGCTGCGCAAGCTCCGCGACCCTGCTAGCGGAGACTCGCGCGTGATGTACCGCGGCGACCGCACAGGAGGCCAAGCGCGCCTTCTCGCCGTCGGCCCGCGACGTCATGATGATCGGCACCTTCGCGCCCATGACGAGTCCTGCTCCCTCGGCTTTCGAGATATAGGTGAGCTGCTTGGCGAGCATGTTGCCGGCGTCGAGCCCCGGCACCACCAACACCTCGGCCTGACCGGCTACGGCACCCGTAAGGCCCTTGGTTCGCGCAGCCTTGAGGTCCAGTGCGTTGTCCATGGCGAGTGGCCCATCGACGATCCCACCCGTGATCTGACCGCGCTCGGCCATCTTGGACAGCAGCGCCGCGTCGACGGAGGAGGGGATCGCCGGATTGACCGTCTCGACCGCCGACAGAATACCGACCTTCGGCTCGGGGATCCCGAGTGAGATGGCGAGATCGATCGCGTTCTGCACGATATCGACCTTGGTCGTGAGGTCCGGGGTGATGTTGATCGCGGCATCAGTGACGAGCAGGGGGTGGGCGAGCCCCGGGACGTCCATGACGAAGACGTGTGTCAGGCGTCGACCGCTGCGCAGGCCGTTGTCCTTGCGCAATGCGGCGCGCAGGAGATCGTCGGTATGGAGATGTCCCTTCATCAGCGCCTGGGCACGACCTGCAGCGATGAGGTCGACGGCCTTGTTCGCGGCTGCAACGTGCCCGCTGGTGTCGACGATCTCGACCTGGGTGATGCTTCTGCCGATCTCACGCGCCGCCGCCTCGATCCTGGTCCGATCGCCGACGAAGATGGGGGTGATCAGATGATGCTCGGCCGCGAGTAGCGCGCCGCCCAGCGAATTCGGTTCCTCCGGTGCGACGACGGCAACGGTGAGCGGCGGCAGCGCCCGGGCGCGCTCGAGAAGGGTATCGAAATGCCTGTGGCGCTGGACCACCAGCCCCGGGAGATCGAGATCCTCAAAGCTGAGCTTTGCTGAGGGCGCCTGAACCAACGCCTCGCCGCGCACCAGCGTCGCCCCGTCCGAGGGTCGCTCGACGATGGTCGCAAGCCGAACCCTGCCATCGTCGTGCTTCTCGAGCACGGTGACGCGGGCGACGAGGTCGTCGCCGGCCTGGGCATGGCCAAGGAACTGCAGATCTTGCGCGCGATAGAGCGTACCGGGTCCGGGCAGGATGTTGCCGAGCACCGCCGAGATCAACGAGCCGACCCACATCGCCGGTGCGATCGGCTCGTCTTTCACGCCATCGCCATCATGGTCGTGTTCGGGCAGGTGCAACGGATTATGGTTGCCTGATGCGGTGGCGAAGACGAAGAAGTCGTCCGCCGTGCAGGTCCGCATCAGTTCGGCGGAGTCGCCAGGCCGGATCTCTGCAAAAGTCCTGTTCTCGCGGATCATTCAGCGGCGGCTCCGGTCTGGGACGCGGTCCGTCGATCGGCCCCTCGAGCCCAACCAGCCAGCTGATCGGGCGCCTCGCCCCTGCCGCCCAATGGGTTCTCGAGAACGTCCTTATTGATCGGCGGCACCTCAAGTGCCGCGTGGAGACGCTGGAGCAGACCGAGGGTGCCCGGCGCCATCTCACTGAGCCGCCCCGGGATGTAATGCACGAGTCTCAGCGCAAGCTCACGCTCCGCAGGGCTCGGCAGTAGATCTAGGAGCGTCTCGATTGCCTCGGTGGGCGCGAAGCGCACGATCAGAGTCTGCTCGTGGATGATCCGCGCTCGCTCGGCGGCGGTCAGCGAGCGGAATGGTTCGTTGTCGGCGAGCATCTGAGCCGATCGCTCGAGCCTGTCGCGTCGGACGCTTCCCGCCGACTGAGCCAGCAGGACGAGCATGCGAACGACCGCCTCGACAAATCCGCCAGCCCGCAGGTGACCGAGCGCGATCGCCACCTCGGGCAGCGCGCGCAGCTCCGCCGCGCTCTCGAGGGTACGATGGTGATCGTGTGGCTTGCCGTAGTCCTGCGCCCAGGGGGAATTCCACAGTGCGAAGAACGCCTGCTCGTAGGCCATGTCGCGCATATCGCGGAAGAGATCGAGCGACTGAGCGAACATGTCCGCCATCATAGCCTCGGCCGCGGCGAACGGATTGTCTGCCGGGAGCTCGCGTCGGCCTGGCTTGACCACGTCGGCCATCATGCGGAGCGGGGCTGCAAACGGGTTCTGCGTCGACATCATCCGACGCTGCACCCGCAGGGGATGCAACGCGCGGCTTGCCTCGGCCACAGGGGTCGTCACCATCGCCTTAACGAGGGGCCGGACCAGCACATCGTAGGCCTCGGCCTGCGCGGCGGAGAAGCGGTCCACGGCGGCGAAGGGCCTTTCGTCGAGGCGACCGTCGTCGATCCGGCGCACATCGTCGAGTGTGCGTTCGTAGAACGCAACCGTGAACTGCCGGTCGACCCCGTCTCCTTGCGCCGCCTCGATCTTCATCTCGTAGAGGCCCGGCGGCAGGCTCTCGATCGTTCGCATGACCGAGCTGACCTCGGTATGCTCCTTCCTGGCGATTTTGGCCGAGACGAAGATGCCGAGGTGGCCGACCTCCTCATTGAGCATGTAGATGATGCGCTGACCGTGGATACGCATCTCATCGACGTCGGAGTAGGTGTCGACGAGCCAATTCAGCGCCTGCTGCGGCGGAGTGATGTTGTCTCCGAAACTCGCGAACAGGATGATGGGTGCGCGTATGCTCTTAAGCTCGATGAGCCGACCGGGCTCGATCTGCGCAGTGTTCTTGACAAGCTTGTTACCGACAAACAGCTGTTCGACAATCCAGCGGATCTCCGGCTCGTTCATGAGGAACATGCCGCCCCACCATTTCTCGAACTCGAGGAAACGCGTGCGACCGGTGTCGATGGTGGTGAAAAGGTCGTAGTACTTGCCGAAGTAGTTGCGGCTGGGATTGAGTATCTCAAAGTTGTTGACGAGGTGCGCCCCATCGAACACACCGCCGCCGATGTCCGACCAGAACATTGCCTGCCAGGTTCCGCCGATGAGCCCAGCTTTGTAGCGCATCGGGTTGGTGCCGACCTCACCGGACCAGGCTGCTACCGGCGCACCATTGAGCACGATTGGGCCGCTGAGGTCGGGATTGGTCGCTGCAAGCAGCAGTGCCGCCCAGCCGCCCTGGCAGTTGCCGATGATGGCCGGCATCGGGCTTTCGGGATGACGCCGCACGATCGTACGGACGAACGTCGCCTCGGCTTGGGCCACATCGGCCAGCGTCTGCCCGACCTCAGGATCACGGCGGAATCCCACGAAGTAGACCGGGTTGCCGCGCGCGAGTGCCACGCCGACCTGGCTGTCGAACTTGAAGCCGCCGATGCCAGCGCCGTGCCCCGCCCGCGGATCGATGATGACGTAGGGACGCTTGCTGTCCAACACGGTCACGCCCGCGGGTGGCACGATGCGCAGCAGCATGTAGTTGCAGGGCCGCGGTAGATCGCGACCATCCATCACCACCTCATAGTCGTAGATCAACACCGGAGGACAACCAGCACCCTCGTGCGCGATGAAGATGTCCCCACGCTCACACAGCGCATCGAGGGTGAGGACGGTCCGCTCGGCGCGATCGCGTAGATATGCAGCCCAATCCTGAGGCAGCGACCCACTCATCGCGGAGCTCACCGTCTCCTGGAAGCTGGTGTGCAGGCGCTCAAGATTTCTCAGGCTTCGCTCGATGTGTGCGCTCGAGATCGCCGACCACTGACGCGAGGCTGCACGCAACAGAAGCTCGCTCGCGGCCGCGCCTTGGGCGAAATACTCCATCATCTCCCCCAAACATCATCCAACGATGCTGTAGCCGCCATCGATCAGGTGAATGCCACCCGTGACGTTGGCTGCTTCCCTGCTCGCCAGGAAGGCGGCATAGGCACCCACATCGTCGATGGTCGCGAGCATGTGGGTGGGTGCCTGCTCAGCCGCGCTGTTGAGCAGCTTGTCGAACTCGGCAATGCCGGATGCAGCGCGCGTTTTGAGTGGTCCAGGCGACAGCGCATGCACCGAAATACCTTTCGGGCCGAGTTCTGCGGCGGTGTAGCGGACGACAGCCTCTAGGGCGGCCTTCACCGGCCCCATGATGTTGTAGTGCTCCACGACCTTCTCGGAGCCGTAGAAGCTTACCGTCATGCAGGTCCCGCCACGCTCCATCAGCGGTTCTGCCCGCTGGAGCATGCGCAAGAAGGAGTGCACGGAGACATCCATCGCCTGCGCGAAGCCCTCCGCCGAGCAGTCCACCACCCGTCCATGCAGGTCGTCCCTGGGGCAGAACGCAATCGAGTGCAGGAGTGTGTCGAGGCGCCCCCACCGGTTCATGATCTCCTCGAACAGCGCATCCATCTGCCCTGGCTGGCTGACGTCCAGTGGCATGATGATCTGCGCATCGAGCTGCTCCGCCAGCGGGCGGACGTACACCTCGGCCTTCTCGTTGAGGTACGTAATCGCCAAGTCGGCGCCCTGCTGGCGAAGCGCCCTGGCGCACCCCCAGGCAATCGATTGATCGTTCGCGACCCCGACAACGAGCGCACGATTTCCCTTCAACGAGAACACGCGATCCTCCGCCAAGCATGACCCTCTTGGGCCACGGCTTTCCATCGCAGTGCAACATACCTGCGTGAAGCTTGCGCGACGCAATAAAGGCAGAGAGATCAAGGCAATGAGTGGGCTTGGCAGCCGAAGTCACCGCCTGGGCTATGAGGACGCCGGCTGAGGTGAGCTATGAGGCGCTGGGTCACGATACCTTCAAAAAATCGAAAGATTTGGATTGTCCCTGTCCGGCGGCGGGCGAAGCCGTACGTGCAACAAAAAGCCCCACGCCCTCTAGCACTACCTGGGCACTTTGAAGAGCGTTGGGCGTTCTGATCCTGCGGTGGCACTGCGGGAGACGGACATGGCCGAGAGACCGTTGGGTCAGGATCTCGATGCGTGGCTGGTGCCGTTCCTAGCTGCGATGGGGCGCAAGACGCGGCGGACCTGGGCGCCGCTGTACCTGCGCGGCCTGCTCGGCCCCGGGGATCGCAAGAGCCTGCAGCCGATGGCCGCCCGTCTCGGGCTGCCGGGCCACGACCAACTGCAGCACTTCATCGCCAGCCCGGCCTGGGACGACGGCCCGCTCTGGGCGGAACTCACCCGTACCGCGGACCGGCTGGTCGGCGGATCCGATGCCTGTCTGGTGATCGACGATACGGCGCTGCCGAAGAAGGGCACGCGCTCGGTGGGCGTGGCGCGCCAGTACTGCGGGCACCTCGGCAAGAAGGCCAACTGCCAGTCGCTCGTCTCCCTCACCCTGGCGCGGGGCGAGGTGCCCGTGCCGTTGGGCCTGCACCTGTTCCTGCCGGAGGAGTGGGTCGCCGACCCGAAGCGGTGTGAGCGGGCAGGTGTGCCCGAGGCGGCGGTGGTGCCGCAGAGCAAGGGCGAGATCGCGCTTGCCGAACTCGACCGCCTGCAGGCCGAGGGCGTTCGCTTCGGTGTGGTGCTGGCCGATGCCGGCTACGGCTGTAGCGCCGTGTTTCGGCATGGCCTCGACGCGCGCGGGCTGACCTGGGCGGTGGGGATCGCCAAGAACCAGAAGGTCTACGATCCCGACGTGCGGCTAGTGGAGCCGGGCGGCAGGGCGCGCAGACCCGTGCCGGATCAGGAACCGCGGGAGGCCGAGGCGGTTCTCGCCACGCTGCCGTGGCGGCGCGTGACGTGGCGGCAGGGCACGAAGGGCGCGCTCGCGGCCCGGTTTGCCATGACCCGCGTGCGGGTGGGCGACGGTCCGATCTGGGGCAACAATCGCCACCTGCCGGGCGCCGAGGTCTGGCTGGTGGGCGAGTGGCGCACCTCGGGCGAGCGCAAGTACTATCTCTCGAACCTGCCGCCCCGCACGACCCGGCGCGCCCTGGCCGGCACAATCAAGGCGCGCTGGGTGTGCGAGCAAGGCCACCAGCAGCTGAAGGAGGAGCTGGGCCTCGACCACTTCGAGGGCCGCTCCTGGACCGGCCTGCACCGGCACGCGCTGATGACGTGCATCGCCTGCGCCTACCTGCAGCACCTGCGCCTGGCTGGGCCCGACCGGACGGATGGGGGAAAAAAAGGTGGCCGGCCTACCGGGACCGCCACTGTCTCCGAGCCTGCCGGCCGTGCGGCAGGCCATCATCGGCCGCCTGTTCGTCGATCTCATCCCACCGGTGCGATGCCCACACTGTCGGCGCCGCTTCCGGCTGCCATCTGACCTCAAAGTGCCCAGGTAGTGCTAGGGGGCATGGGGCAGGTCGAGAGAGGTACCCCTTGGGAGGAGTGCGGTACAACGAGCATGTTGAATGCAGACCCGCAACCGATTTTGAACGAACAACCAAGCAAGATTGAGCGACGTGCGTCACCGCACTTTGTAAAAAACTTTCTAATCTGGCAAACTATACTGGACACAGCAGATCTTGCGCCTATGAGGGGAGCATGACGCCCGTGAGCCGCTGCCTTCACAAGGTCGATCACCTCTCCGCCGTGCCGGACAGCACCGTTGTGAACCGCGTCAACGCCGCGCTTGATGAGCTGGAAGGAGCCTACCGCAAGCCCTGCGAGCGCATTATGGCGCTAGAGATGGTCTTGCAGGAAGTTCATCACAACCGAAAGATCGGCGGCACGCCCTTTGACCGCTTTGTCCGGGTAAGCGTCGAGCGCCGTCAGGTGAAACTATCGCGCTGCGCCTGACGGCGCTCAGGGGAGCCATCAATGGGCGGACTGCTCCGCTGAACCCGCCTTCCGGCCCTTCTTCTTGCGCAGTTTGCTGGCCTTCACCGGCTCGTCGTCGTCCGGCGCACGCTCGGTAATGGCAAAGCTGTGCAAGTCCCGAAGGCGCTCAGGGGTGTCGCCCTGGCTCTCGGTCAGCGCATAGAAAGCCGCGCGGACAACCTCTTTCTTGGTCACTTCCGGATGCCGCTCGCGCACGGCGGCCAACAATGCCTTCGGCTTCATGCCGCTCACCGCTACGCCGCGCAGGGTGTTTGCAATCGCTTCAAGCGAATCCATATCGAACCTATCAATCTCCTAGCGCCCCCTCTGGCGCGTCGAGCGTTGAACGACATCTGCCCGACACAGCATGACAGACGGGTGACAGTCTCCGCAACCGGAATGTGGCAGGGGAGAGACACAGAATCCCGGAGCCGTGGCGTACGAAGCCCATAGTTCCTTTGTGAGACCGGGAACCACCTTGCGGCGCGGCGCGGCTTCGACCGCACGCGCCGTTTTCGTCCAGCAAGCCGCACAAGGCCCAAACCGAGGGTGCGGATCACGTCGGCCACGATCTGGCCCTGCGCAATCAACACGTCCGCCTGCCGCAGCTTGGCGACCACATCCTCAGGCTTATGCCGCTTCGTTCCCATCTGTCCGTCCACGTCCTTTGACGTCCCCCCATCGCTTTGGTCCGTCCTGAGTGGGAGTTTTCCGGTTTTGTGAGACCCTGACGGGAGGATCGAAGCCGTGAAGAAGAGCAGGTTCACCGAAGAGCAGATCGTCTTCGCTCTGAAGCAGGCCGAGACCGGGACACCGGTCGCGGAAGTGCTGCGACGGATGGGCATCTCCGAGCAGACTTTTTACCGCTGGAAAAAGCTCTACGGTGGCTTGGGGACGGGCGAGTTGCGGCGGCTGAAGCAGCTCGAGGACGAGAACCGCAAGCTCAAGCAGCTCGTGGCGGATCTGAGCCTCGACAAGCACATCCTGCAGGACGTGCTGGCAAAAAAGCTCTGACGCCTGCTCGGCGACACGAGCTCGTGCACCAGGTTCAGGAGGCGCACGGGGTGAGTGAGCGGCGCAGCTGCGCCGCGCTCGGCGTCGGCCGGTCGAGCATCCGTTATCGCTCGACCAAGTCCGATCCGGCACCGCTGCGGATGCGCATCTGCGATCTGGCCAAGAGCCGGGTGCGCTACGGCTATTTCCCGGATCTACATTCTGCTGTGCCGGGAGGGCTGCCGGGTCAATCACAAGAGGGTCCCCCGCCTCTCCAGGGACGAGGGCTTGAGCCTGCGGCTCAAGCGGCCGCGTCGGCACGTCAGCGCAGCCCAGCGGGAGCGCCAGCCTGCCGCGCTCCGGCCGAACGAGCGTTGGTCTATGGACTTCGTCTCCGACGCGCTGTTCGACGGCCGCCGGCTGCGAGCCCTGACGATCGTCGATGCATTCACGCGCGAGGCTCTGGCGATCGAGGTCGACCAAGGCATCAAAGGCGAGCAGGTCGTGGCTGCCGTCGCCCGCTTGGCACTGCTGCGCGGAGCGCCGCGCGCGATCCAGGTCGATAACGGGCCTGAGTTCGTCTCGAAGGCGCTCGACCGCTGGGCCTACGGGAACGGCGTCACGCTGGACTGTACTCAGACCCGGCGACACCGTCATCCTCGACAACCTGCAGGCCCACAAGGTGACGGGTGTGCGCGAGGTCATCGAGGCTGCCGGGGCGAGACTGCTCTACCTCCCGCCCTACAGCCCGGACTTCAATCCCATCGAGCAGATCTTCGCCAAGTTGAAGGCTCTGCTCCGAACCGCAGCGGTCCGCACTGTCCCAGACCTGTGGCACACCATCCGCCAAGCCTTCGCTCGCTTCACGGCCAACGAATGCCGCAACTGCATCGCTGCCGCCGGCTACGATACCGATTTGGCCGTTGCTACCTGAACGGGCTCGGCTCTAGCGGCTCCGTGAAAACAGTCGAAAGCTGCCAGCCTGGATCGAAGTCCCCACCCACGAGGTCATCCAGGCCGGCTGGGACGTACCTCGCCGAACGTTCGACGCTATCGCCGTGGGTTCGCATCCAGCCATGACGATTGCCAGCCTCCGCTCCTCCGACCTGCCAGAAACCGGACCTTCCGAGGCCCTGCTCAGAGATAGGGAGCAGGCTTCGTCTCCCGGACCGTAAGCAGACGTTCCGCCGCCGATTCCACTCGGCCTCGGGGATCGACAAACGAAATGCTCCGAAGTGTTCGTACGTCGGATGTCTGCATCGGCAGCAAACCCTTCGTCCGCTCCCGCAGGGCTTGAATGCTGCGATAGCCGACAGAAGCCGCGACTTGGCGCGGCGTCCACCCATCGGCAGCGAGTGCCAAGGCCCGCACGACCCTCGCCCGAGCCCGCCATTGACCGAAGGTGAGTTCCGTCTCGCGGCGGAACCTGCGCGTCAGGGTGCGACGGCTAAGGCCGGAGCGATCCGCCCAGGCGTCGAGGTCGAAGGTTGTCGCGGGTGCCTCGATGAGGCCGAGGCAGACCCGGCGCAGGCGGGGATCGCTTGGCAAAGGCAAGGTCAGCTTGGTCTCCGGCGCCCGCTGGATCTCGTCCAGCACCAGAGCAGCGAGGTGCCCGCCTCGAGCCGCTTCGTCGTAGAGGACCGGTTCCGCCCCGAGGGCCGCAAGGCTGGCGGCGAGTAGGGCCGAGACCTCGATGACGCGGGCTCGGGTGGGAAAGCCTCGCACTGCCTCGACGGAGAGATAGGCCGAGCACATCGCGACCGCCCCGTGCATCGCCACCGCATGTGTCAAGCGCGGCGGTATCCACAGGGCATGGCCTTCGGGAACGACCCAGGTCCCGTCCTCGGCGGTAGCCATCATCAGGCCCGCGGTGGCGTAGAGCAGCTGCGCCCGCGGGTGGGAGTGAGGAGCGATGCGACTGCTGGCGGCGTAGTGCTTCGGCATCACCGCAACGGCGCGGGGGACGTCCTGGTAATCCTCCGCGCGGATCGAACGCATGGTGCCTAACCCTCGGCCGTTTTGGCCCGATCGCGTACATCTTCGGCCCGACAGCATACAACGGGTCAGATAGGAAGGGGCAGGCTTACGGAGATGCCTGACTCATGGACGCCGAGACCCTGTCCCGCCGCACCCTGCGCTTCGTCAACGTTGCGCATGCCCTCGACCACTTCGTTCTCCTCATCTACCCGACCGCCGTCATCGCCATCGCGGCACAAACGGGCTTGGGCTACGGCGAGTTGATCGGGCTTGCGACCGGTGCCTTCGTCGCCTTCGGACTCTGCTCGCTGCCGATGGGATGGCTTGCCGACCGGTTCGGCCGGCGCACCATGCTAGCGATCTTCTTCTTCGGCTACGGCCTGTCCTGCCTCGGCGTGGCGAGTGCGGCGAGCCCGACTGCGTTTGCAATCTGGCTCTGCGTGCTGGGGCTCGCCTCGGCGATCTACCATCCGGTCGGCTCGGCGATGTTGGTCACCCATGCGGCCCGCCTCGGTCGCGATCTCGGCGTGAATGGAGTCTGGGGCAACGCCGGGGCGGCGACCGCATCCGGCATGACGGCCCTGCTCGCCGCCACCCTCGGTTGGCAGGCCGCCTTCATCGTGCCGGGCCTGATCTGCCTCGCCTGCGGCGCGGCCTTCCTGGCTCTCGTGCCCGGCGACGGGGAGGGCAGCCGCGGCAAGGCGGGGGGCGCTCCAATCATCCCCGTGGCGCGCCCGGTCCCTCTCCTCACCGCGTTCGCCTTCGCCATCATTGCGGGCGGCATGACCTTCAACATCACCACCATTGCCTTGCCGAAGGTCGTGGACGAGCGTGTCGGCACGGGACTTCCATTGGCCTTTATCGGCTCGGTGGCGACCCTCGTCTTCGCGTTCGGGGCCCTGACCCAGCTGGTGATGGGGCGGCTGATCGACCGCTACAGCCTACCGGCCCTCTTCCTCGGTCTATCCATCTTGCAGCCGCTCGGGCTCGGCATCGCCGCTGTGAGCACGGGCCTACCGCTGCTCGCCGGCTTGGTGCTGACGATGGCGGCGCTCTACGGCCAAGTGGTGATCAACGACGCGATGGTTGCTCGCTACGTGCCGGCAGCTTACCGGACCAGGGCCTACAGCGTGCGCTATTTCCTGGGCTTTACCGTCAGTGGCTTCGTGGTGCCGATGATCGCCGTCCTGCACGATCGCGGCGGCTTCAGTCTCGTGCTCGGTGTCGCGACGAGCTTCGGCGCCGTCATCTTCGCCTCGGCCGTCGGCTTCTTCGCGCTGACCCGCACAGGGGCATCGCGACCGCACGCTGCAGCGGAGTAGGACGGCAGAGGGAGCAGAAACGGAGGAGGCTTGCGGAACAGCGCCATTGCATCCTTCGCCATGAAGGGTTTGTTTCCGCATCCTCGGCATCACCACGAGCCGCATGGCTAGACCTCAAAGCAACCCATCAAGTCATAGGCGTGAATTTATTTAGATAGCATTAGATATTTTCTCAGAAGTACTCACGCCCGAGCCCGTAAGTGCTCCATAAGCGAATCATATATCAGCAACTCCATGTTTTTATCCAGGTATATTCTCTGCAGAAGACAAACCCTTGATGATTGACCCATCGGAAAACACATCGCTCCTTGCTTCCGCTCGCAGCGAAATTGATTCAATGCCTAGTTTCGATAGTTTGTGCAACTCGCCAATTTCTGCTGTTCCATTCTGGTTGAAGGCCTTTCACACACGGAAGCTATCTCAATTGGCGTCCAATGCTGCAACCGGCATGCTCCTTAACCTCGACGCCCGCGTCGCCAGTCGCCGCGCCGGACACGGTCGGGATCAACGCCGATCATTGTCCGTTGTCAGAAACTGCGATACGAGCTTCTGACAGGAGGGCGTCATGAAATCATTGTCCCAGAGCGTCCTGGCCGTCATCAAGCGGAAGCGCGAGGGTTCGGTCATCACCGCCGAAAGTCTGTCGGAACAGGGATCTCGATCCGCGATCGACCAGACGCTGTCGCGCCTGGCTGCGAAGGGGGAAATCATGCGCATTTCCCGGGGCGCCTACGTCGTGCCGCGGAAAAGCGAATTCGGATCGTTCCCGCCGTCCGCCGAGCGTGTCGTCACCTCCATGTCGAAGCGCACGGGCAAGCCGATCGTCACCAACGGGGCGGTGGCCGCCAATCGGTTCGGGCTGACCACCCAGCAGCCGATCCGGCGGGTCTATCTGACGTCCGGTCGGTCGGCGTTGCTCGCCCTCGGCTCCAATCCGGTCGAGCTTCGGCACGTCCCGAAGTGGCAGACGGTCCTGCCGAACGAACCTGCAGGCGAGGCCATCCGCGCAATGGCTTACCTTGGGAAGGAGCAGGCTAGGGAAGCGGCGCGACAGCTTCGAGAGCGACTCGAACCTTCCCAATGGTTGAAGCTCAACAAGGTCGCGCCGAAGCTGCCGAAGTGGATCGGCTCGGCTATAAGGGAAGCCGAACTGCATGGCTGAAAAGTTCCTCCGACTGGCCTCCGGCCGACGCCGTGACGCCCTCGGCGTCGCTTCGGAGCGCTTGGGACGGCCGCCAGAGATCATCGAGAAGGACGCCATGGTCGTTTGGGCGCTCTCCGTCATCTACGGGAGCGACTACGGCGCGCACCTGTCATTCAAGGGCGGGACGTCATTGTCGAAGGTTTACGGGGTGATCGACCGCTTCTCCGAAGACGTCGACCTCACCTATGACATCCGACGCTTCCTGCCCGATTTCGACGTCACGCCGGACGGCATCCCGCCAAGCAAGAGTCGGGGTCGGAAGTGGACCGAGGAAGTGCGGGAGAAGCTCCCCGCGTGGATCAAAAGCGAGCTAATTCCGCTGTTCTCGGCGGCAGCCGAGCGGGACGGAACCAACGTCCGGTTCCGGCAGGATACCCGCGAGAAGCTCTTCATAGAGTATGAAACTGTGACGCCGGGCAACTCCTATGTCGCTCCAACCGTCATGCTCGAATTCGGTGCCCGGTCGACGGGCGAGCCCGCGGAGACGGCGGACGTGGCCTGCGATGCCGCCGCCGCGGTGGAAGGGCTGGACTTCCCGACCGCTCGCGTCCGAGCGATGTCCATCGGGCGAACCTTCTGGGAGAAGGCCACTGCTGCGCACGTGTACTCAATCCAGGAAAGCCTGAAAGGCGACCGCTTCTCGCGCCACTGGCACGACCTCCACTACATCGCCTCCTCCGAACGCATCGAGGGCGTCGTTGCGGACCGCGACCTCGCCGAGAAGGTCGCCACTCACAAGAGCTTCTTCTTCGCCGAAAAAGACGGCAAAGGAGGCTGGATCGACTACGCCGCCGCGGTGACAGGGGGCATGCGACTCGTACCGGCCGGCGAGCCTCTCAGAAAGCTCGCCGACGACTACGCCCGTATGGCGGAGGCCGGCATGACTTCCCGACATGCCCCACCGTTCGACACAGTGATGGAGACGTGCGCGAGGCTCGAGCGAATGATCAATCGCTGAGTGTTCGGTCCTGGCATATGGTGTGACGGATTGAGCCAAAAGCGTTCGGTCTCTATCGTCCGGTGGTAGATGAATTCGTAGGGCGTGAGGCCACGCAGTATTTTGAGCCGGCGGCCGTGGTTGTAGGCCTCCACGAACAGGTGCAGCCGCAACCCGTCGAGGCGTCATTGATGGTGCGGTGCGTCCGCTACTCGCTCGAGGTCCGGACGGCGGCCATCGAGAAAGGTGGTCGTGACGTCCGAGGCGCGACGCATTCAGAGCAACAGCCTGCAGTCCACGCGACATGGTGCACCTCCTCGCACGCGGCGATCCAGCCTGCTCACAAGACCTGCAAATGCACTAACATTTCTAACTCAGACCACTAGGAGCAACGCTGTCCCATACCAATAATTAGTCAAGTATTTTATTTTGCCTTACAAAAATATCATCAGTCAAAAAAATAGACTATTATCATATCTCTTCGCCTATATCTGAATCGAAGGATCGACTGTTCCATTTTTTAGCTTCAAATTTGGCAGCAGAACCTTTGCCATATCGCGCTTTACGAATCATGGATGCCAGTTCTTCTTTGTTCTCCGGACGAAGCAATGGATCCGCTCTAACGGCGGCGTCGCGCAGTTCGTCAATCCATAGGCCCCACTTCGATAACATAACAGCCTTGCGGTTCATTTCCTCGTCCCAATCGTAAGCATCGGTCGCATCTCCCGGACGACCTTCGTTATGGTCGAGCACGAGTTTCGATTCTTCGCGCGTAAAGCCCAAATGCATCTTGCCATAGGTATGAAAGGCGCGACGGACGCCATGCGGAGAAAGATCCACACCGGGCATTGCCAGCAAATTGTGATTCAAGGCCCCGGGATCCATGGTCGGCGACTTTCTCTCGACTGCCTTGTGTTTTGGATAGCTAACAGGAAAGAGCCAAAATTTGGCCCTCCGCTTGGTACGCATTTCATATTCGTCTTCCAACAGCAGATCTACAAGCTTGGCAGCAGACCCGTTGAGCGGAAGTCTGTGAGGAGTTGCGACACCGCGTCTCCGAGCCGTTTTGCGGTAGAACGCGGGCACGTTCCATACGACTGTGCCAGGAGGAGTGTTCGGGTCTCGCCAGCTGAAGTCCTCTGCGTAAGCTGCAACGATTGGGCGGCGACGTTGCGCAGTGTAGAGCAGGAGGCCGATCGCCCAAGACACCGAATCGTCCAAGACTTCCGACTCTGCGATGGCCAAGGCGCGTCCCAGGCTCGCCTCGCTTGGAAGTTTCGGCTCCGCGGATTTCCGCGAGGTAGTTGCGGGAGCAGACACGCGCGCGCCGCGATCACCGTTCTCTCGACGTGTACGCTCCGGAGGCTGCAGACGGTACAGGAGATTGGGCTGGACACGTGAAAGGCGTTGCTGCCCATCACCAGCAAGCCACGACCAGAAGGATCGCACGACTCTGAGAACGTGCGCGGCATGCGATTCGACGCCGCGCTCGTGGATGGTTCGGATCGCAGCTGCAATATCCTCCCGCTCGATATCGGCGATGCGCCGCCCATGGAGTACCCTGAGTTCCTTCGTGTTCTCGAGAATCCGCCGATAGTCGGTGTAGGTATCAGGGCGGCGCGTACGTGCGATATGCACCAGGAACGCGGCAACACCCGCCTCCCAATTCCAGGACGCAGGAGGCGCCACTATCGGTGGAGTGTCCGTCTTAGATGCCATTGGGTCCAAGTTTCGCCGGAGGTCTTCCCGAATGCGAGCGGCCTTCTCCCGAACAGCCGCGATTCCATCACGCGTGGCAACGGCCGGACCGAGATCCCAACGCTTCTCCTTGCCGTGCAGTCTGCCCTTGTACGACCAGCGCACCCCCGCTCGTGGCCGGACCCGCAGTACCAGTCCTGGGCATTCCGGATCACGTTGCTCGCTCTCTGCCGCCCCGACTTCGCGAAGCAAGGCCTTCAGCGTCTCGACGGTGATCTTCGACTGCTTGCCATTCGCGAGGTGCTCAGCCATGGTCTGGGTCGCATCTGGGTCGCGCTTCGGATCCGGTCGGGCGAGAGGCGGTGCGAACGCGATCGAAGCAATTGCCTATATCTAGTATACGATTCCCTAATATTTGGTTCCTTCGAAGCCTTAAAAGTCAGTCGAAAGAAGGAATCATAATCCTTGTGTCGGGGGTTCAAATCCCTCCCTCGCTACCACTCTTTTCACCCGCCCGGTCAATGACTTGGCGGGTTTTTCGTTGCCCGAATGGTGTTCCCGCGTGCTTGCAACACGCTGCAACACGAGTCTTGCTTTTACAACGAGTTACATCCAGCTGTCGGCGGCTCCGCGCAACACGGATGGAACACGTTTCCAGCCGTGGCATAAACCGCCTCAGGGACGGACCGGACGCCTACTGGGGAGGCGATATGGCGGATAGGAAGGCTATGCCGAAAGCACCTCAGGTGCGCTTCCGAATCGATCCAGCCTATGCTCCAGCCGAAAAGATCGCTCGGCGTCTCTGCCTCAGACCCGACCAGTTCCGCGACTGCGCGTGCCGGCTCTACGCCCGCGGCTTCCCGCTGCCGGACGAGACCACCGGGATGTACGACCTCGAGGCGGTCGATCGCTGGCGGATGAAGCAGCGGCCAGACCTCTACCCGGAAATCGGCTTCCCCGCTCCGTCATCTCTGCCACCTTCACCACGCATCGATCTGGTTCAACGAGACAGAGAGGCACTCGAAGCCGAGCGGCAGCGGCGCGCCGAGATCCGGTCTCCACGCCGACTGAAATCGTAGGTCCTTATCCCTGCCCGGTAAGCTGGCGGCACTCCTTCCGGGCCGCCTCGACGCGACGGTCGATGTAGGCTGCGAGGTCGATCAAGGAGACGCCCTTAGCGCACCTGGCGCTGTCCTCGATCCGCGTGAGGGGGAGGGCGATATCGCCGGCCGAGATTTTCCGCACGAGCTTCTCGGTGGTGAGGTGCGAGAAGAAATCCCTCGCGACCCACTCGATCGGGATCACGGCCCGAGCGTCGTACTGCGCCATCAGCAGGAACACGGTCTTCATGGTGTGGCCTGCTGCCGGTTTCACGGACACCCTGTTTAGGTGTGAAGGTGAAGCCGGAGGTGCTCCATGCAGCGTCGCAAGTTCGGACGTGAGTTCAAGATCGAGGCGGTTCGACTGATTCGGGAACGTGGTGTCAGTGTCGCGCAGGCCGCGCGCGATCTCGATGTTCACGAGACGATGCTGCACCGGTGGGTGAGGCAGGCGGCGGCCGATCCCCAACACGCTTTTCCCGGTCAGGGGCAGATGAAGCCCGAGCAGATCGAGATCGACCGGCTGCGCAAGGAGGTCGCTCGTCTAAAAGCGGAGCGTGATATCCTAAAAAAGGCCGCCGCATACTTTGCGAGGGACGCGATATGAAGTTCGCGTTCATCGCAAAGCATCGTGCTGTCTGGCCAGTTGCCTGGATGTGCGCGGCGCTGGGTGTCTCGCGCTCCGGCTTCCACGCTTGGCTCACCCGGCAGCCTAGCCGACGCACACGGGACGACGAAGCTATCCTGAGCAAGGCCCACGCGAGCTTCGTGGCCAGCGACCGCACCTACGGCGCGAGGCGCGTCTGGCGCGATGTGCTCGCCCAGGGCGTGTCATGCGGGCTGCACCGCATCGAGCGGATCATGCGCGAGAATGCCTTGCGAGCGCGACCGCGCCGACGGGGCCTGCCAAAGGACGAAGGTGAGCGGGCCGCTGCCTCGCCCAATCTCCTGGAGCGGCGGTTCGCGGCCGACGCTCCGAACCGGAAGTGGATCGCCGACTTCACGTATATCTGGACCGCCGAGGGCTGGCTCTACGTCGCCGCCGTCATCGATCTGTTCTCGCGCCGTGTCGTGGGCTGGTCGATGCAGGCCAGTATGACGGCTCAACTCGTGACAGATGCGCTCGTCATGGCGATCTGGCGCAGAGGCAAGCCGGATGCCTTGCTGCATCACTCGGACCAGGGCTCGCAATACACGAGCGAAGCCTTCCAGCGTCAAATGACCGAGCACGGCGTGACCTGCTCGATGAGCCGTTCGGGCAACGTCTGGGACAACGCGGCAATGGAGAGCTTCTTCTCCTCGCTGAAGACCGAGCGCACCGCCCGACGGACCTACCGGACGCGGGATGAAGCCCGTGCAGACGTGTTCGATTCCATCGAGCGCTTCTACAACCTGGCGCGGCGGCACTCGACCTTGGGCTACCTCAGCCCCGTCGAGTTCGAAAACCGAACCCAATTAGCTTAGGACGGTGTCCAACAAACCGGCAGCAGGCCACACGACATCGAGAGCGTGGACGAAGCGTATATCGCTCAGATCCTCCGGGAGGTGGAGCGGGGCGAGTGCCGGGCGGATCAGGGCAAGAGCGAGCTCGCCGTCATTCGCCGCGACTTCGTGGGCTACTTCGGCGACAAATCCATCGACGCGGTCACAGAGGCCGGTCTCGAGCGCTACGCGGAGTGGCGGCGCACCAACTGGACGGAGGGCACTGGTAAACTCGTCACGCACATCGAGTACGAGCGAGATGGCCACCGCCTTCGTCGCCCTGTATGGCGCCCGGCCCGGTCTAGACGCCGATCCAGCCGATCGGGAAAAGTCCGGAGCAGATCGAGAAACTTGGGGCCGCTACGCCCCTCGGCCGAGCCGGGCAGCCGGCGGAGCTTGCTCATGCCTACATGTTGCTCGCCTCGCGCGAGGGCAGCTACATGTCGGGTGCGCTCGTGCCCGTCGCCGGCGGCACGCCGATGTACTGACGGGCCGCCCTGGGGGACAGTGAAGGTCAGAACGCATCAGCCGAAGCAATCGGTAGCTCGTCGACCTGCATGGTGTAGCGCGGCGTTCGCATCGCAAACTTCGTCGCCCAGGCCCGCCGCGGCTGCGCCAGCCCGGCCCGCGCCAGCACGACGCTGCCGCGGCCGAAGCGGGCGTTGCGAAGCGTCCAACGTGCCCATCGGCCCTGGTGGTGTCACTCGTCGCGGCGACCCGGCGCGAGGCCGCTAACTTCGATCACGAACTTCCGCCGCAGGGCCCGCGAGAAGTCGCCGTAGCCCGCTGCTTTCAGGAGAAAGGCGCCGGGACCGGCCACGACGTGGGACCTGTACCACTGCGTCAGATCCGTGCGCTCCTGCGGGAGCGGCGTGGCGCGCAGTCCGTAGCCCGGAGCACGGTAGGCGCCGGCGCCGACGACGTCGTTCTCGCCCGGGACCAGGATCGGCAGGCCGTTGATCGTGGCACCGGCCGCCAGAAGCGCCGTCCGCTCCGTTTCGAGATTCTCGGGATCGGTACAATTGTCGATGCCGTCGCCCGAGACGTCGACAACGATCCGCTCCGCCGGAACCGGCATTACCGGAAGGACGCTTGCGGTCACGGTGCGGAACATCTGGCCGAGACAGGTGAACTCCCCCGATTGCCGGGGCGTGACACGGACCTGGGCCGCGGCTGCGAACGCGTCGGCACGGCTGGCGATCCGCCGCCAGCCCACGGCGAGGCCCGCGCGGTCGGCCCAGGTGACCATGGCGAAGAGCGTGCCGCCGGGATGGCCGGTCATCGCCGCGATCACGCCCGGATCTTCCAGAGCCTCGGCGATGCCCTCCATCTGCAGAACGAAGCGGCTGTCATCGACCGATTGCGACACGTCGACGGAGACGACGAGGGCGACCGCGGCGGCGGCCGCCGGTTCGGCCCTGGCGCCGCCGTCGGTCAGGCCGATCAGGAGCGCTGTTGTCGCCGCGAAGCCGGTTCGGACGACACGGCGAAGCGTCCTTGCAAAGTCTCCGCGGAGGCCGGATCGGAGGGGGCGCATCATCGGTGCTCGCGATTAGGTTTTGCCGACGAAGCGGACGGAGCAGCCCGGCCACTGCGCCACGAGCCGCCCGCCTGCCTCGGGTCCGAGCACCATGCAGGCCGTGGACAGGCCGTCCGCGAGGAGACCGGTTTCGGCCGTGACGGTCACGGAGGCGAGGCCGCGCGGCGAGCATCCGGTGGTGGGATCGAAGATGTGGTGGTCGGCGCGGTCGGGCGAGAAGCTCATGGCGTAATCCCCCGAAGTCGCGGCAAAGCCCGAGAACGGGGTGATCGTCGCCGACAGTGCCTCCGGCCGGCGCGGGTCGGCGATGCCGAGCTGCCACGGCGTGCCGTCGGGATGCGCGCCCATGGCGCCGAACTCGCCGGTATCGACGAAGGCGTCCGTGATGCCCCGCGCCCGCAGAGCCACCATCACCCGATCGGCGGCATAGCCCTGGATCAGGGCGTTCAGTGTCAGCGCCGTGCCGGGCTCCAAGACGATACGCTCCGGCGTCAGCGCAACGCGGCGCCAGCCGATCCGGGCGACGGCGTCTTGCAGGTCCTGGGGATCCGGCTGTTCTCCGCGCGCAGCGGCACCGGCCCAGGCCGGCCAGAGCGGCTGCACGGTGGGATCGAACGCCCCGCCGGTCCGCTGCGCGAGATCGAGGGCGAAGCCCAGCATCGCTGTGAGATCGGCGGGGGGCGCATCGAGCCGCCCGTCGCGGTTAAGATGCGACAGGGCGCTGTCGGCGCGAAACAGGCTCGCGGCGGCTTCGACCGCGCGCATCGCGGCAAACCCGTCGGAGAGGGCGGCATCGAGTGCGGCCGGGTCGGGGCCGGCGGCGGTGAGAGCGACGGTGGTCCCGAAGGCGAGGCCGGCGCGAGTGCGGGTGGTCAATCCTTGCTCGACGGCCAGTGTACGGAAAGCGGACGGGCCACCGAGGCCCGCCATTGCTGCGAGCCCGGCCATGCCGAGGAGGATGCGGCGGCGGGGCGTGCGTGCAGTCACCGGCATGGCTCTCACTCCGCCGCGACCGGCTGCGGCACGATCCGCTTTCCGCGCCGACGCGCGACCACCTCCGGCACGCATTGGCCGGGATCGTGGATGATCGTGACGCAATCCATGCACTGGAAGCACTCGGGATAGTCGATGTGGCCGTCGGGGCGGATCGCGCCGTAGCGGCAGCGCACCTTGCAGAGCTGGCACGGGCTCCCGCATTCGGCCCTTCGCGGAATCCAGTCGAGCAGCCGCAGACGGCCGAGGACGGCGAGGCTCGCGCCGAGCGGGCACAGGTAGCGGCAGAACCCCTTGTAGATGAACAGGTTGAGGACGAGCAGACCGAGCGCGTAGGCGACGAACGGCCACGCGCGCACGAAGTACAGGGTGATCGCGGTCTTGAACGGCTCGGCCTCGGACAGGCTGTCGGCGAGCGGCGAGCCCGCGGCGGCGGCGATGAGGATGCCGGCGAGCAGGACGTATTTCACCTGCCGCAAGGCGCGGTCGAGACGCAGGGGCACCGCGACCGGCCGGATGCACAGGGGCTTGGCCAGCCACGCGGCGAATTCCTGCAAGGCGCCGAACGGGCAGAGCCAGCCGCAGAACGTGCCCCGGCCCCAGACGACCAGGGTGGCGATGACGAAAGCCCAGAGCAGCAGCGAGGGCGGGTCGTAGAGCAGGAAGGTGAGATCGTGCGTCACGGTCGCGGCGCGCACGAGGCCGACGAGGGTGACGATGGAGAGCTGCGCCTGGGCGTACCAGCCGATGAAGAGAAGCGTGAAGGCGAGGTATGCGAGCCGGAACACGGGAAAGCGGCGCCGGTCCGCCACGAGGCCGCGCTGGCGCGCCAGCACCGGCACCAGCCCGGCAAGCGCCAGGGTGATCACGCCGAGTTCGACGCCGCGCGCCCGCCACGGATCGATCCAGCTCGGCCCCGCCTCCGCTGCCTCGCGGATGAAGAGATCGGCCGGGAGCGCGTAGTCGGCAGGGAACTCGCGGGTGATCTTCTCCGGAAAGATCTGGCCGCGCTCGCGCACGATTTTGGTGCTCAACGTCCACGGGGCGGAGGGGTCGAAGCCGGCAGCGCCCGTGATCCGCAGAATCGTCCAGGGGCCGTCCGGCAGGCCGGGAGCGGCCTCACGGCGCTCGATCGCCATGTCGCGGGCGTTCACGGCGAGCCCGCCTTGCGTCACCGTCAGCCGGTCGGGGATCGAGCCGAGCACGAAATCCTCGCCGAGGGGGTTCTCGGGGCCGTGGCTCACCACCAGCACCGCATGGTCGCCGGGGCCGAGTTCGCGGGTCAGGGCGGCGAAGCGCTCGGCCCCAAGCAGGATACGGCCGATCGCCGGCACGTTGAGGTCGGCGAAGGTCAGGTCGACCAGCGGCGCCTCGGCCGGGCCGTCACCGCCGCCCGCCACGCCCGTGTCGCGGAAGGCGGCCTCGGCCCCCGCGTTGGTGACGGTCAGCCGCCGGAGCCAGCCGCGCGCGGTCAACTCGGCCACCGTCAGGGCTTCGCCGGTATCGGGCCGCGCCTCGACCCTCAGGCCGAGATTGGCGGCCCCGAAGCCGAGCTTTGCCCGCGCCACCGTCAGGGAGGCGGCGAGGATCGATTCGTTGATCACCCGCGTCGAGGCGGTGGCCATCGAGATGCCGTCGACCATCGTCTGCGGCGCAGCACCCGAGCCGCGGGCGTTCGGCCGCCCGACCCGGATCGGGCGTCGGGCCGACATCCCGACATACTGCTCGACGAAGGCGAAGAGCGGCTCCGAGCCGAGCCCTTCCAGAAACACCGGCTCGTGATGGGAGATAACCTTCACGTCGCGGAACGTGCCGTCGGGGGCGAGTGCCACGAGGAGGTCGGGGGGGGTGCCGCCGAAGCCGGGAATCGGCGCGAGGTCGATCGACTCGAAGGCATAAGCGAAAACTTCGTAGCTGCCGGCCTCCTGCTTCAGGATCGGCCAGACCGGCAGCGTCGCGTCGCGCTCGCCGACCACGAGCGGCGCGGGGAAATAGCGTTCCATCCCGGCCCTGTCGAGGCTGCCCGCCGCAGCGAATGGGACGGCCATCACCAGGGCGAGGAGCGCGAGCAGCGCCGACCACAGGGCGCTCGATGCGGTGTCGCCGCGTCCGGTTCGCGTCACGGGGCGGCGCCCGCCGACCGCTCGGGCGTGCCGGATGCGGGGCGCACGGCGACGCCCCAGGGAAAGCGGCCAACCTTGACGCTGCGAATCGGGCGCTGGGTCGCCACGTCGATCACGGTGACGTCGCCCGACACGCCGTTGGTGGTGAAGAGCCGCGACTCGTCCGGCGTCATCGCGAGCTGCCAGACCCGGCGGCCGACGAGGATGTAATTCACGACCTTGTAGGTCTTGGCGTCAATCACCGCGACCCGGTCGGAGGGGCCGAGCGCGACGAAGGCGAAACGCCCATCCCGGGTCAGGGTGATGCCCACTGGCTGGAGCCGGTCGGCGGCGATGCCCTTCACCGCGAATTCAATGGTCTCGACCACTTTGCGGGTGGCAGCATCGATCACCGCGACCGTGCCGCCGATCTCGGAGGAGGCCCAGAGCATCCGCCCGTCCGCGGAGAAGGCGGCGGCGCGCGGGCGCTGGCCCACCGGGGTCGCGTCGGTGGCGCTCAAAGTCGGCACGTCGATCCAATGGACCATGTTGGTGGTCTCTGAGGTGGTGACGGCGGTCTTCCCGTCCGGGCTCACCGCCATGCCCTCGGGCTCGATGCCGACATCGATCTGCGCCAGCACCTTGCGGGTCTGCGCGTCCACGACCGTAGTGGTGGCGTTCTCCTCGTTGGCGATGAACAGGGTGCGGTCGTCGGGGGCCAGCGCGAACTGCTCCGGATCCTCGCCGGAGGGCAGGTTGTGGCGCAACGCGCCGGTGTCGGGGTCGATCACCTGCACCGCGTCGGAATCGCTGGCACAGACGTAGAGGGTACGGCCGTCGCGGGAGAAGGTGAGCCCGCGCGGGCGTCGGCCGACGGGGAAGCTGCGTGTGACCTCGAGGGTGGCCCCGTCGATCACCGAGACGGTGTTGTCGCGCTCGTTCGAGACGAAGATCTCTTCCGCCTCGGCCGATCCCGCGAGGCCGAGCAGGCCGGCGGCGAGGAGGAGGCGGAGGGTCGCGGCGCGGCTCATGAGGCGGATCCCGTTCTCGTAGGTGGCTCTGCGGATGGGCGCCCGCATCAGCCCGGTTTCCGAAAAGCCCGGCACGCGCTCTCCGGCTCGTCGGGGCCGAGCGTGTCGAGTTCGGTGCGGTGATGCTGGAAGCCTTCGATCGGGGCGGTGGCGGTCACCGCGCCCGGCCAGAGCAGGAAGACCGGTTGGCGCAACTGCCCGTCCCAGGCGCGGAAGCTCAAGGGACGTCCCTTGAAGCCGCCGACCTCGAAGCGCGGCGACAGCACGAGCGCCGCCACGGTGTCGGGATCGGTGCTGCGCGCCTGTACAGCCGCCTCGCCGAGCGCGTGCACCGCCATCCAGCCAGCATAGTCGATTGGCCGCATCGCCCGGCCGGCGAGGCGACGAAACCGGGTCTGGAGCTGCACCGCCGCCCAGGCCTCGACCGGGCGTCCCCAGGCCGCCGGGGTGAGCCCCTGCGTGCCGATGACGGGCCGGGCCGCGGCGGTGTTGTAGACGAGGTTCGCCCCGAACGCCCCGGCCTCGTCGGCCACCGCGACCACGTCGTGCTCCGGGCCGCGGGTGGGCAGCACGAATTCGCGCAAAGCGGTGTCGCGGGTGTCGCCGCCCTGCGGGTCGAAGCGGGATTCGGCCACGATCCGCGCGCCGAACTTCTTGGCGCTTTTCTTCAACGCTTCGGCGTAGAGCGCGTCGGCGGGAGCCGGGCCGGAGAGCAGCAGGATGCGGGTCCAACGCTTGTAGGCGAGGAACTGCACCAGCGCGTCGGCGAGCATTGCCCGGGAAGGCAGGACGTGGAGGAGTCGAGGCCGGCAATCGGCCTCGCGTAGCCGCGCATCCGGCGCGCCGACATTGAGGAACACGCTGCCCTTGGCCTCGGGCATGTCGGCGAGCGCCAGCACGTCCTCGGCCGGCACATTCAGCACGACGAAGCGGGGTTTCTCGCCCAGCGCGCGGAAGGCGGCGCGAAGATCCTCGTCGGGCCCGACGACGCGGCTGTCGAGGCGGAAGCCGAGGGACACGAACCGGCCGGTGGCGTTCGAATCCTTGAGCCCGAGTTCGGCGCCCTTCAGCCCCTCGTCATCGGGGATCGGGTCTTCGTTGTTGAGGAGCGTCGGGCGCTCGATGCGCCGCTCGAGGTAGTGGATCGCCAGCGGCTCGGCTTGGGCCGCGACGGGCAGCAGGCCGAGCAGAATCAGCCCGAGGCCGCGCGCCCTGCGCCGCGGCTTCGTTGCCCGAAGCGGGCCGCCGTGCCGTTTCCCGAGCCGCGCCAGCATCGCGCTCTGCTCGCCTCCCGATTGTTGTTGGGAGAGTGATACGTGCGATCGGGGCAGTCCCGGTATTGGACCAAGGTGCTACCGACCGCCCCCTACCAAAGCACAATGGGTTCGGCCGGGCGCGCTTGCTAACCCTCCCCTCAAGAATGGGAGGAATGAGAATGAAGGCTGCACCCCTCAAGGGCGGGCTCCTCGCCGTCGGCCTTGTCCTGTCCGTCTCCGCCGCCCTCGGCCATGGCGATGTGCAGCCGCAGCCCGTGGATACCGCCGGCCTCGCGCCTCTGGGCGAGACGTGGCGCGAGGAGAACCCCTATCGTGGCGACGCGAAGGCGATCACCATCGGTGATTCCGGGTTCAACCAGAACTGCGCCCGCTGCCATGGCCTTCAGGTGATCTCCGGCGGTCTGGCGCCGGACCTGCGCTACCTTCCGCTCGGCAAGGAGGGCGACGAGTACTTCGTCGAGCGCGTCCGCCACGGCGCGACCACCAACGGCGTGATGAAGATGCCGGCTTTTGAGGGCGTGCTGTCGCAGGAGGCCCTGTGGGCGATCCGCACCTACATCGAAGCCAAGCACGAAGAGTAGGGAGCCCGTCGCCGATGCGCCCCTCGCGCCGCCACGGCCCCGCCGCCCTCGCATGCCTGATCGCCGCCGGGGCGATCACTGGGATGGCCGCCGCCGCGCGTCCGCTCGACGAGGTGACGGCCTCCGGCGTGCTGCGCGTGGCGATCTACGACGACAACCGGCCCTTCTCGGAAGCGGGGAAGGCCTCGCCCCGCGGCATCGACGCCGACATCGCACAGGCCATCGCCGAGCGGCTCAAGCTGAAGCTCGACCTGCGGGTGGTGGATGCGGGCGAGAACGTCGACGGCGATTTCCGGCTGAACCTGTGGCGGGGTGACCTCGCCGGCACGCCGCTCGCCGACCTGATGCTGCACGTGCCCCATGACCGCATCCTGGCCACCCGCAACGAGCAGATCTTCCTGACCAATCCCTATTTCGAGCAGCGGCTGGCCTTCGCCTATCACCGCGGCCGGATCGAGGGGTTCGAGGGCGTGCGCGACCTGGAGGGCCACAGCGTCGCGGTCGAGGGCACGAGCGCCTCCGACAGCCTGCTGATGAACGCCGAGGGCGGCCGTTTCCGCGGCCAGATCCGGCATTTCCGCAGCTTCGATGAGGCGGCCAAGGCCTACCTCGCCGGCGAGACGCCGATTCTGGCCGGCACCCGCGCGGGAATCGAGGCGGCGCTCGAAGCGGCCAGCGTTGCGGGGGAGGACAATCCCGTGGTCGAGATGCCGATCCCCGGCCTCGTGCGGACGCGGTGGGATCTCGGCGGCGCGGTGCGCAGCGATTCCCGCGACCTCGCCTACGCGGTCGGCGATGCTCTCGCCGCCTTGGCGCAGGAGGGGCGCCTCAAGGCGATCTGCGCGACCTACGGCGTCACCTACACCGCGCCGCAAGGGTACTGATATCTCCTCCAGCATCGACAGCGCCAGCGGCCTCGCTCTGCAAGTCGCGAAGGCTGTTGGCGTCTCCGTTCGACTGCGTATTCGTCGTGCCTTGAAGGGCGTGGAAGGCGTTGCTCGCACATACTGCGAGCGGATCAGGACAAAGTTCGACCAAAGGCCAATAAGAGTTTGCTGAGAAGCGCTCTAGGCTTTGTCTCCAAGGGGCAGCTGGCCGAGTCGGTCAGAACAGAGAAGCCCCGTGGTCCCTGAAGAACAGGGGCGCTGACGATCTATGGAGGATACGCCAGATGAGAGTGCGGAACCAGTTCCTGACGGCGGTGGGGCTCGCCGCCCTCAGCGTCGGCCTTGCCCTTCCCGCGATCGCCGAGGTGACTGAGCAGGACATCCTCAACGACGCCAAGACGCCCGAGGACGTTGTCACCTACGGCCTCGGCCCACAGGCGCAGCGCTTCAGCTCAATCAAGACGCTCAACCGCGACAACATCAAGGGCCTCGTCCCGGCCTGGTCGTTCTCCTTCGGCGGCGAGAAGCAGCGCGGCCAGGAGAGCCAGGCGCTGGTCAAGGACGGCGTGCTCTACGTCACCGGCTCCTATTCGCGCCTCTACGCCGTCGATGCGCGCACCGGCGAGAAGAAGTGGGAGTACAACGCCCGCCTGCCCGAGGGCATCCTGCCCTGCTGCGACGTGGTGAACCGCGGCGCCGCTCTCTACAAGGACAAGGTCTATTTCGGCACGCTCGACGCCAAGCTCGTCGCGCTCGACCAGAAGACCGGCAAGGTCGTCTGGCGCAAGGACATCGACGACTTCAAGTCCGGCTACAGCTACACCGCTGCGCCGATGATCGTGAAGGGCAAGATCATCACCGGCGTGTCGGGCGGCGAATTCGGCGTGGTCGGCCGCGTCGAGGCGCGCGATGCCGAGACCGGCGAGATCGTGTGGAAGCGCCCCGTCATCGAGGGCCATATGGGCGAGCTGAACGGCAAGCCCTCGACCATGACCGGCAAGACCAACGAGACTTGGCCCGGCGACACGTGGAAGTTCGGCGGCGGCGCCACCTGGCTCGGCGGCACCTACGATCCCGAGCTGAATCTGATCTATTTCGGCACCGGCAACCCGGGCCCGTGGAACTCGGCGCTCCGCCCGGGCGACAACAAGTGGTCGGCCTCGCGGCTCGCCATCAACCCCGACAACGGCGAGATCGTCTGGGGCTTCCAGACCACGCCGCATGACGGCTGGGACTACGACGGCGTCAACGAGTTCGTGCCCTTCGACATGCAGAAGGATGGCAAGACCGTGAAGGCCGGCGCCACCGCCGACCGTAACGGCTTCTTCTACGTCCTCGACCGCACCAACGGGAAGTTCATGTCGGCCACGCCGTTCGTGTCTAACATCAACTGGGCCAAGGGCATCGACGAGAACGGGCGCCCGATCTACGACGACGCCAACCGCCCCGGCGACCCGGCCAAGTCCGAGGACGGCAAGAAGGGCAAGTCCGTCTACGCGACGCCGGGCTTCCTCGGCGGCAAGAACTGGAACCCGATCGCCTACAGCCCCGACACCAAGCTGTTCTACGTCCCGTCCAACGAGTGGGGCATGGACATCTGGAACGAGCCGGTGAATTACAAGAAGGGCGCCGCCTATCTCGGCGCGGGCTTCACCATCAAGCCGACCTTCGAGGATCATATCGGCTCGCTGAAGGCCATCGATCCGGCGACCAAGAAGGTCGTGTGGGAGTACAAGAACAAGGCTCCGCTCTGGGCCGGCGTGCTCACCACTGCGGGCAACCTCGTCTTCACCGGAACGCCCGAGGGTTTCCTGAAGGCGTTTGATGCCAAGACCGGTGAGGAAGTCTGGAAATTCCAGGTCGGCACCGGCGTCGTCGCCTCGCCGATCACCTGGGAGCAGGATGGCGAGCAGTGGATCGGCGTCGCGGCTGGCTGGGGCGGCGCGGTGCCGCTCTGGGGCGGCGAAGTCGCCAAGACGACGGCTGGCATCAACCAGGGCGGCAGCTTCTGGGCGTTCCGTCTGCCGAAGGCACTCGCTTCCCGATAAGCGGGTTTCTGAGGGGATCATCCCTTTGACGGGGAGCCGGGGCAGTGCCCCGGCTTTCTTCTATCCGGGGCTCTGCTCTGGACCCGCGAAAGGACTCGTCCTTTCGAAATCTGAGGCCTCGGTCGCGTTCAGATGCGCGGCCACGTCGCCAGCAGGGCGAGGAGTGCGAGCGCGAGCCCCAGCGAGACGAGCTTCCAGAACAGGAGCGGATTGCGCTCCAGCAGAGCCGCCCGGCGTACCCCGGCGAGCGAAGGGTTCGGGTGGCGCAGGTCGTAGGCGAAGGCCGAGAGCGCCTCGTAGCGCATCGCTGGGTTCGGATGAACGGCCTTGCGCAGGGCGCCGTCGACCCAGACCGGCAGGCCCGGCCGCACGGCCGAGAGCGGGATGTAGCGCAGGCGCCGCGCCCGTGCCTCGGTCAATGCCCGCGCGGCCGCCGCGCCGTAGGGTAGCTGCCCGGTCAGCATCTGGTAGGCGATGATCCCGAGGGAGAACACGTCCGCTGCGGGCGTTCCGGGATGGCCGGCGAGGTATTCGGGCGCGCTGTATTGCTGGGTGCCGAGCACCGGCTCCTCGGGGGCGAGCTCGGCCACGCCCGCCACGCGCGTCGCGCCGAAATCGATGATCCGCACGGTGCCGGCAGCATCGATCAGGACGTTCTGCGGCCGCAGGTCCTGATGCACCATCTCGCGCCGGTGAAAGGTCTGCAGGCCCCGCGCGATCTGCTCGACGAGGCCGCGCACGGTCTCGAGGTCCGGCACGGGATTGTCGCGCATCCACTGCGCCAGCGTGCGTCCCTCGACATACTCCATCGCCGTGTAGAGGTGGCTGCGCCGCCGCGCCTGCGGCTGGGCCTTCAACACGTGGGGGCTGTCGATGCGCCGGGCGATCCACTCCTCCATGACGAGCCGGCGCAGCTGCGCGGGGTCGTCGCGCGCTTCCGTCGAGGGCACCTTGAGGGCAACGGTCGCACCAGTCTCGGAATCGAGCGCGAGATAGACGTGGCTGCGATGGCTCGCGTGGAGCGTGCGCAGCACCCGGTAGCCGTCGAAATCGGCCGGTGGATCGAGCAGGGGCGCGGGCGCCAGATCCGCGACGCGACCCGCCAGATCGGCCGGCCCGTCCTCAGGTGCTGCCTCAATGCGCACGATCTGCGCGGTGAGGTTGTCGGTGCTGCCGGCTTCGTAGGCATGTCTGACGATTTCGCGGGCAGCCATGTCCAGATCGGCAGCATGGCGCGCGATCAGGCCGGCAATCGTCTCCGGATCGACGTGCTCGTGGACGCCGTCGGTGGTCAGGACGAAGACGTCGCCGGGCTCGGTCCGCACGCTGGCATGGTCGATCTCCACGCGTCCGCCCGCGCCGAGTGCCCGGCCGAGATAGGATTCTTCCGCCGACAGGACGAGGCGGTGATCCTCGGTCAGCTGCTCCAAGGAGCGGCCCGCAACCCGACAGATCCGCCCGTCGCCGACGTGGAAGAGGTGGGCGGTGCGGCCCTTGAGGACGAGGGCGCTGAAGGTGGTGACGTAGCCGCGGTCGGGCTCGTGCCGGCTGCGGCGCGTCTCGGCGTGGAGCCAGGAATTGGACGCCGCGATCACGCGCTGCGCCGCGCTCTTCACCGACCACGTGTCGGGGGTGTCATAGTAGTCGGAAAGGAAGCTCTTGACCGCAGTCTCGCTGGCGACGTGGCTGACCGCGCTGCTGCCGATCCCGTCCGCGATGGCGATGGCCGCGCCCTTGAGCTCAAGAGCCGGCTGCGGGGGGATGAGCGCCCCGTAAAAATCCTGGTTGTGGGGCTTGCGACCCGCCGCGCTGTGCTGGCCGAGCGTGAGCCTGAGGTCGTTCGGCATCGGGGAGGACTTGAGGGATGGGGACCCGTGCCCTTGCGGTGCGGGTCCCCGTCCGGTCAAGCACGGATCAGGCAGCGAGGCGGCGCGCCTCGCCCTGCACGGCCGTGCGCTTCGGCGCGGTGCGGACGTGGGTGGTGTAGAGGGTGAGCCCCGTGAAGGCGAGGCCGCCGACGAGGTTGCCCAGCACAGTCGGGATCTCGTTCCAGAAGAAGTAATCCCCGATCGAGAAGTTGCCGCCCATCATCAGGCCGAAGGGGAAGAGGAACATGTTCACCACCGAGTGCTCGAAGGTCATGTAGAAGAACACCATGATGGGCATCCACATGGCGATGACCTTGCCGCTCACCGTCGTCGAGATCATCGCGCCGACGACGCCGGTCGAGACCATCCAGTTGCACAGCATGCCGCGCATGAAGATCGTGAACCAGCCGCCGGCACCGTGAGCCGCATAGCCGAGGGTGCGGCGCTCGCCGACATGGGCGATGAACTCGCCGACCTTGTCGGCCGGTGCGGTGAAGCCGAAGGTGAAGACGAAGGCCATCATGAAGGCCACCGTGAGCGCCCCCAAGAAATTGCCGAGGAAGACGAGGCCCCAGTTGCGCAGCACCCCGCTCCAGGTCACGCCCGGGCGTCTATCGAGGAGCGCCAGCGGGGCCAGCACGA
Organism: Methylorubrum sp. B1-46; assembly: GCF_021117295.1. Lineage (NCBI taxonomy): Bacteria > Pseudomonadati > Pseudomonadota > Alphaproteobacteria > Hyphomicrobiales > Methylobacteriaceae > Methylorubrum > Methylorubrum sp. B1-46. Next base: position 49,951 of record NZ_CP088247.1, on the reverse strand, counting down.
AGACGCCGGTCAGAAGGTCGAAGCCCAGCAGGTAGAGCATGCAGAAGCCGACCGGAAACAGGGCGGCGCCGAGGATCGGGATCCCGGTCTGCTGGGTGATGGTGACGGCGAAGACCGCAGCGAGCGCCAGGATCGCGCCCGCCATGTAGGCGCGGATCACGGTGTCGCGGGTCGCCATGAAGATCTTGGATTCTCCGGCATCGACCATCTTGGTCACGAATTCGGAGGGCGCGAGGTAAGCCATACCGGTTTCCTTGTGGCGGCCGGAAGATGCCGGGGTTCGACGAGTGATCCCGTCCGGATCTGCGGGTGCTTCCGGTCCGACGTGGTGTCTGACCCGCCCGTGCGAGCCTTGCTCGCACCGGTCGGTCGCGCCTCAGCAAGATCCGCGCCCGTTGGAGCAGCACGCCCGCACCGCGCCGCGCCCTGGCCGACAACACGGTCCGGGCGGCTCTCCGCCGATGGCCGCGTTTTCCACCGCTCGACACCGGGCGTCCTGCTCCTCGGCGCCGGTCCGCCGAGCCGAGTCTCACCCGTCCGCCATCGCTTCCCCATGTAGGAGCGGGCCCGCTCAATCGCCGAGCAATGTCCGGCCGGTCGGCGACGACGGCGCTCAGAACGCGAACAAACCCCAGCGCGCCCTAGATGCAACGGATGAGCAAACCTCTCGTCAAACGTCGCGTCGTCATCGCACTGCTGAGTGGCGTATGCTGTGGGCTCGTCGCCCTCGGCACTCTTTGGCTGCTGTGGCCGCAGCAGCTTGCGCGAATTCCTCCCGTTGCCGTCGCGCTAGCAGGCGTTCTCGGATCGGCGGGCGGCGCGTTCGGTGCGCTCTTCGCGCTGAGTCAGACCAGGTCGGAGCAAAGCCGGCAGGACTGAAGCGCACTGGTGAGGCACGTTACGGCGAGCCCCGCTCCACACACAGCGCCCGCATCACCTCCATTGGCGTCTCACGCGCGAACGTCGTGATCGGTTCGATGGTGATCTCCGACCGTGCGTGCGGCCGCTCCCCCGGCGCACTGACCACCGGGCTGATGCGCGTGCTCGGCCCAATGAACAGGTAGGCGCGGGCGGCCTTGGCCGGCTTCCCACTTTCGAGCGTGCCTGACTGAAGGCGTTGCGTATCCCTGTCTCAGCCCTCGGCCGCAGCGCTCACGACCGGATCCCGAAAGCGGACGCCAGCGCCGCCGCCGTTTGCCGGAATGAACTCCAAGCCGGCGCGCTCAAAGGCTTCAACGATTGCACGATGGTTCATCGTCGAGAGCTTCCCCGTTTGATGCGACGCGCCCATCTCGCCGTGCCTTACGGTCCGCCAGTATCAGAAACGTGATCTCGCGATACCAGGAGCCGACCGGAACCGTTTTGTGCGCAACTCGTTTGTGCACCGCTGCCGCCTTGGCAGTTACAAGTGCGACGGAGCGGCGGGCGCGTGACGGCGGAGATCGACAGGCATGAGCTCAGGCAGATCATCGCCGGCCTGAGCGAAGGCGTGATCCTGGTCGAGCCCGATCAGACCATCGCCTATGCCAACGACGCCGCCCTGGCGATGCATGGGGTCGCCCGCATCGACGAGCTCGGCGGCGATGTTGACGCCTACCGCGATCGCTTCGCCCTGCGCTACCGCAACAACCGGACACCGGAGCATTATCCGATCGAGCGCGTCGTGGCCGGCGAGCAGTTCCACGACGTCGTCGTCGAGGTCCGGCGTGCCGATCAGCCGGAACTCGACTTCGTCCACTCCCTGCGCAGTCTCGTCGCCACGGATCGCGAGGGTCGTCCAAGCTGCCTTGCCCTGATCCTGAAGGACGTCTCGGACCAGTTCGAGGCCGAGAAGCGCTTCGAGGCCACGTTCAACGCGAACCCGGCACCCGCGATCATCACCCGGCTGTCGGATCTGCGCCACGTCAAGGTCAATGCCGGCTTCCTCGAGATGACCGGCCACACCCGCGATGCCGTCATCGGCCGCAGCGTCTACGAGGTCGATGTCCTGGCCGGCGCGCGCAACCGCGAACTGGCGATCAACCGTCTGAACGAGGGCGCCACCATCCCGCAGATGGAGGCCTGCCTCACGCTGCCGGACGGCGACAGCCGCTTCGTCATCGTCGCCGGCCAGCCCATCGAAATGGGCGACGAGCCCTGCATGCTCTTCACTTTCGCCGATCTCGAGCTGCGCCGGAAGGCCGAGACGGCCCTGCGGCAGAGCGAGGAGCGCTTCGCCAAAGCCTTCCGTCTGACGCCCGTGCCGACCCTGCTGTCGCGCCTCGATACCTTCACGGTGACCGCCATCAACGAGGCGTTCACGCGGGTCTTCGGCCACGGCGAGGACGGCGTCGTCGGGCGCTCGTTCGGCGAAATTGGGCTGTGGGTGGCGGATGCGACCCGCGAGCGATTCGAGGACATGGTGAGGCGGACCGGCTTCGTCGCGGGGCAGGAGGTCTGCCTGCGCCATGAGGACGGAACGGAGCTCGACTGCCTTGCCTCCGGCGAGCGCATCGAGATCGGGGAGGCGACGTTCGCGCTCGTGGTCCTTCAGGACATCACCGAGCGCAAGCGCGGCGAGCGGGAATTGTTCGAGGCCATCGAGGCGGTCATGGCCGATACCTCTTGGTTCAGCCGCGGGCTGATCGAGAAGCTGGCCAATCTGCGCCAGCCCGGGCCGCAGGATGGCAATGGTGCAAGCCCGACACTGACGGTGCGCGAGCGCCAGATCCTGAACCTGATCTGCACGGGGCTTGCCGACGACGCCATCGCCAAACGCCTCAACCTCTCGCGCAACACCGTGCGCAACCACGGTGCCACCCTCTACCGCAAGCTCGGCGTCCACAAGCGCGCGGAAGCGGTGATCTGGGGACGCGAGAACGGCTTTCCGCTCCCATCACCCAGTACTTAAAAACCGTCTTACTGGTATTTTCGTACTATTGAATTGCGCAATCGACCGAACATCTGAAGTGGGCCTGAGACTTTCCGGACACTGAGAGATGCAGGTGAACGAGCGCGCGAAGACGACCTCCGCCGAGCACGCCAGGGGCTCGCTGAAGGAGGCCATCGGCAAACTCACCGGGGATGCCCGGCTCGAGGCCGAGGGCCGAACGGAGAAGCGCCGGACGCGACCGCCCCCACCGGTCTCGCCCCGCGACTGAACCGGAACTCACCGGCGCCGTCCCAGGGCGCCGCCACTCACCACGAACACCGAACAGGAGATCGTCATGGTCGATACGGACAGAATCACGGGTGCCGCCAAGGAGATCGGCGGCAAGGTGCAGGGCGCGGTCGGCGACCTGACCGGCTCGCGCAGCGACGCGGTCGAAGGCCGCTTCCGCGAAGCCCAGGGCAGCGCCGAGAATCTCTACGGCCAAGCCAAGGACGCCGTCCGACACGCCGCCGACGATGCCTACGAGGTTGCCGAGGACGCCTACGAGCAGGGGCGCCGCTACCTGCGCGGAAGCTCGCGCGAGGTCGGCGAATACGTGTCCGACGCACCCGTCGCCTCGCTCCTCGTGGCGGGCGCCATCGGCTTCGGCCTCGGCCTGCTCGTCAGCAAGCTCTGACCCTCTCGCATCCCGACTTCCACGACCATCGGAGTACACGCGTGACCACGATCACAAACCCTTCCGCCGTCGCAGCCGCCGACACGCGGGCCGTCCTTCTCAGCGAGGTGTCCTGGGGTGCCATCCTCGCCGGCGCCGTCATCGCCATCGTGACGCAGGTCGTCCTGAACCTCGTCGGCGTGGGGGTCGGTCTGGCCGCAATCGGCACCAATGCCGCCGACAACCCGGCCGCCTCGACCTTCTCGCTCGGCGCGGGTTTGTGGTTCGTGGCCTCGGGCGTCGTCGCCTCTCTGGCCGGCGGCCTCGTCGCGGGTCGCCTCTCCGGCAAGTCGCTGCCGGGCGCCGCGGCCCTGCACGGACTCGTCTCTTGGGCAGTCACCACGCTCGTGGTTCTGTATCTGCTGACCTCGGCGGCGAGCGGGCTCGTCGGCGGGACGCTGAGCACCGTCTCGGGCGCGCTCGGCGGCGCGGGCAACCTCGTCGGCGGAACGGTGCAGACGGCCGCCCAGGCGGCGGCGCCGTCCCTGTCCAAGATCTCCAACCCGCTCGACGGGATCGAGCAGAAGGTCCGCGAACAGTCTGCCGGTCAGGACCCGCAGGCGGCGCGTGATGCGGCGGTCGCCGCGGTCCGGGCTATGCTGACCGGCGATGCCGCGCAGAAGGAGCAGGCCAAGAGCCGCGCGGCCGATGCGCTCGCCAAGGCGCAGGGCATTTCCCCCGATCAGGCCAAGACGCAGATCGACGAGTACCAGAAGCAGTACGAGCAGGCCGTGGCGACGGCCAAGCAGAAGGCTGAGGCCGCTGCCGTCAGTGCCAAGTCCGCGGCCACGCAAGGCGCCTTCTACGCCGCCCTGGCGCTGGTCCTCGGTGCGCTCGCCGCCTTCTTCGGCGGCCGCCTCGGCGCCCCGGCCCCCGTCTCTGCTCTCAGTGCCTACGACGCGCGCCGCGCCTGACCGCTTCCCCCTTCGGCTCCCGTCGTCACGGCGGGGGCCGTCCCGACCGGCTTTGCCGGTAATGACCAACCCAGACAGGAGTCCATCCGATGAGCAGCACCACCGATAAGATCAAGGGCCTCGCCAACGAGGCGGTCGGCAACATCAAGCAGGGCGTCGGCAATGTGACCGGTAACGACAAGCTCGTTGCCGAGGGCAAGGCGCAGGAGCTCAAGGGCGAGGCGCAGAAGACGGTCGGCGACGTCAAGGACGGCGCCAAGAACCTCGCCGACAAGGTCACCGGCAAGCACTGACACCAACACTGCTCCCCGTACCGCGGGGCCGGCCTTCCCGGCCCCGTTCGCCCGACTCCCATTTCGACGAAAGGAGAGCACCATGAACCGCGATCAGTTCCGCGGCGCGTCCCGTCACATCAAGGGCCGCGCCCAGACCACCCTCGGCGGCGTCACGGGTGACCCCGTCCGCCAAGTGCGCGGGGCCGTCAATCAGATCGCCGGGGGCGCACAATACGCCTACGGCAGCGCCCGCGACCGCGCGGAGGATCTCGCCCGCGACGGACGTCACATCGCGCACGCTGCCCGCGAGCGGGCCGACCACTGGATCGAGGACGGCCGTCATGTCATCGGCGACGCCCGGCGCCACGGCCGAGAATACGGTCGCCGCGCCGCGCGCTACGCCGAGACCCACCGCACCTCCACCCTGCTCGGCCTCGTGGCCACCGCCTTCGCGCTCGGCTGGCTCGCGCGTCCCACGCGCTGAACGATTCAGACCCGGAGCATCGCCATGATCCGAAAGCTTCTCACCGCCCTCGTGCTGCCGAGGGTCATCGCCTTCGTCAGCCGCCGGCTCACCGGCCGCACAGCGGCTCCGCCCCGTCATCGGCGCTGAGCCGAACCGGCGACCTCACGAAACGGAGCGAACACGCCATGAGCAAAGGTTATCCGTCGATGACGGCCCTGCTGGGCTTGCTGGCCATTGCCGGCTACCAGAACCGGGACAAAATCGCAGAGCTGCTGAAGGGCCATCAGGACCGGACAGGGCATCCGCCGGTCCCGCCCGTCCAGACTTCCGCTTCGAACCAGGGCGGCTCCGGTGCGCTTGACAATCTCGCGGGGCTGTTCGGCGGCATCGGCTCGGCCGGCGTCGGCGGCCTGATCGCCTCCGGGCTGAACGAACTCGTCGAGCATTTCACCAAGGGCGGCCATGGCGAGGCCGCGCAATCCTGGGTCCGGCAGGGACCGAACCGTGAACTCGCCGAGGCGGATTTGGAGCGCGCGATCGGGGCCGAGACGCTTGACCACCTCACGCAGCAGACCGGCCTGAGCCGCGCCGCGCTGCTGTCGCGGCTTTCACGCGAACTTCCTTCCGCGGTCGATCGGTACTCGCCAGACGGGCGCTTGCCAGTCTGACCGTCCCGGACCGGGCGCGATCCGCCCGGTTCGCCCATCTCTTCCGATCTCTTTCGCCTTTTCCACTGGAGACCCCGACCCGATGACGTTCCGCCCGATCGCGTGTGCCCTTCTGCTCCTGACGAGCGGACCCGCTCTGGCCCAGGAGCCCACGCCCGTCGCCGCGCAGCCGGCGACGCTGAACGACGACCTTCGGGCAAAGTTCGTGGCCCAGGCGCCCGAGGACGTGGTCGCGTCGAAGCTCATCGGCCTGAGCATCCGCAACGGCGCGAACCAGACCATCGGCTCTGTCGCCGACGTGGTCTTCGACGACCGGCGCGCGGTGAAGTCCTACGTCGTCAGCGTCGGCGGTTTCCTCGGCCTGAACGCCAAATACGTCGCCGTGGCACCCGAGACCCTGAAGCTGTCGCGCAAGGACGGCGGGACCCTCGATGCGGTGATCGAGACTGACAAGGACCAACTTCGCGCCGCCCCGGAATATGTCTATCTCGGCTCCGAGCCGAAGAAGTAAGGGGAGCGTCTGTCGGCTGCTCACCGCGGCGAGATCGGTCAAGGGAGCACCGCCACGCAGGTGGCCGAACGAGGAGGAGCCGGCCGGTGGCGGAACGGCTTCCGGCCAACGGCCATTGTTGGTGGACCCTGCTCTCCGCCCCCCCCGCTCGCGATGGACAAATTCCTCTACTATCTCGTGACCGTCCTCGAATCCGCCCTGTCGGTCGTCGGCATCCGCGCGACCTACGAGGAGCCCCGCTACGCTGTGGTCGAGCGGCTCGACCGCGGGGTGGAGATCCGCGCCTATGACGGCCGGGTGGCGGTGGAGACCGACGCCCGAGGCCAGCAGGACGGCGAGGCGTTCGGGCGTTTGTTCCGATACATCACCGGGGCGAATGCGGGTGGGGCGCGCATCGCGATGACCGCACCAGTCGAGACCAGAGGCCGGCTGATCGCGATGACCGTTCCGGTCGAACAGGGCGCGGGCGGCACGATGCGGTTCTACCTGCCTCGGACGGTGGCCGAGACCGGAGCGCCCGAACCGACCGAGCCCGGCGTCCGGCTGGCACGAATCCCGCCCGAACGGCTTGCGGTCCTGCGCTTCTCCGGCAGTGCCACCGCCGAGGCGCGCGAGGCCCAAGCCCGCATCCTCGCCGAGGTTCTGGACAAAGCAGGACGAAAGCCGGCGGAGCCGCCCTTCTTCATGGGTTACGATCCGCCCTTCTCCATCCCCTTCCTGCGACGGAACGAAGTCGCCGTGCGGTTGCCGCCCGCGAAGGCGTGAGCCGCGGCAATCGTCAGCGACCGTTTATCCAGCCTAGAGCTCCGGAGGCGGATCGAAATTCTTCGAGGGCGTGGATGCGGGCCTCCGGGATCGCCTCGCGGGCCATGGTCGCGAGCGCGTGGCCGGGGCCGAGTTCGAGTACGGTGTTGCAGCCGTATTCCCGGCAGGCCACGAGACAGGCGGCCCAATCGATCGTCTCCGAGATCTGTCGTGCCAGCTTCGACAAACTGGCCTGACCATCAAAAACGGGGGCGCCGTCGAGGCCGCTGATCAGGCGCGGCGCACCCGGCGGCGGACATCGCAGCCGCTCGGCGGCGAGCGTCGCCTCGAAGCGAGCGCTCGCCGCGCGCAGTAGCGGCGTGTGCGAGGGCGTGCGCACCGGCAGCACCACGGCCCGTTGCGCCCCGGCCGCGAGGGCGGCCGAACACACCGCGTCGAGCGCCACGCGCGGACCGCCGATGACGGCGCTGTCGGCGGCGTTGCGGATGGCGAGGTGGCAGTCCTGGCGTTCGGCGATCGTCTCGATCTCGGCAAGGCGCAGCCCGCGAAGACCGGCCAGCGCAAAGCCCTCGCCGCTGGCCGCATCCATTGCCTCGGCGCGGGCGGCGGCCAGGCGCAGGACAGACTCCGCGTCGAAGCGGCCGGCGCAGCCCCAGGCTGCGAGGTCGCCGATGCTGTATCCGGCAACGATCGCGCGGGCCGGGCCCGCCGCCTCCACGATGGTCCAGCCCGCCAGCGCCGCGACACAGCAGAGGATCTGCCCGATGCGGTTGCCGTGAAGGTCCGCGCCCGGCGCGCGGACGAAGTCCCGTGGATCCTGCCCGAGGACGCGCTCTGCCGCCACGAACACGGGGGCTGCGGCGGGCCAGTCGGCGGTGAGGTCGAACATGCCCGGATGCTGGCCGCCCTGGCCGGAGAGAAGGATCGCGAGCGTCATGGTTGCGCCTCGACGGCATCCACGAACAGCGTCATGGCCAGAAGGTCGGCCGCGCCGCCGGGGCTGAGATTGCGGGCGACGAAGGCGCGGTGCAGCGCCTGCGCATGCGAGCGCCAGCCTGCCCGCACCACGCCGCCCTCGGCAATGAACCGCGCGGCCTCGGCCCGCGCAAAGGCGAAGCCTTCGGGGCCGCCCCGGTGCAACAGGTTCGTGTCCTCGAGATGCGCGATCAGGGCGAAGCAGGCCTCCACCCGCGCGGCTTCGCCGTCGCCGGAATGGAACTGCCGGCCGCGCCGGAGCGCCGGAAGGCCGACCCGATAGAGGCTGGGAAAGCCGGCGGCGGCCTCGGCCGGCGCGCCGCCGACGCCGTGGCGTCGGCGCACCCGCGCGCCGGGCGCGTGGAGCAGGACCGGGCCGTCGAGGATCGCCGCACCGTAGCGGTCTCGCACCAGGGCGCCGAGCGCTCCCGCGGCCGGGCGCGGCACGGCACCGGCCGCGGCGCAGAGGAGGCCGAGCCCGAAGATCGCACCGCGATGGGTGTTCACTCCGCCCGTGGCCGCCCGCATCGCCGCCTCCGCGTGGAGGCCGATGCGGCGCAGGATCGGCATCGGCGCACCCGCTGCCCCTGCGAGCGCGAGGTCCCGGAAGAACGGCGCGATCGCCAGGGTGCTCGCCCGGAACGTCTCCGCGTCCATGTCGGCGTGACTGCCGGAATCGATGGGGCTAACGAGGCCCGGCTTCGGATAGGTTTCGAGTTCGAGACGGAGAGCCTGAGTAGCCGCCCGCGCGATCAGGTCGGCTGGCGAGGACCGGTCGATCTCCTCGCTCGGGGAAGGCCGGCGCGCCGAAAGCTGGCTCATGCCGCACCGCCCGCCAGAATGTCAGCGGCCTCGCGCTGGGCGAGGCGATCGCGGTGCTTGACCAGAACGGCGTCGCCCGGCGCGGCGTCGGATAGCTCGCGCCAGTTCACGCCGCCCCCATCGGGAAGCAGGATCTCGCCGTCGAGGCGCATCGGCGCCTGCGCCTCGATTTCCGCGAGACCGTCGAGGAGGGCGGGCGGTACCGAATCGTCGATCGGCCAGAGCAGATCGAGGTCCGAGTGCTCCGAGAGGTAGGGCAGGCCGGTCAGGCTCTGCCAGAGCAGGCTGCCGAAGGGGCGCGGCGCGAGACCGTGGCGCTCACCGAGAGCGATGACCGCCTCCAGCGTCGCGGCCCAGGCGGGCGGGCAGGCGCTCCGTGCCTCGGCGAGGCGCATCGGTGGGCGCGAGCGCACCGCGCCTGGGGGGAGGGTGAGACCGATGCGGCGCTTTCCATCCCGCGGCGGCAGCGGGAGGCCGACTGGGACGAGGCCGGTGTCTTCGCCGGGATGCGAGCGGCGCAGAATGACCGGCCGCCCGTCCGCCACCCAACCCGCCACATGCGGCACACCCGCAAGGTCGGCTCGCTCTGCGATGACCGCAGCCCAGGCACGCGGCTCGACGTCGAGCAGATCGTGGCGCCGGTAGGCTTCAGCCAAAGGTCGTATCCCGGACCACCTGCGCGGCGATCTCTTCCGCCAAGGGGCGCCCGCCGCGCTCCCGCCCGAGCCGGTCGCGAACGTCCTCGGCGGGCATGGCATCGATCACGGCGGCGATCTGATCCGCCAGGGGCCGGTCGGGGTCGAGCACCGCCTGCACGGCGCCCGTGCGCACCATGTTGTCGAGGCCCGGCGCGAAGACCGGCGTGTCCTTGGCCATCGCTTCCAGCCGGTCGAGGGGCAGCTTCGTCACGCGCGCGACGGAGGGCAGGTCCATCACGCTGGGATTCGCCCCCGGCAAACCGACGAGCACGCGGGTCGCGAGCGCGGTGGCGATGAAGGCGCCCGCCGCCGAGTGGCCGTAGATCAGCCCGACGGTCGGATGGCCGTTCGCATCGGCGAGCAGCAGCGTCTTGGCGAGGTGGGCGAGGTACTCGTTGAGGCCGAGCAGTTCGTCGCGCCGGCTCATGCGCTGGCTGTCGGAATCGATCGCGACGAGGATCGGCGTGCCGCCGCCCCGGCGCACCACGTCGAGGACATCACCCGCGAGTCGACAGGCGCCATCGACCCCGAGCGCGGTGTCGCCGTCGATGCCGATCACCGCGAGCCGGCCGCCCCGGAACGGACCCTCGCCGCTCACGAGCCCGTCCTCGATCGCGACGGAATGGCCTTCGGGAAACAGCGAGGCCAGGATCTCAGCGAGCGTCATGGGTCGTCTCCCCGAGATGGGCGAGAAGGGCCTCGAAATCGGCCGTGGTCAGCGCCGGCACCGCTCCTGGATCGTTGACGCCGAGGCGTGCCCAGATCTCGGTCGCATCGCGGCAATCGCCGAAACGGGCGAGGCGCTCCTCCAACCGCGTCTGCTCGGCCTCCAGCGTGGCGAAGTCGAAGGCCGGGGCGCGGCCGATCGCGTGGAGCGCCGCCCGCCGGAAGGCTTCCACCGTGTCGTCGGCATAGGCGTCGGCGCCGCCGGTGAGGCGGCGGTGCTTGCCGCCCATGGTGCGCCAGACCAGGGCACGGTCGCGGGAATCGAATTCCTCAGCGCCCTTGTTGGTCTCAATCACCTCCGGCCCCGAGACGGAGATGCGCCCACTCTCGGACACGACGAGCCGCGAGCAGGTGCCGGCAATCAGTCCGCCGCCGCCATAGGCGCCGGCCCGGCCGCCGATCAGGCCGATGACCGGCACCCCGGCCGCGCGGACCTGCGTGATCGCTCGCATTACCTCCGCGATGGCCGTCTCGCCGGCATTTGCCTCCTGCAAACGCACGCCGCCGGTGTCGAACAGGATCAGCACAGCGGCGGGCTTCAGCGTCAGGGCAGCGCGCAGCAGGCCGACGAGCTTGGCGCCATGGACCTCGCCGAAGGCGCCGCCCATGAAGCGGCCCTCCTGTGCGGCGACGAGGACGGCTTGGCCATCGAGATGGCCCGAGCCGACGATCATGCCGTCGTCGAAGGCGCGCGGCAGATCGAACAGTGGCAGGTGCGGGCTCGTCCGGCGCTGCTCGGGGCCGATGACCTCGCGAAAACTGCCGGCATCGAGGAGGCCGTCGAGACGTGCGCGGGCGCTGGCCTCGTACCAGCTCGTGGCCCAGCCCTTGGTAGCGGTGTCGATGATCCGTTCGCTCATCGTCAGACCTCCATCAGCCGGGCGCCCTGGAGCAGGCGCAGGGACACGGTGTCGGGGCGGGCGCCCCCGTCGTTGACCGTGATGCGCAGGCCCCCGGGCTGGGCGCGGGCAACGAAGTCGGCGACCACCGCCGCCCAGACTTCGCCGTAGCCTCGGATCGGCGTCTCGATCTCGACCGTGCATTCGGTCGGAGCGAGCGCGCGCTCCAGGAGCACTTCGAGGTTGCCGGAGGCGACGACGCCGGTGATGGCCTGCGCCTTCGCGCCGGACAAAGCTTTCTGCGTCGTGTGTCGGAAGCTGAGCTTTTCCATCGCGGCCTCACCAGTTCCGGAACTTGGCCGGCGGCTCGTAAAGCCCGCCCGACCAGTGCACGAGATCCTTGATCGATCGCGCCGCGAGCAAGGAGCGATCGGCGTCGAGGGGTTCGATGCCGAGATCCTCCGGGCGGCGCACGATGCCGCGCTGACGCAGCCGCTCGACCATGGCCCGGTCGCGCCCGCGGCCGATCTCAGTGTAGCCGGCGACCCCTCGGATCGCCTGCTCGCGCTCGTCCGCAGTGCGGCACAGGAGGAGGTTGGCGATGCCTTCCTCGGTGACGATGTGGGTGACGTCGTCGGCGTAGACCATCACCGGAGCCAGTTCGAGGCCGATCTTCTTCGCGAGTTCGAGCGCGTCGAGCTGCTCGACGAAAGCCGGCACCAGCCCTTCTCCGAAGGTCTCGACGATCTGAACCACGAGCTTGCGCCCGCGCATCAGGGCGGGATCGCCCGCAGCTTGCGCCTCGCGGCCCGCCTTCATCCAGGTGTCGGAGGGGTGGCGCCGCCCGTGCGGGTCCGAACCCATATTGGGCGCCCCGCCGAACCCGGCGACCCGGTTCTGCGTCACCGTCGAGGAATGTCCGGCGAGATCGATCTGCAGGGTCGAGCCGATGAACAGGTCGCAGGCGTAGAGCCCCGCCGTCTGGCAGAAGGCGCGGTTGGAGCGGAGCGAACCGTCGGCGCCAGTGAAGAAGATGTCGGAGCGCTCGCGGATGTAGCGGTCCATGCCGACTTCCGAGCCGAAGCAGTGAACCTGTTTCACCCAGCCCGATTCGATTGCCGGGATCAGGGTCGGGTGCGGGTTGAGCGCCCAATGGGTGGCGATCTGACCCTTCAACCCGAGGCGTTCGGCATAGGTCGGCAGAAGCAACTCGATCGCCGCCGTGCCGAAGCCGATACCGTGGTTGAGCCGGCGGATGCCGTACTCGGCGTAGATCCCCTTGATCGCCATCATCGCCATCAGGATCTGCGTCTCGGTTATCGCCGCCGGATCGCGGGTGAACAGCGGCTCGACGTAGAACGGCCGGTCGGCCTCGACCACGAAGTCGATCCGGTCGCCGGGGATGTCGACGCGGGGCACCCGCTCGACAATCTCGTTGACCTGCGCCACCACGACCCCGTTCTTGAAGGCGGTCGCCTCCACCACGGTCGGCGTGTCCTCGGTGTTCGGCCCGGTATAGAGGTTGCCGTCCCGGTCGGCCGAGACGCCGGCGATCAGCGCCACGATTGGGGTGAGATCGACGAAGTATCGGGCGAAGAGTTCGAGGTAGGTGTGGACTGCCCCGAGCTCGATTTGCCCTCCGTAGAGCATGCGGGCGATGCGCCCGCCCTGTGGGCCCGAATAGGAATAGTCGAGCCGCCGCGCGATTCCCTGCTCGAAGATGTCGAGATGTTCGGGGAGCACGATGCCGGACTGGACCATGTGCAGGTCGTGCACGCGGGCCGGGTCGCACTGGCTGAGGGCGCGTGCGAGGCAATCGGCCTGCTTCTGGTTGTCGCCTTCCAGGCAGACCCGGTCGCCGGGGCGAATGATCGCCTCCAGCAGGTCGACCACGTTGGCGGCCGCTACAGTCTTGCCCGCGGCATGAGCCCGGCCCGCCTCGATCCGCGCATCGCGGGCTTCCCGCTGCCGACGCCAACCGCTCATCCGGACCCCTTCCTGTGATGGCCTCAGGCGGCATACGCCCGCGGATCCGAAGACCGGCAGCGTATGCCCCGGCGCGTTCAGACCCGACTTTCGTATGCATATTTACGCGATAGTCAATTTCTTGCATACGACAACAGCAGCGATATCAGCATTGAGATACGCGATTTCAAAATCGGAAAGCCGCTGCATGCAGATGCCTGCACGGAGCTGTCGTGCCAGACGGACCCACTTGGCTGATGGCGCATTGACCGCGACCGCCCGCACCGGCATCGGCTGCCTCGTCGGCCGGTCGCCGCCATTCGGCGTCGTGCGGGCGCTGATAGGATGATGCGGATGGGCGAGGGCGGCGCGATGGACGGCATGGCCGAGGGGCGTGGCCTGCTTTCCGACCAGATCCGCAACGCCTTGACGGACGAGATCGCCTCCGGCGTTCTCGCGGCAGGCATCGCGCTGGACGAGCAGGATCTCGCCGACCGCTTCGGCGCCTCGCGCACGCCTGTCCGCGAGGCCCTGCGCCAACTCGCCTCAAGCGGCCTGGTCGAGATGCGGCCGCGGCGCGGCGTCGTCGTCACCCGCATGACGCCCGAGCGAATCATGGAGATGTTCGAGACGACCGCCGAGTTCGAGGCGCTCTGCGTACGCCTCGCGACCTACCGGATGACGCCACTTGAACTCAGTGCGCTGATGGACCTGCACGAACAATCGGCCGAGCCGGTGGCGGCGCAGGATTACGACACCTACGACGCCCTCAACCGCGCCTTCCACGAGGCGCTCTACCGCGCGACCCATAACGGCTTCATGGCCGAACAGGCCTTGTCGATCCGTTCGCGCCTGTCGGCCTTTCGCCGGACGCAGTTGCGGCAGGGCGAACGCATCCTGCGCTCCCGCGCCGAGCACGGAGAGATCCTCCAGGCGATCGCCGAGGGCGACGGCGACGCCGCGGCGCGGCGCATGCGCGCCCACATGCTCAACGCGGCGAGTGCGCTGGGCCGCTACGTCGCCGAACACGCGAGCGACTAAGCCCACCGATCAGCCTGCGCGGTTTGCGCGCGGGCCGAAACAGTTGGGCCCGTCGCGCGTACCCCCCTCGCGATCGCATCGAAGCGACAGGACAGGAGCGAGCCGGGATGGGACACAAGCCGCTGCGCGAGCAGGTCATCGTCATTACCGGAGCATCCAGCGGAATCGGTCTCGCGACCGCTCGCATGGCCGCGCAACGCGGCGCCCGTGTCGTCCTCGCGGCTCGAAGCGGGGCGATCCTGGCCGAGGTCGCCGCCGAACTCGGGCCGCGCGCCACCCACGTCGTCGCGGATGTCGGCCGGCGCGAGGATGTCCAGGCGATCGCCGACCATGCGCTTGCCACCTTCGGCGGCTTCGACACCTGGGTGAACGTGGCCGGCCTCACCGTCTACGGGCCACTGCGCGAGATTGCGGCCGAGGATCACGAGCGGCTGATCCGCACCAATTTCTGGGGCACGGTCTACGGTTCGCTCATCGCCGCGGAGCACTTACGCGAGCGCGGCGGCGCCATCATCAATGTCGGCAGCATCGCCTCCGATCTCGCCTTCCCGTTCCAGGGGCTCTACGCCGCCTCGAAACACGCAGTGAAAGGCTTCACCGACACGCTGCGGATGGAATTGCGGGCGGAGGGCGCTCCGGTCTCGGTGACGCTGGTGAAACCCGCCTCGATTGACACGCCGCTCCCGAACCGGGCGCGCAACTACATGGATCGCGAGCCGACGCTGCCCCCGCCGATCTATCCGCCGCAGGAAGTCGCCAACGCGATCCTGCACGCCGCCGTTCACCCGCAGCGGGACATCATCGTGGGCGGCGGCGGCAAGCTCTTCGTCATGGGCAAGGAATTCGCGCCGGGAGCCTACGACGAACTCGCCCCGGCGATCATCGCCCTGCAGAAACGGTCGGAGCCGCCGCGCAACCCGGAGGGCGCGCTTCACAGGCCCGAGGGCGCCGGTCGGGAGCGGGGCGACCCGCCGGTCTACGTCATGCGCACAAGCGCCTACACCCGCGCGACCCTGCACCCGCTCGCCACCGCCGGACTGGCGGCCGGACTGGCGGCCACGGCAGCCCTGGTCCTCGGCGGACGCCATACGGGCCGCCGGTCCTGAGGGGCGCACTCGGGTCTCAGGCGGCTTGCCGGCCGGCGTAGCGAAGGCAGTGCTGAAGGTAGCCGACCTCGTGGCGGCCAGCGAGTTCGACCACGCTGGACCAGAGCCAGGACGGCGCCCCCTCATCCGTGGCGCCCTTCTTCGTGACCTCGGCGCGCCAAGCCGACCGCGCTCCGGCCTCCATCTGACGACCATGCGCTTTGCCGACCACGTAGGCGAGGTAATGCGCGGCGCGCACCGCCTCCTCGCGGCCGAACTGATCGACATCGAGCTTCAGATCCTGCGGCGCGAGTTCGCGCATCACGACCGGCTTTCCGAGCAGATGAACCGGCAGCATGCGCTCCCCGAGATTCGGTGACAGCGCCCGCGCCCCGGTCACCACCCGCTCGGCCGGGTCGGGTGGCATCTGCGCACCGGGCGCGGGCGGGGCGGCGGTCTCGACCGCTTCCTTCAGGTCCACCAGCGCGAGGCGTCGCTTTTCATTCGGCTCGGTGATGCCGACGAGGACGGCGTAGCGCAGGAAGCCGAGCGAGCTGCAGCCCTTCATCCAATAGGCCGCGTCGATCAGGCGGGCTTCGGCGCCCTCGCTTCGCCCGTTCAGCGCCAGCACGAGGTGGCGTACCGCCTCTTCCTGAAACAACTCGTCGAGCGCCCGGCGCTCGCCCGCATCGAGAGCCCAGAACTTGCGCCCCAGCGGAATGGCCGGCTCCACGCGCTTCAGACGCTCCCGGGCGAGGTGCTTCCAGTGCCGGCCGAGCGCCCGGCGTCGCACCGAGCGCACCACATCCGGCTCGGGCGGGTGGCTGTCATCCTCGTCCGCGTGCAGGCCCACCGCGTAGCCCGCGATCATCTCCTCCAGCATCCGGGCCGTGACGACGCCAGGAAGATCCGAGCCGCGGGCGGCGCTCGCGAGCGACAGCCCGAGGCGAACGAGATCGTGCGTCGGGTTTCCGATCACCGTCTGGTCGAGGTCGCGGATCTGAATATCGACGCGACCGTCGGCGTCGGCGAGGGGGCCGAGATTGCCGAGATGGCAGTCACCGCAGATCCAGACCGGCGGACCCTCCGGCAGGGTGCCGCGCGAAAGACCGTCGAGCCACTCGTAGAATTTCAAGGTGTTGCCGCGAACGTAGGCGTGGGCCGACTGTGCCATCTTGAGCGTGCGCTGCCGCTCGAGCACAATCGCACGTTCCTCAGGACCATACGTGCCGTTCATACGCATCAAAGGGACCTTCGACCCGAACGCCGCGCCACTCGCGCGGTCCGCAGCGTCAACGCGCGCAAAAGGGTCTGTATCGCGCGGCCGATCGTCCTCCTACGGGATTAGAGTGAACCGGCAAACGTGCTGGGAGGGCACCAACCGCTTCCGCTGCTGCCAGCTACAACGGTTCGGTTGTATTTTGCAGCTCGTTGCTACGATTGCTCAGCGTTTATCGAAGAAATGCGAGTATCAAACGCTAAAATTCGAATAGTCCTCAATCGCATTCGATCTAAGATCTTGACTTGGAATGTTTATTTTCGATTGACATCTTCGTTGCGACCGTGTGACGAAGGTGCATGCCACCGATCGGTTCTCTCAGATTTTTATCCTATATTCGTTCGAGCGGTCTCCTTGATCATCCAGCCGACTCCCATCCGGCAAGCGGCATGAAAGCGCTCATGCGACGCTGTACGCCAATCGCGGGCGGATTCGTCGGGGTGCCCGCACCCATTCGTTGCGCAAGCAGGGATCTCGTAGCGTGACCGACGCTGAGGCCGACGAACTGCGGCAGCGGGTGGCTGCGCTGGAAGCCGAGAACGCCCGTCTGCGAGAAGCGCTCGAGGAGCAGAACCGCGGCCCCGACATCGATCCGCACGCCTTGCCGGCCGCCACCCTGGCGGCCAGCCGGGCCCGTTTGCGGGAAGCGCTCACCATCGCGACAGTGGGCGGCATCTACTTCGACTTGGACGGCCAGCTTCTCGATGCCAACGACGCCTTCCTGGCGATGTGCGGCTACAGCCGCGAGGATCTCAACGCCGGGCGCCTCAGTTGGCAGGTGCTGACACCGCCGGAATGGCTCGACGTATCCTGGCGCGCTTTCAAAGATCTGAAGGCCACCGGACGCACGACCCCTTATGAGAAACAGTATTTTCGTAAGGACGGCTCCCGGTTCTGGGCCATGTTCGGTGCCACGTTGCTGGAGGATGGCCGCGGCTTCGAGTTCGTCATCGACATCACGGACCGAAAACGGGTGGAAGCCGATCTCGCGGCCCGCGAGGCGGAACTCCGCCTGATCGCGGACGCGATGCCGGCGCTGATCGCGTTCATCGACCGCACCTTCACCTATCGCTTCGCCAATGCTGCCTACGAGGCATGGATCGGCCGAAGGCCCGAGCATGTCGTGGGTCGCACGATCGAGGAACTCCTCGGGACAGCCGAGTTCGAGGCCCGCCGCCCGCTCATCGAACAGGCCATGGCCGGTGCGGACGTCCAGTTCGAGCGGTCTTGGCCGCACCCGGACGGACGGCCGCGCGACGCGGCGATCCGCTACATCCCGAACCGGAGCCAGACCGGCGAGGTCGTCGGCATCTACGTGTTCGTGCAGGACATCACCGATCGCAAGCAGACCGAGGAACTGCTCGCCCTGCGGGCTCAGCAGCTCGAAGCGCAGGTTGCCGAACAGGAGAAGGCACGGGATCGGATCTGGAACCTGTCGCCGGTCCTCAAATTCGTGGCGCGGCACGACGGCGAGATCCGCTCGGTCAACCCGTCCTGGACGCGCTCGCTCGGCTGGTCGGAAGAGGAGACCATCGGGCGCAACGTGCTCGACTTCGTTGCGCCCGACGGACGGGAGCAGGCTGCCTCCGACCTGATGCGGCGGGCCGCGACGCCCGCGTCCGGCGACATCGAACTCATGCTCCTCACGAAGGAGAACGGCCCGCGCCACGTCTCATGGACCGTCGTGCCGGGTGACGACCTCCTCTTCGGATTCGGCCGGGACATCACCGAGCAGCGCTTTGCCGAAGAGGCGCTTCGCCAATCGCAGAAACTGGAAGCCGTGGGCCAGCTCACCGGCGGCGTGGCGCACGACTTCAATAACCTCCTGACGATCATCCGCTCCTCGGTCGACTTCCTGCGCCGCCCGGAACTGCCGGAGGTCCGCAAGGTGCGCTATCTCGACGCCGTCTCCGAGACGGTCGACCGGGCTGCCAAGCTCACGGGGCAGCTCCTGGCCTTCGCCCGCCGCCAGACGCTCAAGCCTGAAGTGTTCGATGTGGGCGCGCGGCTGCACGCGGTTGCCGACATGCTCGATACCGTGACGGGCGCCCGCATACGGGTCGTGACGGAGGGATTGGACACGGCCTGTTACGTCCGCGCGGATCTCAGCCAGTTCGAGACCGCACTCATCAACATGGCGGTCAACGCCCGCGACGCCATGGAGGGGGAGGGCACCCTGACGCTGCGGCTAACCTGCTCCGTGTCGATGCCGCCGATCCGCGGGCATGCCGGTGCTCCGGGCCCCTTCGCGGCGATTTCCCTGTCCGATACGGGGTCGGGCATCACCGCCGAGCGGATCGGCCGCATCTTCGAGCCCTTCTTCACGACCAAGGAGGTCGGGCGCGGGACCGGTCTCGGCCTCAGCCAGGTCTTCGGCTTCGCCAAGCAGTCCGGCGGCGACGTCTCGGTCGAGAGCGTCGTCGGCGACGGCACGACGTTCACGCTCTTTCTGCCCGAGACGGAGGCCGTACAGGAAGCAGAGGTACCTGGGAGGCAAGGCGACGAGCCGCCGATCGGCGCCGGTCAGCGGATCTTGGTGGTCGAGGACAATGTCGAGGTCGGGCGGTTCGCGACTCAGATTCTGCAGGATCTGGGCTTCGAGACGCGGTGGGCTGCCAATGCCGAGGAGGCCTTGAGCGCGCTGGTGTCGGAGCCCGCAGCGTTCGAAGCGGTGTTTTCCGATGTGGTGATGCCGGGCATGGGCGGAATCGAGTTGGCCAAGCGGCTGCGCCGCACCCACCCGGACCTCCCGGTGATCCTGACCTCGGGATACAGCCATGTGCTGGCTCAGGAAGGTGCGCACGGTTTCGAGCTGGTGCAGAAGCCCTATTCCGCCGATCAGGTCTCGAAAGCCCTCTGCAAGGCGATCGCCCCGCGGCCCCGGTCGGAACGGACCGGATCGGCGGAGGCCTTCGACAAGCCAATTCGTCCCGCACGGGGATGAGGCCAACCGCCGCGTCCGTGTGTTATCGCCAGTGCAGACGCTAGCCGTCGCGACGTCTACACAACCCTTGGCGAGAGCCGTGCCACGGTATGGACCTTCGTCGAATCCGATGAGCGAGGCGAGAACAGTAATGAGTGGTCGGCCGGGTTCCGATATCAGAATTTCGACCGGTATCCCCGGCTTGAACGAGATACTCGGCGGCGGCCTGACGCCGGACCGGCTCTATCTGCTTGAAGGCACTCCCGGCACCGGAAAGACGACACTGGCGCTGCAGTTCCTCCTCGAAGGCGCGGCGCGAGGCGAGCGAAGCCTGTACGTGACGCTGTCGGAGACCGCGGACGAACTCCGCGCTGCGGCGGCGAGCCATGGCTGGTCTCTCGACGGGATCGACCTCTACGAATTGGTCAACGAGATGGGCCTCGATCCCGACAGCGAGCAGTCTATTCTGCATCCCTCCGAGATCGAACTCGGCGAGACCGTCCGGGAGGTCATCGCCCGCGTCGAGAGCGTGAAGCCCGAGCGCGTGGTGTTCGACAGCCTGTCGGAGCTGCGCCTGCTCGCCCAGAACCCCCTGCGCTACCGCCGGCAGATCCTGGCCCTGAAGCAGTTCTTCTCCAAGCGGTCCTGCACCGTGCTGATGCTGGACGACCGCACCTCCGAGGCCGGCGACCTTCAGCTCCACAGCATCGCGCACGGCGTGATCTCCCTCGAACAGACCCCGCGCGAATTCGGCTCCGAGCGTCGGCGCCTGCGCATCGTCAAGATGCGCGGCATCAAGTTCCGGGGCGGCTATCACGACTTCGTCGTGGAGACCGGCAGCATCGCAGTCTTCCCGCGCCTCGTCGCGGCCGACCACCACGCAGCCTTCGACGCGACGACTCGGCCGACCGGCTCGGCCGAGTTGGACCTGCTCCTCGGCGGCGGCCTCGTGCCCGGCACCAACACACTGCTGCTCGGCCCGTCCGGCGTGGGCAAGACGACGACGGCGGTGCGCTGCATGCTGGCCGCGCTCGAACGTGGCGAGACGGCGACCTACTACCTTTTCGACGAGGGACTCGGCACCCTGATCACCCGGGCCGCCCTGCTCGGCATGGACCTGAGGCCGCATGTCGAGGCCGGGCGCCTCACCCTCACGCAGATCGACCCGGCGGAGCTGTCACCGGGGGAATTCGCCTCCATCGTGCGACAGGCCGTCGAGGAGCACGAATCGACCTTCGTCGCCATCGACAGCCTCAACGCGTATCTGCACGCGATGCCGGGCGAGGAGTACCTCGTCCTGCAGATGCACGAACTTCTGAGCTACCTGAACCAGAAGGGCGTGACGACGCTCCTCGTGCTCGGTCAGCACGGCGTCATCGGGGAGGTCCGCAACGACATCGATTTGAGCTACCTCAGCGACTGCATCGTTCTGTTCCGCTTCTTCGAAGCGAGAGCCGAGATCCGAACCGCCCTCTCGGTGGTAAAGAGCCGCGTGAATGCGCACGAGCGCACAATCCGCGAGTTGCGGCTCTCGACCGAAGGGCTGCGTGTCGGTGAGGCTCTGACCGACTTCGAGGGTGTGCTCACGGGTCTGCCGGCCTATCGTGGCCAGGTGGGAATGCTGCAGGATCCCGAGGCACCGGGGAAAAAGGCGTGAGGAACCCCACGGAGGAGCGGGCCCTCATCCTGGCTCCGCGCGGGCGGGATGCCGCCGTCATCGAGCAGGTGCTGGACCGCTCGGGCATCGACAACCTCGTCTGCCTCGACGTGGCGGAGTGGGTGGGATGCCTGCGTTCGGGCGCGGGCACCGCGGTCGTGACCGAGGAGGCCTTGGCAGAGGGTGACATCGCCGACCTGTCGCGCTGGCTCGATGCGCAGGCACCGTGGTCGGACTTTCCGCTCGTCGTGCTGGCCACGCGTCAGGCCGGGCCGCGAACCCGGCGCGCGGCCGAACTGTTGAGGCAGCTCGGCAACGTGGTCTTGTTGGAGCGCCCGATCAACGCCGAGACGCTGACCAGCGCCGTCGTCTCGTCCCTGCGTGCGCGGCGGCGCCAATATCAGGCACGGGAGCATCTCCTCGAACGGGAGCGGGCCCAGCACCAGCTCAGACTGGCGAACGAGGAGCTGGAGCGGCGCGTGGCCGAGCGGACCCGCGAGGTCGCGGCGGCCCACGAAACCCTGGCCTTCGCCCTCGACGCGGCCGGGATGAGTTCGTGGGACATCGACGTTGCGACCGGGATCCATCGCCGCTCGCCGCGCTTCGATGCCGTGTTCGGCTACGAGGGCACGGGACGGGACTGGGACCGCGAGACGTTTCTGAATCACGTGCTCGACGAGGACCGGAGCATCGCCGAGGAGGCTTTCGCCGGCATCGTCGAGAGCGGCCGGCTCGATCTCGAATGCCGCATTCGGCGCACGGACGGGGCGGTGCGCTGGATCGCCATGCGCGGGCAGGTCAAGCGCGACGAGGTCGGTCGGGCGGTGCGCGTCGCCGGCATCCTCATGGATCGCACCGATCAGCACATCACCGAGGAAGCCCTGCGGCAGGCGCAGAAGATGGAGGCCATCGGCCAGCTCACCGGCGGCGTGGCGCACGACTTCAACAACCTTTTGACCGTGATCGTCGGCGGCCTCGACATGATGCTGCGCCGCCCGGAGCAGACCGACCGCGTCAAGCGCTTGGCCGAGGCGGCCATGGGCGCGGCGCGGCGCGGCGAGCAGTTGACCCAGCAGCTCCTCGCCTTCTCCCGCCGCCAGATGCTGCGGCCGCAGACGTTGAACCCGAACCGGCTGCTGCTGGATTTCCGGCCGCTCGCCGAACGCGCGGCCACCGGTGCCGTGACGCTGACCTTCGATCTCGATCCGGCGCTGGACCCGATCCGCATCGATCCGGCCCAGTTCGAGGCGGCGGTGCTGAACCTGATCGTCAACGCGCGCGATGCCCTGGAGGGTCAGGACGGACCGGCGCGCATCGCGGTCACGAGCCGCAACGTCCGCCTCGGTACGGCGGCGGTCGCCGACAAGGACGTTCCGCCGGGCCCTTACGTCGTGATTTCCGTGACAGACACCGGCAGCGGCATCCCGGCCGACAAGCTCCAGCGCGTGTTCGAGCCGTTCTTCACCACCAAGGAGGTCGGCAAGGGTACCGGACTCGGGCTCAGCCAGGTCTACGGCTTCACCCGCAGCGCCAAGGGCTTCGCGCAGATCGAGTCCGAGATGGGCCGGGGCACGACGGTCAGCCTGTTCTTTCCGCGCTCGACCGACCCGGCCGGCGAGGAAGTCGGGACCGGCCCGGTCGGTGCCATCCCGCTGCGTCGCGCCGGCGAGGGCGAAACGGTGCTGCTGGTCGAGGACGACGAGCAGGTGCTCGGCATGGCGGTCGAGAGCCTGGAAGAGCTGAGCTACCGGGTCATCGTCACCCGCAACGCCAGCGAGGCTCTGGCGTATCTGCACGGCGTCGAGCGCATCGACATTCTGTTCTCGGATGTCGTCATGCCGGGTGGGATGAACGGCTCGCAACTCGCGGTCGAGGCGCGGCGCGTGCGGCCCGACATCAAGATCCTGCTGACGTCGGGCTACGTGGCGAATCTCGACGAAGGACAGGTCATCGGTCAGGGCGAGCTTGCCGTGCTCAACAAACCCTACCGCCGCGACGAACTCGCCCGCTCGCTGCGATTGGTGCTCGGCGGCGAGAGGGCCTGATTCCGTTTCCAATTTATTACTTTGGTTTTCGCCCGACGCCGTCATCGCGAGGCGAAGCCGAAGTGATCCAGTGCGCGACATCGCCGGCATGGGCGCGCGGTACGGCCGTCTTCCACACATCGATGCTGGGGCGAACGTCCCGCACACTCGGCGGACCGGCGACCGCTTCGTCGGGATGCACTACTTCATTGTTTTTGCATCGTCTTTCTCCGCAAGCCGGAGGTCACTTTTGTGGACGATGTTCTATTTGTTGAGATCGATCACCCCGCGTTTCAGCGGGAATCGATTCGGCGCCTTGTCAGCACTGCCAAGCCACTCGGGCGAATCCTTGTAATTCGCGGCCGGCGGCGTCTTGCTGTTGAGCTGGTCGCGCTCAGCCTGAGCAGGGCTCTCGACGGGCGGGATGGGGGCGGATTGCGGGTACTGCGCCGCGGGGCCGCGAAGCTGAAACCCGTCGATGCAGCGTCGGAGCGCGATCGGATCGGTGATGAACGTGCATTCGTTCACGTTGGTGATGGCCTGAGCCATGCTCGGCATCGGCGACCCCAAAAACAGGATGGCAAAAGCGGTCAAGATCCGTCGCATCGGCAGCCTCCCAAGTCTTGAGCCCTCCCCTCACCGACGGAGCTGCCTTCAGCGGCCCGCCGACGGGGCGACCTGGCGGATCTCGACCTCGCTCGGCTCGCTTGGTCGTGGCCGCTTCACCTGCACCTGAGGCGGCGCCGGAGCAGCCTGGCCGCGTCCCGCAGCACTACCCGAGCCGGCGGGAAGCGCGGCCGCGCTCGTGTTCGCCCCCTTGCCGTCGATCCGTCCGACGCGCACTTTTACGCCACGAACCGATCGGCCGGCCGTATCGTAGTCGCACTCGTAGGTGATGCGCACCCACTGGCCCTGCGGATTGAGGAACCGGACGGAGTCACCGCGGAACTTCACCACGGTATCGGCTCCAGCCGGAGGCTCGGCTTCCTGGAAAATGCTTCCCGTCGGCCGGTTCATCCACTCGAAGTCGGACGGTGCCTGACGCTCGATTGCCGGCACACAGGCCTGGACGGCCGCAGGGATTGCCTGGCGCGCGCAGGATGCATCACACCCGGCCTTGGCGCTTTCGGCCGGACCCGGCTTGGGATCGGGCTTCGCATCCTGAGCCGAGGCTGCGGACAGGCCCAATCCGATCCAACCGATGCAGGCCAGGGTGCGCGTCCATCCAGACGAGGACAAGGCCCGACTTGTCTCCCGCCCAGCCACGATCCGTGTCATCCGTCGAACTCTCCCTTACCCGCGCGAGCACGCCGGCGCCCGGCCGCACCGATCGGCAGCAGACCTGCCGACCCATAAACGCCTTTTTCGGCCTCAACCACTATCGATCGCTCGCGCACCGCGACTTTCTCGGTGCCGGACTGATCATTGCCCGTGGCTGTTGCCGAAATGTAAATCGAGGACGCGCACTCATGAAATTCTGAGCGGCGCACCGTCAGGTCAGGTGGCGGGTTGTCGATCGCGGACACATTCCGCCAATCATACGCCCCCGGCCTGACCGACCGATCCAGGACAAGAAAACGAGCTGCACCGCGCAATCGACAATCGAAGAGCGCCCGTCCGTCAATATGCCGGATCTGAGATTGGCGAGAACTGGCAGACTCGGGCAAGTAGCGCGACCAATTCAGGCTGACGCGACGTTCCCGTCTTGGCGAAGATCGAGGCAAGCTGTGTGCGGAGCGTAGCGATGCTGACTTTGCGGCTCTGTGCGATCGTGGCCAGCGGCACACCCCGGCTGATCTCCGCCGCAAGGCGTCCCTCGGCGGCCGTGAGGCCGAAAATCTTTTCCAGCACCGGGGCGCAGACCTGGGCGCGAACGGCGAGATCGATCAGGATCAGCAGGCGGTGCGCTTCTCCCATCGCTGTGATGTCCATCGCCTGGAAAACCAGCCGCTGATCGTTGCGTGGCCGCTCGAGCTCGACGGTTCCGAACGGCTCCGTCAGCGCACTGTTGATCATCCGGCCCGTAAACGGCTCAGCGTCCGGCAACGTTGTATCGGCAGCATCGTTCGAAAGAATCCGCTTCGCAAGCTGGTTGCAATCCGTTGTCCTTGCGCGGCAATTGATCAATACCGCTGCTGAACCGACCTTGTCGAGCACGTTAAGCAGGGCATATTTGTCCGGCATATTCAGAAATCTTCAAATTGATTACCATCATACGGGTCGCCTTGCGGCTGACTCTTCCGAGTAAACGGGCACTTCATGAATCTACAAGTGGCGTCTCGGATGACATTAACGATATAAAATCAGTGATGCTTTCGGGTCACTGCCCGCGAGTACCGACGTGGTGGCGTTTCGCACAACGTCAAACTACGCACGCCCCAGCATGACCGACTTCTGTTTTGGCATAGGGCTGCGATGTCGCCGCCAAACCACCGTATTATTCGATGCCCCTCGCGTGATCCGCGATAGACCGGCTCCAGATCAATAAAGCCGCGCGCGACTGCCACAAAACATTTCAGAATATTTCGGGCAAGGCTTTAATTAACCCAAGGCCGGACTATCCATCACCTCAAATGGCGAATGTCAAAAATTCGAGAATTGGTATTTTTATCAGTCCTTTCCGGAGGCCGTAATCACTTCCGAAACACTTCAACGAAATCTTCGCAGAATTTGCCAACGAGTTAACCTAAACAGACCCTTTCCATCCAAAACGGCATCTTATCATTCGAATGGATGATGCGGGTTTCGGCGGCCCCTCGTATTTAAGACCTCGTTAACGACTGCACGAAGCCGCCGCCTCACCCGCCAGACTGGTCAACAGTCGGTAAAATTCGGCGAGGCGACTGCCGAATGACAGAAATCAACTTACAGGGGACCAGTCATGAAGCTCTTCACCGTCGCCACGATCAGCACGCTTGCGCTCCTCGTTGGCGCGCCTGCCCTCGCCGCCAGCTTCAATGAGGCCATCACCGAGCAGCGGGGCAACAGCAACAAGCTCGACCTGACGCAGTCCGGCAAAGCCAATTCCATCAATGCTCTTCAGGACGGTCGCAGGAACACGTTCGAGGCCGATCAGACCGCAGGCCGCAGCAACGTGATCGAATTGACGCAGGAGGGTCGCTACAACTACGCCTCCAGCGGACAAGCCGACAGCACCAACTCCGTCACGACGGTGGACCAGGAGAGCGCACGCAACGCTGCGAGAGATGCTGGCCACGTCGCTGTCACGGGGCAGGACCACACCCATAACTCGCAGATCGAGGTCAAGCAGACCGGTGAGAGCCAGATCGCTGTCGCGACGCAGGCCGCTAACACCCGCAACAACTCCAAGATTGTCATCGATCAGTCTCTGACCACCAACGAAGCATACGCCTCGCAGTCGAATGTTTCCGGTTCGACTCTGTATGTCGGCCAGGCCGGCGAGTTCAACACGGCGCATGCGGTGCAGGAAAAGTCGACGGGCACGCACGCCAACGTCATTCAGTGGGGATCCGCCAACTACGCGGAGGTCGGGCAGACCGGCAACACGAATTCCTCGACGAATATCGCGCAGGCCGGCATTTTCAACGTGGCCGCTACTCTGCAGAGCGGTTCGAAAAACAGTGACATCTTCGTGGAACAGTACGGCCTCGACAACTTCTTGATCGCGGCGCAGACCAACTCGAATAATTCCCGGATTGCCACGGTGCAGTACGGATGGTCCAACAGCGCCGACATCTCTCAGAACAACTCGAATGGCTCAGCCATCTACCTGCTCCAGTCTGGCGCTCAGAACTACGCCAATCTCTCGCAGGATAACTCGTCTGCGAGCACGATCACGGGCTTCCAGTTCGGCGGCTCCAACACGCTCGTGGCCTCGCAGGCCAACAACACCAACAGCACCATCGTGAGCGCCCAGTACGGCAACAACAACAGCGCGACGATCGTTCAGCACGGCAAGTAATCCACCGAAAACGAGTGCGAGCGTGACTTCCGAATAGAAATGGTGTCACGTTCGTCGATTGAAAAAAGCCATCGACCTGCCGCGTCAGGCCGGTGGCTCTTCCCTTTTGATCATGACCTTCGGTCGATCACGGGAATTCGGTCTGCTGGAAAAGACGCATCCAACAGCTCTCCCAACGAATGCCTTCGACCGCCGCGCGCTGGAGCCGGCTGGTTCGAACTTTTTCCGGGCACGCAGCACCCTCCGAGATCGGGCCTTGGTTCCAGCGTCCTAGCGAAGTGCGGAACAACCATGCACGGCGACCTTCCACCTCCGCCTATCACCTGCACCCTGTCCGAGCAGCGCCAGGGCTCACAGATTCGGATCGAAGCGGAGATCCGCTCGGCCACGGCGCAATCGGGGAGCTACCGCCTGCTGGTTTCGAAGCGGGGATCGTCCGGCAACGCTCAGGTGAGCCAGCAATCCGACCTTGCCCTCGCTCCGGGGTCCCCCTCGCGAATTCCGGGACCACGCCTGTCGATCGAACCTGAAGGCCACTACCAGGCTCGCCTAGTCATCCATGCCGGTGGCGCCGAATATAGCTGTGAGCATGAGGGACCGAATGCCTCGGATCCTCTCTGACCGGACTCCCGGGCACCGACCGAGGCGGAGCCATTGAGAGGCGCGGCGCCGTCCAGGCTGCCTGGGCCGCTGTGGCGCCCGGGTCACGCCCGTTCGCCGGAACGGTCAGGGCGGCCTCGGCAAGACCGGTTCCGCGTTGACTCCACTCTATCCGTGGCACAATACAAATGTAACAAAGAGACGGCAATGCTCGCGGTAATTTGTTCTTATTCAAGCAAGTTATCAAAAAATTAAGCGGCGATACAACTCAGTATCACTGAATGGACACTGGGACAGCGCAGAGCAGAATTGGGCGAAGCATCGACATGACGAAGATCATCCATAGAATGCCGCTCCGTCATTCGGCCGCTTGTCTTATGGCGTTTGGACTCCTCATCTCGTTTTCGGCGGTTGCATCAGCTCAGCAGTCGAACGGACAACCTCTTCCGACCGACGTGGCTTTCGAATACGCGACCATCGGGTCGGTCTCCCTTCCGATCCGGATCCTCGGTCTCAACGGCAGTGCCGGCGGCGCCGGCGGTCTGGTCGCGTCAAACCTGCAGGTCGGTAGTGCGAACCGGACCGACATCACCCAAGTCGGGAAGGGCAACGCGGCCGCGATCCAGATCTTCGGTGACGGCAACACCGCGGCGATCACCCAGCAGGGCTCGAACAATGTCGGGCAGGGTGTGCTGGTCGGGTCCAGCATCCGCTTCGATCTGCAGCAGACCGGAATCAGCAATCAGGCGGACCTGAGCGTGAACTCGCCTGGGGGCGCGAACCTCCAACTGCGGCAGGATGGCAACGGCAACAGCTTGACCGGTTCCGTTCCGGGCGCAGCCAACGTCGTCGTGAACCAGTTCGGCAACGGCCTTTCCGCCGACGTGACCCAAGTCGGTGTTCCCAAGAACATCAGCGTCCAGCAAGTCCGCGCCCGCTGAGGCGCGGTCCAGGACGCTCCAGAAAGTGAGACTGCATCCATGAAGACGCGTTTCCTGGCGGCGGTTGCTCTGCTGGCCCTCTCGGCTGGTCCGGTCCTTGCCGGCAACCTCATCTACCAGCCGGTGAACCCGGCTTTCGGTGGAAGCCCGCTCAACGGCGGCTGGCTACAGAGCGAGGCGACCGCTCAGAATATCCCGCAGGCCCGTGAGCAGCGTCTCAATCAGCTGTTCAGCACCCAGGGCGGCCGTAACGGCCTATCACTGACGCAGGGTCAGATCTTTGCCCAACAGTTGCAATCGCAGCTGTTCAGCTCGCTTGCAAACCAGATCACACGAGCGATCTTCGGCGAAAACGCTCAGCCGAATGGCACGTTCGAGTTTCAGGGTACGACGATCAACTTCGCTCGCGAAGGGGCAAACATCCGTATCCAGATCTTCGATGGTCAAACGACTAACACCGTGGTGGTTCCTGCCGGTCCCTGAGACTCGGCAAGCCTTCCATCATCGGGTTCATGACTGCGCCGAGGCCAGCTCGGACGGAATGGATGCGGTGGTCGTGTCACGATAATCCGAAGGCTGTGCCAAGCAGCCCGGTCATGGTCGGGATTGTAGATCCTTATGTGGGCTGAAAATCTCTCGATCCGGCGCCTTGTCGTCGGTGGTCTCATCTGCGCGGCGCTCGGCTTGGGCGGGTGCGTCGCCATCGGCGAGCGTGAACCGCTCAACGAGGCGCCGACTGTGACCGAGACATCGCCGACCGGCCTGAATCTCGAACTGCTTCCCCCACCGGCGAAGGCTGTGGACCTCGCCGTCTACAGCTTCCCCGATCTCACCGGCCAGAACAAACCGAGCGACAACTTCGCCGAGTTCTCGCGGGCCGTGACGCAGGGCGGCGCCGCCTTCCTCGTGGATGCCCTGCGTCGCACGGGTGGTGGCCGCTGGTTCCGGGTGGTCGAGCGGGGCAGCCTCGCCAACATCCTGCAGGAGCGACAGCTCATCCGCGCCACGCGCCAGGAGTTCGACCAGGACCAGGCCAAGCCCCTGCCGCCGATCCGCTTCGCCGGCCTGCTGGTCGAAGGCGGCATCCTCGCCTACGACGCCAACTTCGTGACCGGGGGCATCGGCGCCCGCTATCTCGGCATCGGCGGCGACATCCGCTACCGGCGCGACGTCGTGACAGTCGGCATGCGCATCGTGTCCGTCCAGTCGGGCGAGGTGCTCACCAGCGTCACGACGACGAAAACGATCTACTCGATCGGTCTCGCCACGAACACGTTCCGCTACGTCGCGGTGAACAAGCTGTTCGAGTTCGATGCGGGTGTGACGCGCAACGAGCCGACCCAGTTCGCCGTGCGCGAGTCGATCGAACTCGCCGTCTACTCGACGCTCATGGAAGGGGCTCGCAAGGGGCTTTGGAAGTTCCGCGATCCGGCGATCGGGCAGCGCCTGCTTCAGGAATATATCGAGCGGGACAAGCCGCTCCCACCGGTGAGTCCGACCACCGAGGTGGTCCAAGAAGCCGTCGTGGTCGCGAAGAACTAAGTCGATGCGCGGCCTGCTCCCTCGGATGGCGCCGGCTCTGGTAGCGGCCGCTTTGGTCGCCTTCCCCTCGCAGGCCGATGTTCGCGCGCGCGTCGCCGTGCTGGATCTGACCGCACCAGCGCAGACCGATGCGTCGAGTGAACCGCAGAGCGCGGGCATGATCGCCATCGTCGAGAAGATCGCGCCGGGAGCGCCGGTCTCCGCGATCGCGGCGCTGATCGCTCAGGCGGCCGCCAGCACCGGTGTGCCGTCCGATTTTCTCCTGAAATTGTTGAAGCGCGAAAGCGGTTTGAACCCGATGGCGGTGAGCCCGAAGGGCGCCCTCGGCATTGCGCAATTCATGCCGGCGACGGCGGCCGAGCGCGGTCTGGCCGATCCGTTCGATCCCGTGCAAGCCATTCCGAAGGCGGCCGAACTTCTGCGCGATCTGCGCCAGCGCTACGGAAACTGGGCTCTGGCCGCTGCCGCCTACAATGCAGGGCCCGGCCGGGTCGATGCCTGGCTGGTCGGGCGCTTGGAGCTGCCGAAGGAAACGGTAGATTACGTCGCCAACATCACCGGCGTGAATACGCCGAGCTGGACATCGGCCTATCGTCCGACTGGTCCAGTCTGGCCACTTCAACTCGCATCCCTCGCGCCGCCGATGCCCTTGTTCAGCGTCGCGTCTGACGCCACCCGTATCCGGGTATCGGATCGTCGTGAGACGGGGGCTGACGCGAAGCGGATGACGAAGCCGGCGGACGGCACCGCCGCACCGCTGACGACCGCGCAACTTCGTGCCGCGGCCGGAGGCCTTCTGCGGTCGGCGGGTGCGAGCAGTCCCTGTGCGGCCCTACTGAACTCGGCCGCACAATGTCTCAACTTCAGCCGATATTGATCACGAGCGCGATCGGCCCGAGAGCGTCATCGTGAAGGGATGTTGCGGGCGCGGTCGCGTCAGATGCGACCGCGCGACCGCACCCGCCTCAGCGGCCCTGTCGCAGGGTGATCTGGTTGTACGACCCGGATTGCGTGATGACGGCGTTGTTGGACATCCCGCTTTGCGAGATGCGGATAACGTTGCCGATGCCGGTCTGCGTCGCGTCGATCCGGTTATACATGCCATCCTGCACTCCGTAGAAGACGTTTCCTTGGCCTGAGTTCGGCGCGGCATCGGCGCTCGAGGCGACGCGGTTCATCGTGTTTCGCAGGGCGCTGTTCTCGATGTCCTGCATTGTCGCCTCAGCCTGTGTCAGCAGGCTGGGAAGTTCCTGTGCCTGAGCAAGCCCGGACATCTGTGCCAGAGCGGTGCAGCCGATAATGATCGAAACAATTTTACGCATCGGGGGCGATCCTCTTCGTCGCCCGAGAATTCCGTGCCCCCGTTAAGAAAGCTTGTATAGCCAGGAGGCCATCAACAACCGCTTGTTTTTTCCACTTTCACTGCACAGCAATCGCGTGATTGAGACGCGACCTATCCGCCTGGCTTTGACCGGGATGATTGGGCGGATCAGACGAGATCGACGCCGTTGGTGATGAAGCGAGGTCTGACGGTGAGAGCAGCGCAGGTGATGCTCAAGTTGCGGCGGATCGCAGTACAGACAGCGCCAAGGATGAGCTTGGCTCTGAATTGAAAGAACGCTGAGTGCACCAAAACTCCAACCTTCGGAACGAGTCGGCGCAGGTCTTGCGGCCCGAGACTCGGGAGCGGGTCCGCCTTCGGCTGGTAACCTTTCAGTAAACAAACATCCTTAACAAAATGCTTGAACGCCCGGTGCCATGTCTTTCGGCTGACTTCCGCCGCAACGAACACGATCGGGCGCGACGTCGAATTGAGGCCGGCAGCGTCCGAACGACGCGTCGCGTCGTTCATCGTTCGAGGTCTGCCGACCTCGTCAGCAGGAAGCCTGTGCCATGTCGGAGACGGTCCAAGCGGGCAAGAGCGAGGCAAAAGTGCCGACCGGCAGGATCTCGCCCGAAGAGTTGCTGAAGCAGGCGGTGGCCGGCGCGAAGGCGGCGCCTGCCGCGCTGCCCGCGCGCAAGAGCTTCCGCCTCGGTGCCCATGGTCGCCTCGCTGCAGCGAGCACGGCGGCCCTGATCGGCGGCCTTGCCCTCGGCCTTGTCGCCGCACCGCAAGGGCAGTCCCACGATGGAATCGCGCAAATCCGGAGCGAGCTGGCCGCGGGACGCGTCGAATCGGCTCGGCTCGCGCAGGAGGTGGACCGGCTGGCTCGCATCGCCACGGCCTTGCGCGAGGCTGGCGAGGCCGCTCGCGGTGAGACCAAGGCGCTAGCCGCCAGCCTCGGCGAGCGGGTGGCCCGCAGCGAGCAGGCGCTCGACAAGCGGTTGGTAAGCCTGTCTGAGACAATGAGCCGTGGCGAACGCGAGCAGACCGAGCGCCTCTCCGGAATGATCGCGGGGCTTGAGAAGAAGTCTCAGGCTGCGGCAATCCCCATTTCGCCCAAGCCCGAGGTGAAATCCGAGGCGAAGGCCGAGTCGCGCACCCCGGAGCCGACGCAGACCGGCAGCCTCCCGGACAAGCTGAAGACCGAGACCTTGGAAAGTTGGGCCCTGCGCGACGTCTACGATGGCGTCGCGATCCTCGAAGATCGGCGGCGACGGCTCGTCGAAGTCGGGCGAGGCGACGCCGTGCCGGGCATCGGCCGGGTCGAGGCGATCGAACGTCGTGGCCGGCAATGGGTCGTGGTCACACGCCAAGGCATCATCACGCCCCAGGCTTGGTAGGATCCTGCCCGCAGCGGAAAGGTAATACGTCAGGTCACTGGCGCGACTTCGGTGGGCCGAAGTGCAGCGAGGGGCGCACCCGGCAGGTCCGGAGCCGCTTCGGCCAGCATCGTCCCCCGCTCCAAGCGCATCCGGCCACGTTCGCGGGCCTCCTCGCGCGCCTTCGGCGTCGCGTGGAGCATCATTGCGAGAAGCGCCTCGCCTTTACAATGCTCCGTCAGATTCCTCGCATCGAAGACTGGCATGATCCGCTCTCGCCCTCGATGAGGGAATGCGGTTTACGAGCGAAAGCTCGACCGTTCACGAAAAACTGACGAATTGGGGATAAGTTCCGCCAGTTCTTACGCTTTAACCGCGCTTTCATATTTGCGCCGCAACGGATGCTATTGCGGTGCGAAGCCGCACGCGAGCGTCGCAAGAGTTGTACAGCTCATGTCTGCGGCAGTTCCAGAAGGTTTGGCCGGAGCCCGCGGAATTCCGTCTCGACTCGATAGAGATGGCCGGCCATTGGATCGAGCTTCGGATCGCGGCCGCGTAGACAGGTCGTCACGTAGAGTGTCGAGAGGTCGTCTCCTCCGAATGTACACTTCGTCACGAGCGGCGTGGGCAGCGGCACGACGTAGGCAACCCGTCCGTCCGGCGTGAAGCGGGTGATGCGTCCGGCGCCGTAATGGCAGATCCAAAGGTGGCCGTCGGCGTCGAGCGTCAGGCCGTCCGGCTTGCCCCAGCCGTCCTCAAATCGGAGGAGGGGGCGGCCTTCGCCGATCCGATCCTCTTCGAGGTCGTGAACCCGCACGATGCCGTGGGCCGTGTCGATCGTGTAGAGGCGGCGGCCATCCGGACTGACGATGGGTCCGTTGGTCACGGCCGCAGCCTCGCCGAAGGTCTCGAGGCGAGTCCCGTTCCAGCGATGGAAGCGGCCGGTCTCCGCCTCCTCTCCGTCATCCATGCTTCCGAAATAGAGCCGCCCCTCCGGCCCGACCTGTCCGCTGTTCAGCCGGTTGTTCTCCGGATAGTCGTCCGGGCGCACGAGCGGCGTGCGGGATCCGTCCGAAAGGCGCAAGGCGGCCACCCCGGACTTGAAGCCGGCGACGACGCGGCCCGGATCCCGAGTGAGGAGGGCGAAGCCGATCTTCTCATCCAGCGGCAGGCGGATGGTTTCGTTCGTCGCGGGCCAGTGCCGCCAGACCGCCGGGTTCTCGATATCGACCCAGAGCAGCGACCCGTCGCGGGCATCCCACACGACCTCCTCACCGAGAGCGCAGCCGCAGGCAACGGCGACGCGCGGCGTGTGGAGATGGACGGGTGGGGTCATCATGGCTCCGAAGCAGAAAAGGGAAGGGCACGAGGCTGCGCTTGAAACAACGCGCCGTCGTGCCGCTCTTTCCTTCGCCTTTGCGGCTGGATGACCGATTCTTTCCCTTTTACCGGGTCGCCTCCGCCACGAACTCGGCATTGATGGCGAAGGCCGCCATCGCGCCCTCCGCAGCGGCCACCACCGCGAACTGCACCCGGCGCGAGGCATCGCCCGCGACGTAGAGGCCGGGCACGTTGGTCTTCTCGTATTCGCGGGTCGGCACGACGCTGCGGGTCTCGTCGAGTTCGCAGCCGAGTTGAGAAATCAGAGGGGAGGGGCTGCAGGCGAACGGCATCAGAAAGAGCGCCGCGCAAGGCGTCGAACTGCCATCGCGAAAGCGCAGACAAGTGGGCCGCGACCCATCCCCCTCAAGGCGCGCGATCTCCGTCTCGATCACCCGCACGCCATTGCGGTTCAGCCGGGCGCGGTCCTTGTCCGAGAGATCGGCGTCCCCGCCATTCGTGCTGAGCGTGACGTCTCGGCTCCAACCGGTCAGTTCGAGGGCGAGTCCGCAGCCGCCATGCCCGCGGCCGAAGACGACGAGCGGACGATCCCGAACCTCGAACCCATCGCAATAGGGGCAGGAATGGACACCGGTGCCCCAGTAGGTGTCGAAACCCTCGATCTCGGGGATGTCCTGCGCAAGGCCCGTCGCGAGGATGAGGCGGCGTGCCCGCTCGCGGCGTCCGTCGGCCAGGAGGATAGTGAAGCCGTCCTCGTCGCGCGAGGCTTCGCGAACGGCGATCTCGCGACACTCAACGGTCTCGTAGCGCTCAAGATCGGCCCGACCCTGCGCCCTCAGATCGAAGGGCGGGGTGCCATCGCGGGTGAACAGGCCCCAGGTGCGTGGCGTCGCGGCATTGCGCGGCTCACCGGCATCACAGAGCAGAACCCTGCGGCGCGCGCGACCGAGGATCAGGGCGGCGTTGAGCCCTGCCGGGCCGCCGCCCACGATGATGACGTCGTGCATGTTGATCTCCCGGCGTAGCCGCCGAGAGACAAGCCCGGTGAAGGCGAAGTGTTTCCCGAACGAGACGCCGCTCAGGCGGCGCTCTTCACCGGCACGCCCTTCTCAGACAGGAACTGCTGCAGTTCCCCCGACTGGAACATCTCGCGGGCGATGTCACAGCCGCCGACGAACTCGCCCTTCACGTAGATCTGCGGGATCGTCGGCCAGTTGGAATAGGCTTTGATGCCCTCACGCACCGCCATGTCGTCGAGCACGTTCACACCCTTGAACGGCACGCCGAGGTAGTTGAGGATCTGGACGACCTGTCCGGAAAAGCCGCACATCGGGAATTGCGGCGTGCCCTTCATGAACACGACCACGTCCTGGGAGTCGATCTCGGTCTTGATGGCGGTGTTGACGTCGGTCATCGCACGGTCCTCGTTGTGTCGTCGTCTCGGTCAGGAGTGAAATCAGACCTGTCCGCCCGATTTCAAGATCGGCTCAATCCTGCGGAACCCCGGTGGTCAGCGCAAGGGCGTGGAGCACGCCCCCCATCCGTCCCTGGAGCGCGCCGTAGACCATCTGGTGCTGCGCCACGCGGGTCTTGCCCTTGAAGGCGGAGGAGATGACGGTCGCGGCGTAGTGGTCGCCGTCGCCCGCCAGATCCTTGATCTCGATTTGGGCGTCGGGCAGCGCCTCGCGGATCATCGACTCGATCTCGCGCGCATCCATGGGCATCGGGGCTCTCCGCTCGCTCTCGTCTCGTTACGCCGCCGGAGCGGCCGGCTGGCTCGCCATGTAGGCCGGGAACCAGCCCTCGTGCGCGGCCTTCAACTCGGCCACGGATATCGTCTCCTCGCCCGGCAGCACCAAGCTGTCGCCGCCGACGATACCGACAGTCGCCGCGTCGATCCCCTGCGCCGAGGCGCTGTAGAGGAGGTCGGCCGCCGCTTCGGCCGGCACCGCGATCAGGTAGCGGGCCTGGTCTTCGCCGAAGAGGTAGGCATGGGCCGGAACGCCATCCGGCGCAGCGGGCAACGCCGCGCCGATCCCGCCGGCCATCGCCATCTCGGCGAGCGCCAAGGCGAGGCCGCCGTCGGAAAGGTCGTGGACCGTGTCGGCGATGCCGGAGGTGATCAGGCTGCGCACGAAATCGCCGTTGCGACGCTCGACCGCCAGATCGACCGGGGGCGGCGCACCTTCCTCGCGGCCGGCGATTTCCGAGAGATAGAGCGACTGGCCGAGCCAGCCCTCGGTCCGGCCGATCAGCACCAGCACGTCCCCCTCACGCTTGAGTGCGACCGTCGCGTGCTGCTCCACGTCGTCCAGGACGCCAACGCCGCCGATGGTCGGGGTCGGCAGGATGCCGACGCCGTTGGTCTCGTTGTAGAGCGAGACGTTGCCGGACACGACGGGGAAGTCGAGGGCAAGGCAGGCCTCGCCGATGCCCTTCAGGCAGCCGACGAGTTGGCCCATCACCTCGGGCTTCTCCGGATTGCCGAAGTTGAGGTTGTCGGTGATGGCGAGCGGACGTCCGCCGACGGCGGTGATGTTGCGCCACGCTTCCGCGACCGCCTGCCGGCCGCCCTCGACCGGATCGGCCTCGCAGTAGCGCGGCGTCACGTCGGTGGTGAGCGCGAGGCCCTTCGGGCCGTCCTCGACCCGGACGATGGCCGCGTCGCCGCCGGGCTTCTGCACGGTGTTGCCGAGGATGAAGTGGTCGTACTGCTCGTAGACCCAGCGCTTCGAAGCCAGTTCCGGCGAACCGATCAGGCGCTTGAGCGCGTCCGCGTTCGGCAGCCTCGCCTCGACGCTCGCGGCGGCGATCACCGGCTGATGCGTGTTGGCAATGTGCGGCCGGTCGTAGAGCGGCGCCTCGTCGCCGAGCTCCTTGATCGGCAGGTCGGCGACGGTCTCGCCGTTATGCTTGATGACGAAACGCAGCGTGTCGGTGGTGTGGCCGATGACGGCGAAGTCGAGCCCCCACTTCACGAAGATCGCTTCCGCCTCGGCTTCCATGCCGGGCTTGAGCACCATGAGCATGCGCTCCTGGCTCTCCGAGAGCATCATCTCATACGGGGTCATGCCCTCCTCGCGGGTCGGCACCTTCTCCAGATGCAGCTCCACACCGAGATCGCCCTTGGCGCCCATCTCCACCGCCGAGCAGGTCAGGCCGGCCGCGCCCATGTCCTGGATCGCGATGACGGCGCCCGACGCCATCAGTTCGAGGCAGGCTTCGAGCAGGAGCTTCTCGGCGAAGGGGTCGCCGACCTGCACGGTCGGCCGCTTCGACTCGCTCGACTCGTCGAACTCGGCCGAGGCCATGGTCGCGCCGTGGATGCCGTCGCGGCCCGTCTTCGAGCCGAGATAGACGATCGGGTTCCCGACGCCCGTGGCCGCCGCGTAGAAGATCGCGTCGGTGCGGGCGAGGCCGACCGCCATGGCGTTGACGAGGATGTTGCCATCGTAGCGCTTATGGAAGCCGACGAGGCCGCCCACCGTCGGCACGCCGAAGGAATTGCCGTAGCCGCCGACGCCCGCGACGACGCCGGAGACGAGGTGGCGGGTGCGCGAATGGTCCGGCGAACCGAAGCGCAGGGCGTTGAGCGCCGCGATCGGCCGCGCGCCCATGGTGAACACGTCGCGCAGGATGCCGCCGACGCCGGTCGCCGCACCCTGGTAGGGCTCGATGAAGCTCGGGTGGTTGTGGCTCTCCATCTTGAAGACGCAGGCGAGGCCGTCGCCGATATCGATGACGCCGGCATTCTCGCCCGGCCCCTGGATCACGTGGGGACCTGAGGTCGGCAGGCCGCGCAGGTGCTTGCGCGAGGATTTGTAGGAGCAGTGCTCGTTCCACATCGCCGAAACGATGCCGAGTTCGGTCAGCGTCGGCTCGCGACCGACGAGCGCGCGGAAGCGCTCGTACTCATCGGGTGTCAGGCCGTGCTGCCGCACCAGCTCGGGCGTGATCGGAACATCGTTGCGAAACATCCGAAGGCTCTATCCCAAACCTCCGTCGCAGGTCGATCCGGCGCTGGCCGGAAACGGTCCATGGCGGACCGGATAGGTTCGCTGCGACGCGAATTGACTTTGCGCTTCGCTCTAGAGCGGATCAGCACCGGCTGCCAAGGGCAGGTGCCAATCCGGTCGGGTTGCGCACAAGCTGGTTCGACCTTTTCTTTTAGGTCAATTCCGGGCTCGTCGCTTCGACACGCCGCTTCCGACAGCGTTCGACCGCCTCATGAACCGGCTCCGCCCCGGCCACGAAGGCGATGTAGTCGAAGACATTCCGGGATCGGCTCGACATCAGGAGCTGGAAATGCATGCGGAACAGGTTCCAGCGCCGCCGCGCCACGAGCGCCGGCTCGATAAGATCCTCGATCTCGACGCGCATCACCGCGAAGCGGTCGCGGGGTGGTGGCGGCAGGCCCGAGGCGCTGACCGGGTCGCGCAGGTGGATCGAGAGCCAATCCCACTGGGCCCGGACGTCGAGCCAGCCGATCGCCGTCTCGCGGCCGATCCGGTCGAGGGCGGCCCGCGTCGCCTTCGCCTGCGGATCGAGGGTGATCCAAGGAATGACGCTGCCGATGGTCACGAGCGTCACCGGCGTGCCGCGCCGGCCGAAATCGGGATCGGCTTTCAGGATGCGGTCGAGGCATTCGAAGGCGAGAAAGCTCGATGAGGAATGACCGATCACCACGATCTCGGAGGCTCGGCCCTCCGTGGCGCGGATGCGCTCCGCCCACGGCCCCAGACGCTCGCGCATCGCGGTCTCGCGGCCGGAGGCATGGTCGTGGGTGAAGGCGGCATCGTCGACGAGATGGGCGACGTAGAGCGGCTTCCCGCGGGTCAGATGCGTCACGAGCGATAGGATCGCGTAGGCGAGGACCGGGACGAGTGCGATGCGGACCGGCAGCGTCCCCTGCGCCAGAGGCGTCAACGTCACCGCCGCGGTGGCGAGCGCGAGGCTCGCCAGGACGAAGACCCCGTAGAACTGATGGACGCTGACGATGACCCGGTAGAAGCGGCGCGCCTCGCGCTTGAATTTCCGCAGGTAGCCGGAGCGCCACAGCCGCCACCACAATCCCGGCAGGCTCGTCAGACGGCGGAGGTTGGAGCGGGGAAAGCGCTCACGGACGATGTCGTCCCAGCGCAGGAGGCTGTAGCGGACCCGCGTCGCGGCGCCGTCGGCCTCGCTCTCGACATCCCAATCGAGGCTGATGCCGTCCGGCGAGCGAACCGGCTCGCCGACGGTGATCGCCATGCCGCGACGTTCCGCCGTGAAGCGGCTCTCGCGGCGGAACAGCCCCCAATAGGTCTCGGGCTCGCGGGGATCGAAACCCGGCAGATAGAAGACCTGCCGCACCGGCTGCGTGTCGTCGGGATCAGGAATGGCGGGTCGCTCGCCTCGTGAAAGGGCCGGGCACGCCGACCGCGCCGCCCGTTCACCCGCTGCCTACACGATGAGCAAGGCCTGGGGCGAGGGCAAAACGGTTACAACGTTGCGCTTCGAGCATCGTGTTTTCACATCGTCCCGCAAGCCGGTGACCACCTTTCGGGACGATGTTCAGCCCGCTTCGAGCCATTCCCGCAGCTTGGTCCAGCGCCGCCGCGAGGCCGCCTCGCGGATCGCCATGCCGATCGCCCGGCGCTGGCCGACCAGCACCACGAGGCGGCGCCCGCGGGTGACGCCGGTATAGAGCAGGTTACGCGCGAGCATGGTGCGGTGCTGCGTGACCACCGGGATCACCACCGCCGGGTATTCTGAGCCTTGCGCCTTGTGGATCGTGGTGGCGAAGGCCGGCACGAGCGTGTCGAGTTCACCGAAGGGATAGATCACCGGGCGCCCGTCGAAATCGACCACGAGCGCCTCCTCCTCGGAATCGATGGCGCTGACCGTGCCGAGATCGCCATTGAACACGTCGCGGTCGTAGTCGTTGCGCGTTTCCATCACCCGGTCACCGGGAGCGAAGCGCCAGCCGAAGCGCTCAACCTGTGTCGGGGGCGAGGGATTCAGCACCCGCTGCAGGGCGTGGTTGAGGTTGCGGCTTCCGAGCGAACCGCGGATCATCGGCGTCAGCACCTGGATGTCGCGGGCCGGATCGAGGCCAAAGCGCTGCGGGATGCGCCGGGTCACGAGCTCGACGAGTGTCTCGACGCCCTGGTCCGCATCCTCGATTTCGACGAGGTAGAAGTCGCTCGCCTCGCCTTTGGGCGCCGTGACCGGGATCCGGCCGGTGTTGATGCTGTGGGCGTTGACGACGATCCGGCTCTCCGCCGCTTGGCGAAAGATCTCGGTGAGGCGGGCCACCGGCACCCGGCCCGACGCGATCACGTCGGCGAGAATCTGACCGGGGCCAACGGAGGGCAACTGATCGACGTCGCCGACGAGGATCAGGC
This sequence comes from Methylorubrum sp. B1-46, assembly GCF_021117295.1. Lineage (NCBI taxonomy): Bacteria > Pseudomonadati > Pseudomonadota > Alphaproteobacteria > Hyphomicrobiales > Methylobacteriaceae > Methylorubrum > Methylorubrum sp. B1-46. The sequence continues at coordinate 9,275 of NZ_CP088247.1, read as the reverse complement.
CGGCATGGTCCGGCACCGCCTTGAGAACGGCGTTCATCAGCGGCACGTCGACCATCGAGGCTTCGTCGATGACGAGGAGGTCGCAATCGAGGGGATTGTCCTCAGTGCGCTGAAAGCCGCCGTTGCGCGGGTCGATCTCCAGCAGGCGGTGAAGGGTGCGGGCCTCCAGCCCGGTCTGCTCGGCCATGCGCTTGGCCGCGCGGCCGGTCGAGGCGGCGAGCAGCACCCGCACGCCCTTGGCCGTAAGGATGCGCAGGATTGCGTCGAGGGTGCTGGTCTTGCCGACACCGGGGCCACCGGTGAGCACGCAGAGCTTGGAGCGCAGCACCAGCCCGACCGCCTCGGCCTGCGAGGCGGAGAGCGTCTTGGCGGTCTTCGCCTCGACCCAGGGGCGAGCCATCGCGAGGTCGATCGGCGGCCAGGGCGGGATGCCGGCGGCGCGCTCGGCGAGCCGCATCGCGATGGCGCGCTCGGCGCCGTGCAGGCCCTTGAGAAACAGGCAGGGCTCGCCGCGCAGCGTATCGGCCACAACCTCGCGACCCTCGCGCAGCGCCAACGCCGCGGCAACGCGGACGAGATCGGGCGCGACGTCGAGGAGATCGGCGGCGAGGCCCACCAGCCGCTCGACGGGCAGGCCGCAATGGCCTTCGTCCATCGCCGTCTGAAGCGCGTAGGACACCCCGGCGGCGAGACGCTGGGGCGCCTCGCGGGCGAGGCCGAGGCGCAGCGCGATCGCGTCCGCTGTCCGGAAGCCGATGCCGCGTATGTCGCGGGCGAGGCGATAGGGGTCCTCGGCCATCACCTTCAGCGCGTCGCCGCCATAGGTGCGGAAGATCCGGGTCGCCCGCGCCGTGCCGACGCCGTGGGCGTGCAGGAAGATCATAATCTCCCGCACCGCCTTCTGCTCGGCCCAGCCCTTGACGATGCGCGCGGCGCGCTTGTGGCCGATGCCCTCGACCTCGGTCAGGCGGGCGGGCTCCGCCTCGATGATCTCGAACACCGCTTCGCCGAAGGCGGCGACGATGCGCTTGGCCATCATCGGGCCGATGCCGCGCATCTGGCCGGAGGCGAGATAGCGCTCGATGCCCTCGATCCCGGTGGGCGGCGTGACCTGGAGCGTGTCAGCACGGAACTGGAGTCCGTGTTCCCGGTCGGTGATCCATCGTCCCGAGGCCGTCAGCCATTCGCCCGCGGCGATGGCGGGGGCGTGGCCCACCACCGGCACGAGATCGCGCTTGCCCCGCGCATGGACCTTGAGGACGCAGAAGCCCGTCTCGGCGCTATGAAATGTCACGCGCTCGACCGAGCCGGCGAGCAGGTCGAGATCGGGCGTCCGGACCGGCGCGTTCATGCTCACACCCTGCCATGGTTTTGAAAGGTCGAGACCTTTCGCGGGTCCAGGGCCAAGCCCTGGGACACGCCGGGACTCCGCCCCGGCACCCCACCGAACGGCGTAGTCCTTCGAGAACCCGTTACGCGGCGCGGCTGCCGCGCCCGGCCTTCTTCGCCGGCGGCCAGCCAAGCGCCCGCAGGCGCGCCTTGGCGTAGTCGCGCACCTCCTCGCGGGTGCCGTGCGGCATGGCGTTGAGGGTGGCCTGAGTGCGCTCGTCGAGCATCAAGTCAGTCACCGCGTTGATCGATTCCGCCTCGTCGATCAGGCGCTTGAGGTCGGCTTCCTGCTCAGTCACCTCGTCGAAGGCCGGGGAGGCGTCGAAATCCTCGTCCACGGCGCGGATCGCCATCGGCTGGTTCTGGCGGAATTCGTCCGCCTCCTCCTCGGAATAGACGAGGCCGTGCAGCTCGATCAGCTTGAGGATGACCCGGTCCTTCGCCCGCTTCTCGGCCATGGCGTAGACATAGGCCGCCTGCCGGCCGGAGACGCGGTAGTTGACGTTGACCAGCGCTTCCCCGATCGACCACTCGACCCGCTCCTCGCCCGCCTTCTCGCCGGGCATGCGGCCGGTGACGAGAATCACCGCCTCGTCGCGCTCGCTGCGCAGGAGGGTTGGCGGGTCGAAGCGGATCTTGGTGTGGGCGGCAATCCGCTCCAAGGTCTTGTGGTAGATGACGGCCGTGCCCTGCACGCGCCAGACATTGCCCGCGAAGGGCTCACCGTAGCGCACGAGGATGTCGGCGATCTGCTTGTCGGCTGTTCTCATGGTTGTCCCCAGGCTGTGGACCGGGTCCGTGGATGGAAGCGCGCCGCCTCGACCGGCGACAGATGTTCGCGTTATGTTCTTTCTGTGGACAATATGTGGATAACCCTTGCATGGCAAGTCCGCCTGCCTGCGACGAGCAGTCCGGCCGAGTCGCGCATCGATCGCGGAGAAGACGAGCGAGCCGAGAACAGGCTGAATCCGACGGTTACCCGGTGGGCGCTCAGGCGTTGCCACACGCCGTCATCGCGAGCGGCAGCGAAGCGATCCAAAGCACGGCATCTCCGGATCGGACGAGCCCCGGATCGCGTCGACACTGCCTCGCGATGACGAAACCGCGCTCAAGGCGAGCGGATAAGGCCCAGGTCCGTCAGCCGGCCTTCTTGGCGTCGTCCAGGAATTCGCGAATCGCATCGGTGAACCGCTCGCCGTAGGCCTCGCGCTTGCGCTCGCCGACGCCGTGGACCGTGCGCAGCGCCCAGAGATCGATGGGCTTCGCGCGCGCCATCTCGATCAGGGTGCGATCGGGAAACACCATGAAGGCGGCGATGCCTTCCGCCCTGGCGATGGTCGCGCGCAGGCCCCGCAGATGCTGGAACAGCGCTTCGTCCGCCTCGCTCAGCGCATTGGCGTCGTCGTCGCGGGCTGCCGGACGGCGGTTCTTCGGCTCGGCCTTCTTCGGCTCGGGATCGGGCCTGACCTCGATCGTCTCGCGTCCGAACAGGATCGTTTCGCCCTTGTCGGTCATGACGAGGCCGCCATAGCCGTCGGTGTTTTCGGCGACCGCCCCGGCCGCGAAGAGCTGGCGCAAGAGCGCGCGCCACGCGGCCACCGGTTTATCGGCGCCGACACCGAAGGTCTTCAGCGCGGCGTGGCCGTTGCGGCGGATTGGCTCGCTCTCCTTGCCATGCACGACGTCGCAGACATAGGCCGCTCCGAAGCGCTGGCCGGTGCGCACGATCGCCGAGAGAAGCTTCTGCGCCGCCACGGTGCCGTCGATGAGCGAGACGCCGCTGCGGCAGAGATCGCAGCGGCCGCAGCGCTCGCTCGCCTCGCCGAAATAGCCGAGCAGCGATTGACGGCGGCAGGCGGCGCCCTCGCACAGCGCGATCATCGCCTCGAGCTTGCGCCGCTCGACCCGGCGGCGCTCCTCCGAGATCTCCTTCTCATCGATCTGGCGGCGGCGCAGCGCCATGTCGTCGAGGCCGTAAAGGGTCAGGGTGTCGGAGGGCAGCCCGTCGCGGCCGGCGCGGCCGATCTCCTGATAGTAGCCCTCGATGTTGGTTGGCATGTCGGCGTGGCAGACGTAGCGCACGTCTGGCTTGTTGATGCCCATGCCGAAGGCGATCGTGGCGGTCATCACCACGCCGTCCTCCTGCAGAAAGGTATCCTGATTGCGCGCCCGCGTGCCCTGGTCGAGCCCGGCATGGTAGGGCAGGGCGTTGAATCCGTCCGCCTTCAGGGTATCGGCGAGTTGCTCCACGCGCTTGCGCGACGAGCAGTAGATGATGCCGCTCTCCGCCCGCCGGTCGCGCAGGAAGCGCTCCAACTGGCGGGTCGGGTTATCCTTCGGCTGGAAGGTCAGCCGGATGTTCGGCCGATCGAAGGAGTGGACGAAGGTCTTGGGGGAACGGCCGGCGGGAAAGAGCCGCTCGGCGATCTCGGCGCGGGTCGCCGCGTCGGCGGTAGCGGTCAGCGCCAGGGTTTGGACGTTGCCGAGTGCTTCGCGGGCGCGGGCGATCTCGCGATATTCGGGACGGAAATCGTGGCCCCATTGCGAGACGCAGTGCGCCTCGTCCACCGCGAGCCGCCGCACGCCGGCCCCGCGCAGGGCCTCCATGCAACCGTCCATCAGCAGGCGTTCGGGCGAGACGAACAGCAGCCGCAGATCGCCTGAGCGGATCTTGCGCCACGTCTCCCGCGACGTCACCTCAGCCACCGTCGAGTTCAGGGTCGCGGCCTCGATTCCGAAGGCATGCATCTGCTGCACCTGATCGTGCATCAGCGCGATCAGCGGCGAGACCACCACCGTCAGGCCCGCATCGACCAGCGCGGGCAGCTGGTAGGTCATCGACTTGCCCGAGCCCGTCGGCATCACCGCGAACACGTCCGCGCCGTCGAGCACGGCGCCAATCACCTCGTCCTGACCGGGACGGAAGTCGTCGTAGCCGAAGGTTTTTTTGAGAGCGGCACGAGCCTCGTCGAGGCGAGCTGTCATCGGGTCACTTGCGAAGGTGGGAACGAACGAAAGACCCGGTCCGGCTTGCGGGCGGATCGTGTAGGCAATAGCTTACGGTTGTCTACACATCGAGGCCAGCATGCCCCTGAACATCCGCAGCGAGGAAGTGAACCGCCTCGCCGAGAAGCTGGCATCGCGGGCGCGCGTGAGCAAGACCGAGGCGGTGCGTATCGCACTCGTCAACGAGCTGGAACGGCAAGAGCGCCGCCTCCCGCTGGAAGAGCGATTGCGGCCTCTGCTCGATCGTCTGGATGCCGTACCCGACACCGGTATCCCCGCCAATAAGGAATTCTTCGACGAGCTGAACGGAGAGCCGTGATGTTCGTCGATGCTTCGGCGATGGTCGCAATTCTGATCGGAGAGCCGCAACGCAGCCTCTTGCTCCAATGTCTGGATCGTGTGTCGGCTCCGATCACCTCCGCCGTGGCCGTGTTCGAAACTGTGGCAGCGGTGACGAGGAGGCGAGTTCAGTCCGCAGAGGCGTCGGAAGCGCAGGTTCATGAATTTCTGAGAGTTGCCGGCATCACGATCGTGCCAATCGGCGAGGCAGAGGGACAAGTGGCTCTCGCCGCCTTCGCCCGCTTCGGCAAGGGCCAGGGCCACCCGGCGCAACTGAACATGGGTGACTGCTTCGCCTATGCCTGCGCCAGGACGCGCAACGTCCCGCTCCTCTTCATCGGCAACGATTTTTCCCAAACCGATATCCCGGCGGCGATGGCCTGACCTCACGTCCCCGCCGCCACGAGGCGCCCATCGGCGACGCCGATCAAATCCGCCCGGCCTTCCAATTCGGCGAACAGGGCCGGGTCGGCGCCCGTCATCCAGACCTGCCCTTCAAGCGCTTCGAGCGCGTCGAACAGCCCGGCGCGCCGCCGCGGGTCAAGATGGGCGGCGACCTCGTCGAGGAGGATGAGCGGCGTGAGCCCGCTCATCGCCCGCACCAGGCGGGCGTGCGCCAGAACGAGGCCGATCAGCAACGCCTTCTGCTCGCCGGTGGAGGCGGTGGCGGCAGGCACATCCTTCGGGCCGTGGCGCACGACGAGGTCGGTCGTCTGCGGTCCGATCAGGGTGCGACCGGCGGCACGGTCGCGGTGGCGGCCCTGCATCAGCGCGCGGCGGAAACGATCCTCCGCCTCCAGCGCCGGCCAGACCGCGACGAGGTCGTCGAGGTCGCCCTCCAGCCGCAGGGAGGCCCAGGGGAAGGGCGCGGCATCGTCCCGTGTCTCGGCGATGAGCCGGTCGAGGCGCTCGACCGTCTCGCGCCGGGCGAGCGCCACGGCGACACCGAGCTCAGCCACCTCGCGCTCGACCGCGTCGAGCCAGCGACCGTCGTCGGGGCGCTCGTCGAGCAGGCGGTTGCGCGAGCGCAGGGCTCGCTCCATCGCGGAAACGCGGGCGCCGTGGCCGGCATCGACGGCGAGCACCAGCCGGTCGAGGAAGCGGCGCCGGTCACCGGCGGCACCGCGGAACAGGCCGTCGAAATCCGGCGTCAGCCAGACGATCCGCAGGAATTCAGAGAAGGCGACGGGGGAGGGAGCAGGCGCCCCGTCGATCCGGCAGACGCGGGTGCCGCGGCTGTCGTAGCCCGGCGGCTCGTAGCCGGAGCCGAGCCGGTGCTCGGCCTCGGCCGTCTCCAGGGTCGCCGAAACCGCGAAGCCGCCCGGCCCGTCGACCCGCGCCATAGTCGCGAGATCTGCCCGGCGCAGGCCGCGGCCGGGACAGAACAGCGAGACCGCCTCGAGGATGTTGGTCTTGCCCGCACCGTTCTCGCCGACCAGAGCCACGAAGCGGCGCGTCGTGGCCAGATCCAGATCGATGTGGTTGCGAAAATCGCGGGCGATCAGTCGGGTGAGGCGCGTGCCTCCCGGCAGGGTGTCCATCGTAAGCGATATATCCGATCCGGCCGGAGCCGGAAGCGGACTCACACGCGCATCGGCATCAGAACGTAGAGCGCCGGCGCCCCGTCGCGGTCCTGGATCAGAGTCGGCGAGCCGGGATCGGCGAGCTTGAACAGAGCGGTATCACCCTGCAACTGCGCGGTGATGTCGAGGAGGTAGCGGGCGTTGAAGCCGATATCGAGGGCGGAGGCCTCGTAATCGACATCGAGCTCCTCGGTCGCAGAACCGGCATCCGGGTTGGTCACCGAGAGGGCGAGCCGTCCGTCGCCCATGGCGAGCTTCACCGCGCGGCCGCGCTCGGACGAGATGGTCGAGACGCGGTCCACCGCCTTGGCGAAGGCGTCGCGCTCCACCGTCAGGCGCTTGTCGTTGCCGGTCGGGATCACTCGCTGGTAATCGGGGAAGGTGCCGTCGATCAGCTTCGAGATCAGGGTCACGCCGCCAGCGAAGGTCAGGCGGATCTTGGCCGGCGACAGCTCGACCTGCACGCTCTCGCCGCCATCGTCCACGAGCTTCTGGATCTCGGCCACCGCCTTGCGCGGCACGATGATGCCCGGCATGCCGCGGCTGCCCTCGGGCGCCTCGGTCTCGACCCGGGCCAGCCGGTGCCCGTCGGTCGCCACCGCCCGCAGCTTGAGCGCGCCCTCGACCTCGACGGTGTGGAAGTAGATGCCGTTGAGGTAGTAGCGCGTCTCCTCGGTCGAGATCGCGAACTGCGTCTTCTCGATGAGTTGCTTCAGTTCGGCCGCAGGGATCGCAAAGGAATGCGGCAGTTCGCCCGCAGCCAAATCAGGAAAATCGCCCTCGGGGAGGGCACCGAGCGCGAAGCGCGAGCGGCCGGAGCGGATCGTCATCTGACCGGTTTCGCCGGAGGTTTCCAGCGAGACCTGCGCGCCGTCGGGCAGCTTGCGCACGATGTCGTAGATGACGTGGGCCGGCACGGTGGTGGCGCCGGCGTCGAGAACGTCCGCGGCGACGGTCTCGGTCACCTCGATGTCGAGATCGGTCGCTTTCAGTTGCAGGCCGTTCTCGCCGGTGCGCAGCAGGACGTTGGAGAGGATCGGAATCGTGTTGCGCCGTTCCACCACCCGGTGGACATGGCCGAGCGATCTCAGGAGGGCCGCGCGCTCGACTGTGACTCTCATCGGAAAACCCGTCGTCTCTTGAACAATCGGCCCGTCCGCCGTCGGTCAGGCCCGAAAACCGCGCGACTCTCTCGAAACGCCCCTCCCGCCATCGCGGCCGGAGGGCTGGTCGGTGACGGAGTGTTTCGCGAGGCGCGCCAGTGCGGAGCGGGTCCGGCAGCTTGGCGAAGCGCTCCCGCGAAGGCAAGGGCGACCTCCGCGCTGTCCCGCCCCTCGAAGGGTCGATCCCCGAGCGTGTCCATCCACGCCGGACCGCTCCCCACTTGGGAGGACACGACCGACGGCTATTGGGAACGGAGCCGGACCGAACCCGGCTCCGCCCCGATCGCCGTCAATCTTGGAGCATCCGCTTCAGCAGTTCGACCTCGTCGCCGAGCACCGCATCCTCGCCGATCTGCTTCTCGATCTTGCGCACCGCGTGCAGCACGGTGGTGTGATCACGCCCGCCGAAGCGGCGGCCGATCTCGGGCAGGGAACGCAGGGTCAGCACCTTCGACAGATACATCGCGATCTGGCGCGGCTTGACCACGGCGGCGGTGCGGCGCTCGGACAGGATGTCGGACCGCGAGACGTTGTAGCGCGAGGCCACCAGCTTCTGGATGTCCTCGATCTTCACCCGCTTCGGCTCGCGGTTCTTCACGAGGTCGCGGATCGCGGTCTCGGCGGTCTCGACGGTGACCGGCGCGCCGGTCAGCGTGGCGTGGGCCAGGAGCCGGTTCACCGCGCCTTCGAGGTCGCGGCCATTGGCCGTGATCGCGCGGGCGACGTAGGCGGAGACGGCCGGTGAGACCTCGAAGTTCGGGTGGCTCTGCCGCACGGCGTCGAGCCGGGCGGAGAGGATCGAGGCGCGCAAGCCCTCATCCAGCCCGCCGATCTCGACGACGAGACCGCCGGCCAGGCGCGAGCGCACCCGCTCGTCGAGCGCCTCCAGCTCCGTCGGCGGACGGTCCGAGGCAACCACCACCTGGCGTCCGGAATCGATCAGGGCGTTGAGGGTGTGGCCGAACTCGGTCTGGATCGACTTGCCCTGGATGAACTGCACGTCGTCGAGGATCAGCAGGTCGATCGCCCGCAGACGCTCCTTGAAGGCGAGCGCGCTCTGTGTCTTCAGGGCATTGACGAAACCGTACATGAAGCGGTCGGCAGTGAGATAGATCACCCGGCGTCCCGCCTCGCGGGCGGCATGGCCGGCAGCGTGGAGCAGGTGCGTCTTGCCGAGACCCACGCCGGCATGGACGTAGAGCGGGTTGTAGAGCGCGCCGTCACCGTCGCTGCGGGCGATCCGCTCCGCCGCCGCGTGGGCCAGGGCGTTGGAGCGGCCCACGACGAAATTGGCGAAGGTGAGCCGTACATCGAGCGGTGCGCCGTTGAGATCGACCGAACCCGACTCGCCGCGGGGCGAGGTGATCTCGGTCTCGACCAGCGGACCCGGTCCCTGGAGAGCGGCGGCCGTCGCAGTAGCATGGAGCCGGTTTAGCGGCCCGCTCGTCGGGTTCGATTTCGCCTGGCTGCCGGCACTCGGGCGGGCCGGCGCGGAGGCCCCCCGCACGCCGACCTCGATGCGGCTGATATCGTCGGCCTCGGCCCGGAAGGTCGTCAGCACCCGATCGAGATAATGCGACTCGATCCAGCTCTTGAGAAACCGGGTCGGCACCGTGAGACGGGCAACGCCGCCCTGAACGTCTTCCAGCTCAAGACGGGCAAACCAGCTCGCGAACACGTCCTCGCCAAGCTCCGCCCGCAGCCGCCGCTTCACCCGCGTCCAGGCCGCGGGGATATCGATGGTCCCCCTGCCGTTTCCGCCATCGCCGTCCGACATGCTGCCGTCGAGGTGCAT